>JAGDXN010000048.1:6352-10461 GCA_023256455.1 Cuniculiplasma sp.
CTGAGCCTTCATCATTTCCATATCTTCAACTACAAGGATGAATGATCTTATTTTTGATGCCTGATCCCTGAGTGCCTTTGACTTTTCCTGGAATGTTTTGCTCAGAGTCATATTCCCAATATTCTTTGCTTCTTCAGCCCTTTTCTCATACTTCTCTGCCATGATATCGCACTGCTTTGCATGAGCCTCAGACTTCTTTTTGAGCATCTGGATGTTCATCTGGGTTTCAATCTCCAGCTCTTCCCTTGATTTCCTGTTTAGAATGCTCATGATGTCATCACATCTCCATCTTCATCCTCTTCCCTGTCCCTCTCCTCCTTATCTTCCAGATTTATGAGATTATTCTCCTCCGGGTCCCTTCTTACAACAGTTTTTCCATCCTTCATAACGTCCAGATAAACTTCCATGGATTCAAGGTTTCTTTCAATCTCCTTTCTGTTCATCAGGGAATCCTTTGTGGCCTTTTCAAGTATTTCGAG
The DNA here is from genome assembly GCA_023256455.1 of Cuniculiplasma sp. Classification (GTDB taxonomy): domain Archaea; phylum Thermoplasmatota; class Thermoplasmata; order Thermoplasmatales; family Thermoplasmataceae; genus Cuniculiplasma. The sequence goes on from JAGDXN010000048.1 coordinate 6,832, forward strand.
ATTGCTCTTTTTCTTAAGCGTCGAATCTATTTTTTTAATAAATTTCATTCCCCTTGCAAGATCCTGAATGGAATATATGGATGACAGAAATTTATATCTTAAATGAAGCTCAGCAAGCCTGTTTTCCCTCACACTTAACTCATCGTTTGCCCTGTTGAATTTTATAATATCTGTATCTTCCTTGCTGTCCTTAATTTTTGCAATTTCCCCCTTAAGCCTTTTTACTTCGTCTGATTCCATACTTATCATGACATAGGTGTCCTGCATGTTTTTCCTGACCTCTTTCATACCCTTTCTACCCAAAAATTTTTTGCTTCCATATTTTGACCATAAACCTGCAAGATTCAAGGTCCATTCCTTCTTAAAATCAGAGGTTGGCTTATTCCTTAACATTTTTCCAATAATTTCACTGGCATCCCTATCCATAATGCACCTCAATTGCTTGCATATTTATCCTTCCATTCGCGATATTTTTCAAGCATCGTTCTGTCAGAAACAGGTTTTACCTTTCCGAGGGCATATTCAAAATCTTCCTGAAGAATATCGGTAATCCTGTATTTTATTGAATTTCCAGATTCGGAAACCAGCTCGTCTATCCTCTCCATTGCGTCCTTATTGGACCTTCTCAACATATTTCTGATCGCTTCTGAACATAAATAGTATAGATCTCTCCCCGAATAGTTTGTGGTCATTTCCGAAATCCTTTCAAGGTTTGCCTTTACAGAATATCCCTTTTTAACCGTATTTATTTTCAGTATGGTTTCCCTGGTTTCCCTGTCTGGAAGGCCTATAAATATTTTCTTTTCAAATCTTGACAATAGGGCCTGATCAAGGTCCCATGGCACATTGGTTGCAGCCACAGTCATAACAAATTCATCTCCGGTACCAAAACCATCCAACTGGCCAAGAAATTGCTGAAGGACAGAACCTGAACTCTTATTTCCATCATCCCTCTTTTTAACAAGGGATTCTATTTCATCAAGAAAAACCACAGAGGGCGCCCTTTCTCTTGCAACACTGTACAGCGTGGTTACAATTCTTTCCGAATCGCCCACATACCTTGAAAGAAGTTCCGATATGGTCACATTGAAGAAGGTAGCTCCAATATTTGTGCTTATGGCCTTTGCAATTGTGGTTTTTCCCGTACCTGGTGGGCCAAACAAAAGTATATTCCTCAACTTTGGAACCTTAACATCCCTGCTCGGAGATGCCATTGCAAAAAATACAGCCTCTTTAATGACGTTTTTCTCCTCTTCAAGGCCGCCTATCTGATCCCAGCGTACATCTGATTTTGAAATTAGCGATTCTATACGTGACCTGAATTCTCCCTCCATCTTTCCTATCAGGCCCGAGCCTTTCCCTACTTTATCCTTATTTGGCCTTTCCTTATGGGATGGTGAACCAAGGTATTTTTTCTTTTCTTCCCACTTTCTTATGAGTTCTTCGTACCTCCCTGAATCATATTTATCTATCTTCTTAAGAAGATTTAAGTTTCCAATTATGGACTGAATATATGCCCTTGCTTTTTCATAATTGCCCTTGCTTTCCTCTTCCTCCTCACATTTTATATCCGAAGTCAATATTTTTTTAATGTTCTCAATCGTGAGGTAGTCAGAATCCATGGGAATCACTCTTCTTCTTTATCTGTACTACTTTCCTTTTCCTTTGGCGATGTTTTCTCTCTGTTGGGTGAAAGATCTTCTCTACTCCTGTCCATCTCTCTGAATATCTGCATGTACTTATTTTCTTCACCCTTTTCCTCTTCATCCAGTCCGGAAACGTCATCAATGCTTGAAAGAACAGATTCTCTTTTTCTCTGACTCAGTTTTTCAGCGGATTTGCTCTGAATGAGAAGATTTTTAACCTCTGCAGGATCCATCATGTCAATAAGCTGATCGGGAAGTTCAGTCTTCATTGACTTGGCACTTTTGATCTCCTGGAGAATCCGTATTGTTTCCCTATAAGACTTCATTCTTTTGTCGATGCCCGATATATCCTTTTCAATGAACTCAAGTTCATGGGCTATATTCATCCTTCTTGAATCTGAAGCTTCCACACCCTGCTTAAAAAGTTCGTCATATTTTGCTTTTTTACGATCCCTTTCCTTTTCAAGCAGTGTAAGATTGGATTCGGCTTCTATAATTAATTTTTCAGCCTGTTCAGGGGTCATTGATTTTACATCCTTACCCTTGTTTCTGTTGATAATCTTCATTTTAACCACTACAATAACATCAACAAACCATATAAATGTTACAGAATATGGAATTTATCCCTTTAGATATCCTATGACAAATCCCACTGCAAATACAATAAAACTCACACCTATGGCACCAATTGAACCAATGCTGTGATATGGAATCACCTTTTCTATGTTTGAGATTACATACAAAATATGGTTCTTAACATCTGTCTCAAAGGTTGAAAGTGAAGCTTTCGGTAATACCGAATAATTGATATATTCGCCCAGCGCCACAGCAATAATAATTAAGAGCACTGACCATACACCTTTCTTAATTCCAAGACCGAATAGAAGCCCATCTACAAATATCAGGGCAACCTCAACTATAGGATTGGCCAGGATTGTTCCCAAGTCCATATGTGTTTATGTACCTTAAGCATATATATTTTTTGATACAGAAAAAAAATATACGTTTAAATACAAAAATAAAAAATTCTTAATAGATCCGGTTACTTATTCGATCTTCAATGTTTTTAAGCCCTTGATTGGTAACTTTACCGTCAGGACCCCATTTGCATACTTTGCAGCAACAGGGGCATCCATGTCTATATCCACCGGTAGTTTTATTGACTTGAATACCCTGGTAGGCCTCTGATCGAGGAACACATTATTTTCCTCCTCTTCCTTTCTGGATGCGGATATGTCAATTGAATACCTGTTGGCCGTAACTTTAATATCCTTCTTTTCAAACCCTGGCATATCTGCCTCAATTACAAGTTCTCCGCCGGATTCATACATCTTCACTGGAGGATACAAAAATGTCAATACTTCCTTTGCTCTGTCGTTCACATTTTTCATGAATTCATCCGCCATAAATTTCAATGGTCCATACATCGTTGCCATAAGTGATTATCATTAAAGGTTATTTAAAGGTTTTTTAGTTCAAGAGAGATCAAACAATTTCCTTTTCCAGTACTTTATTGAGATTTTCTGAAAAGATCTGACCAAGAGTTTCCATCAGGTCATAATAATTTTTCCTTTCACTGTTCACCGGTATGCGTTTCATCAAGGGATCTATGACCCTCGTCCTCAATTCATCTTCAAGCATCCATCTCAAGCCCATTTTAAACCTTTTTTCTCCAATCTTGCCACTTTCCCTCATGAAATCTCCATGCTTTGTCAAAAGTGCAATGAGAGATTGGTATGTTGCTGGATCCTTGATAGTAGTTCCAACAACTTCCCTCTTAAAAGGTCTGGCATCGTCCATGGCAAGGGTATCCTCAATATCCTTCATTGCAAAATATGAATCTGCCCTGTCCATTTTATTAATAACAAACAGATCTGCAATTTCCATTATTCCAGCCTTTATTGCCTGAACCTGGTCTCCCAATCCTGGACCAAGCACCAGTACGGTTGTATCCGCCAGGTCCATAACATCCAGATCTGCCTGC
>JAGDXN010000048.1:10471-13637 GCA_023256455.1 Cuniculiplasma sp.
CCTATGGAAGATTCTGACAATCCTCCTCTTGCACCCCTGTTTGCAAGGCTCCTCATATAAATATTTTTGCCGCTCAATGATTCTTGCATCCTTATCCTGTTTCCCAGAAGTGAGCCGCCAGTGAATGGACTTGACGCATCTATGGCAAGAATGGCAACCCTGTGACCCATATCTGCCATTTTTGAAGAAACGTTACCTATTAATGTGCTTTTTCCTATTCCAGGCGGTCCAGTTATCCCTATTACCTGTGCCTTTCCAGTGTGATTGTATAATTTTGAAAGCATCTCCTTTTTTACATTGCTATTTGCACCCTCGGCATAGGAAATTGCCCTTGCGATGCTCCTGCTGTCCGATTTAAGAACTCCTGCTACAAGATTTTCAATATCCGCTTAAATCACCTTAATTTTTTGAGCCTTGCCTCTTCTGCTCTTCTTGTAACGTGTTCTATTATGACTGAAAGAGGTGTTCCTGGACCGTAATTTCCTGAAATTCCCATGGCTTCAAGTAATGGTTTGTCCTCATCCGGGATTGTCCCCCCTCCAACCAGGGCAATATCGTCAATTCCTCTCTGTCTCATCAGATCTGCGACCTTTTTGAATACTGTCATGTGGGCACCATTCAATAAACTCAGGGCTACCACATCCACATCTTCATTAACTGCAGTATCCACAACCTCCTCCGGGGTAGGAAGGAGACCTGCATAAAGCACCTCCATTCCCGCATCACGGAAGGCCTTTGCCAATACAAATACCCCCCTGTCATGACCGTCGATACCTGGTTTGGCCAAAAGAATCTTAATTGGTTTATCCTTAAACAATGACTGGTTCTTTCCATCCACCATATATTTCCCTTCCGACATTTGATATCTCCTCTATTGTTGCATATGACTTTACAGCTTCGATCACATAGGGCATTATGTTCTTATTTTCGTCGAGAAAAGCGTTCTTGAGATCATCCAGTGTTTTCTTAACAAGTGTCTCATCCCTCTTGCTCTTTACTTCTCTCAATCTTTCCAGCTGCCTCTTTTCTGCTTCCTTGCCAATTCTCAGGATGTTTAAAGGTTTCTCATCTTCATCCACGTATTTATTGACACCAACCATTATCTCTTTCCCATCCTCCAGTCTCTTCTGCCTCTTATATGACGTTGCGGCTATTTCCCTCTGAATGTAACCATTCTTCACAGCCTCAAGAATTCCACCCATGGATTCTATTTTATCGAAATACCTCATTGCTTCCTCTTCCATTTTGCTTGTCAACCACTCAATATAATAGGATCCACCAAGCGGATCAACCGTGTCTGCTATTCCAGTTTCTTCTGCGAGTATCTGCTGTGTACGGAGAGCAACCTTAACAGCATCCTCAGTTGGAAGAGCCATAGCCTCATCATATGAGTTTGTATGCAGACTCTGGGTGCCCCCGAGTATGGCAGCCATGGCCTCCACCGTAGTCCTTATTATATTATTAAGGGGTTGCTGCCATGTAAGGCTGTATCCCGATGTTTGTGTGTGGAACCTTAACATCATTGTCCTCGGGTTCTTTGCACCAAACTTTTCCTTAAGTACTGTTGTCCATATTCTTCTTGCAGCTCTCATTTTTGCGATTTCTTCGAAAAAGTTTATGGATGAATTGAAGAAAAAGGATAACCTTGGGGCAAACTTATCCACATCCAGTCCGGCTTTTTTACCCATTTCAACGTAATAGAAACCATCTGCAAGTGTAAATGCCAGCTCCTGGACAGCACTTGCCCCTGCCTCCCTTATATGATAACCGGAAATTGAAATATAGTTCCATTTTTTCGCATTTTCTGTGCAATAAGTCATCATATCTCTTATTATTCTTAAATGGGCCTCAGGTGGGTATATCCATTCTTTCTGTGCGATATATTCTTTGAGTATGTCTGCCTGCACCGTACCTCCAACGTTGTTTAGATCAAGTCCCTGCTTCTGTGCTATGGCAAAATACATTGCCGTCAGAACGTGAGCAGGGGCATTTATGGTCATGGATGTGGTGACCTTTGAAAGATCGATGCCATCAAAAATAGTTTCCATATCCTTCAGTGTCGTAACATTGACACCACATTTTCCAATTTCCCCCTCGGATTTTGGATTGTCACAATCATAGGCATATAATGTAGGCATGTCAAAGGCTACACTGAGACCAGTTTCACCATGGGATATGAGATATTTTAGCCTTTTATTGGTATCCTCAGGAGACCCAAATCCTGAAAACATTCTCATTGTCCACAGCTTTCCCCGGTACATATTGGGATATACTCCCCTGGTAAAGGGATACTCTCCCGGCAGCCCTGTTATATCTTCCATGTTTTGAGGGAGATCTGTTTCCGTGTAGAGATCTCTGATCTTTATTCCCGAGGAGTTTTCATAATCCTTGTATACAGGATTTGTCAATTTCTCCCAGTTTTTCAGGGTAGTTTCTCTCCACTTTTTAAGCCTTTCATCCTCCTCTTTGCTGTACCTCTTTTCAATCTCTTTTAATTTCTCGTGATAATAATTTGTTTCGTCATTCATACTATGGATAAAGCAATTAAGGCTTATATTTTTTAAGTAAGTTTATTTTGATCTTTTTCAAACTTCAATCTTAATTGCCATTTTCATATTCATCCTCAGAAAAATCAGTCTGCCAGAATATTTCTCTGTTCTCCATGATTATGGATGGGATCTCCTTATCGTTTACCCTTCTCAAGTATACTCTATTTCCAAGATTTCTAAAAGAATGGTAATCGAATGGCTGATTAAGAATCTTGAGCCTTTCCGCGTTTGTTTTTATGCCCATGTTGACTTCTCTTTCGGTCTGTTCCCTCCACTTTTGGCTCATTGCATCCTTTCTTCTAAGCGTTCCAGTATGCCATACTTCACAGCATTCATAAGGCTTGCTCACCATGTAGTGGGGCCTTTCCCTTATTCCAATTTTTCTCAATCCAAATCTCACGTATTTTTCCATATTTTTCCTCATTTTCCATTCATTATGAATTAGATCTCCACCATCTCCCTTAAAATCGCGATTTCCATAAGAAAGGCGGAAATAATAGGATGGAAACATGTCGTTTATTATTTCAGTTAAGGGATTTCCATATAGATTCCTCATCTTGATAGCATAGGCCCTATCCCTTTTCAACTTTTCAGTTGATATTCTCCCCGCCACACAT
>JAGDXN010000048.1:13756-14646 GCA_023256455.1 Cuniculiplasma sp.
CAAAGGCATATGCCCCTATCATAACTGAGTAATAAATGACCTGTTAAAATAACTGATCGCATTTTAACTCCATTAAGGTAAAATGAAGTCTTTTATGAGAAAATTAAAATCCCACACGCAGGTTGATTTTATGTTTATTAAATGCGGCTATCCATATTTGAAATTTTATGCTTGATATTATCAATATCCCCTTTCCCTGGCAAACTTAAGGAATGTTTTTATCCAAAGTTCCATATTTCCTATATCATACCTTTCCCCGTTAATTATCTGGCCATATATTTCGTATTCCTTTGCCATGGCATTGATGGCATCTGACAGCTGCATTTCCCCATTCTTTCCTGGCTTTACATTCCTTAAATATTTGTATATCTCCTTTTTAAAGATGTAAATTCCTGTAATTCCCATATTGCTTGGCGTTTCTTCAACAGATGGCTTTTCCACCACTCGTTCAATCTTATAAAAATTTTCTGATATTTCCTTTCCATCTACAATTCCATAATTTACCACATCTTTTAAGGGAACATTTTCCAGTGCAATAATTGATTCCCCTATTTTGTTAAAAGAATCAACCATCTGGGATGTAACTGTACCTTCAGATCCTGATCTGTAAATTGTATCTCCCAGAAGAACTGCAAAATCCTCATCATCTGTGAAATGTTCTCCGTATGATATTGCATTGGCAAGGCCAAGCTGTTCCTTCTGCCTCACAAAATATATATCCGGAAGATCATAGATGCCATAAAGATCCATTTCTCTGTCCAGTTTATGCCTGTCAAAATAGTTAATTATGGAATCCTTCCCATACCCAACAACTATTAGTATTTCGTCAAGACCTGACTTTATTGCCTCTTCTACTACATAATGTATGACGGGGCGGTCCACAATAGGAA
>JAGDXN010000048.1:14656-15428 GCA_023256455.1 Cuniculiplasma sp.
TTGGCTGTGCCCTGGTCAGTGGATAAAATCGCTTTCCCATTCCCGCAGCGGGAATCACGCATTTCCTAATCCTGCCCACCGAGACCAACCCCATATGCAATATGATACTTTTCCACGTCCAGAATTCTCCTTAAATCTATTATGGTTTTATCATGAATACCTCTGAGGACCTCTGAAAAAACTGGCCATTCCGTCGCAACAATAAGAACGTCTGAATCTCTAATCACCTTATTTATATCATGTTCCACACTTATGAGATCATTTGATTTTACTGCAGGATCATATGCCATTAGATTTTTGTATCCCCTGTTCTTCAGTTCATTTATTAATTCAAGGGATTTGCTTTCTCTCAGATCATCCGTATTATCCTTGAAGGAAAGGCCAAGAATTCCTATCCTTGTCTCCTTATTATTCCATATATTTTCAATGTTTTTTGCTATATTTCTAACCCTATTATGGTTATATTCTATTGTTGACCGGACAATGCTTAGATCAACACCATTCTCCTCACCAAAGGAAAGAAGAGCCCTTGTGTCCTTGGGAAAACATGATCCACCATAGCCCAATCCTGCCTTCAGGAATTCCATTCCGATCCTTCTGTCCATACCCATGCCCTTCGCAACAACATTAACATCAGCACCAGGGATCTTTTCACAAAGATCAGCCACCTGGTTAATAAAGGATATTTTTGTGGCAAGAAAGGCATTGCTTGCATATTTGATCAGTTCCGCATTCTCATTGGTTGTATACAATATGGGCGAATTGGTGAATT
>JAGDXN010000048.1:15438-17165 GCA_023256455.1 Cuniculiplasma sp.
GCCATAGCTCACCCAATCTCTTTGTATTTTCCTTACCCCCGATTACAACCCTGTCAGGGTGGATCGTGTCATGTATTGCTGATCCCTCTCTAAGGAATTCAGGATTGGATATTACATTTGAATTTATTGATTCACCCAGTTTTTTGGCAGTTCCTGGAAGCACAGTGCTCTTTATCACAACAGTTATATCTGGATCTATTTCATGGATTTTCCTGCCCGCATCCATCACATACTGTGATACCATTTTTCCATTTACAGTAGGAGTTGGCACTGCAATGAATGCAAATTCTGAACCCTTTATTTGATCATATTGGGATGTAAACGTAATATTTTTTGCATTTCTTCCCAAGATATCTTCCAGGCCCGGCTCAAATATGGGCATTCTTCCCTCATTGAGCATATCTATCTTTTCCTGATTTACGTCGATGCCCACAACCCTGTTACCCCTGTCCGCCAGAACTGCTGCTGTTACCAGACCTACGTATCCAAGGCCTACAACAGATACTTTCACTAATGCCCACCCTCAAACCATTTTATTGTCTTCAGTAAGCCCTCCTCCAGGCCTACCTTGGGGTTAAATCCAATCAGCTTTTTTGCCAGTGATGTGTCAGCAGATCTCCTGAAGGGATCATCTGGCCTTGCGTCCTTATGGATAATTTTTGATTTTGATCCTGTCAATTCAATTACTTTTTTTGCAAGATCTTCAACAGTGATTTCCTGTGATGCCCCAATATTAATTATGGAACCTGCCAAGTTTTCTTTATGTATAAAATTCCAGGTTGCTTCAAGCCAGTCATCAATGTAAAGGAACGATCTTGTCTGCCTTCCATTGCCAAAGATAATAATGTCTTCATCGTTCAATGCCCATTTTATAAACCTTGGTATAACCCTGCCATACTGCCCATCTTCTCTTATCCTTGGGCCATAAACATTGAATGGCCTCTGTATCCTTGTATCCATTTTGTACTGCCTGTGGTATGCCATTATGAGAGCTTCAGAAAATCTTTTGCCCTCATCATAACAGCTTCTTAATCCATTGGGATTTACATAACCATAATAGCTTTCCGGGGTTGGTATGACCTGAGCATCCCCATAAACTTCTGAGGACGATGTATACATAAATACAGAACTGTTCTTTCTTGCGATTTCCAGTGCATTTCTTGTACCAAAGGAATTTGATGATATTGTGTCTATGGGATGATCTATGTAATCTTCTGGAGATGGTCTTGCTGCAAGATGCACCACAACGTCAAATTTTTCATTGCTTGAAAAATCCTCTATTTTTTCTTTAATTAAATTCACCCTTTCCTGAACATTGATTTTTTCCATTGTAGAGAGATCATCAACAACTGTAACATCCATTCCATTTTTAATTGCTTTTTCAGCAAGATGTGAACCAAGGAAGCCGTTGCCACCAAATATGAGAATATTTCTATTCATTATTTGTGTATGAAAAGGAAATACTTATTTGTATTGCCCTAAAATAAAACGTGTAGTGTTCATTTAAATTTCAAGGGTTTAGAATGATTTATTAACTTTTTATAACATTATGATTTATATGAGCACATACCGGATATCAGTTTCTGAAGGATATCTTTATCCATCTAACAAGGAGGAAATGGACAAAATAATAGAAAATTACAAATACAGATTAACTGAGAAATTTGAGAATAAGGAAATAATAGGGGTTTTGGTGCCCCACGGAAAGATTCAGAATTGCGGGGAAT
>JAGDXN010000048.1:17175-18907 GCA_023256455.1 Cuniculiplasma sp.
TATGTCTGGCCTTAAGAGTTTGGAGTTTTCCCATAAATCAAATTTTCTTATTTTAGGAACGAAACATAACCGCTCATCTCCCATAAACTCCTACTATGATGGCTCGCCTTTCCAGGCCCACGGAAAACCATTCCCAATAGATTCCAGGGGAATAGAGATTATAAAAAACAACCCATGGATTCAACGAGACAATCTAAGCCACGAAAAGGAATATTCCATAGATTCCATCCTACCATACCTTTCCCGGGTGAGAAGGGACGATATTGGCATACTTCCCATACTTCTGGGTAGACATAATGTTGATGATTCGCTTAACATTGCCAGAACATTTAATTCATTAAAAAATGAAAGTGTCATGATAGTATCAGCTAACCTGAATCAGTATGAAAATAATAAAAATACAGAAGAAAAGGATAAAATATTGCTGGATGCTTTTACCTCTCTCGACGTAGAAAGGTTCCATGTGGTTGCAAAAGAGATTAACCATACAGGTTGTAATCTTGGGGGTATGGGCGCACTTATGGAAGCCACAAGGCTTGCAAGGGGAAGCATCATGATAATTCAACAATCCATAAAATGTTACAACAGCTATGGCAACGAAAGATGTACAGGATACTCAGCCATAGTAAGTTATAGGGAACTATAAATTTTTACATAAGTTTAATGAATTGCCTGAGTTTCTCTAATTTTTTTACAGACCCAGCCCTCTGGCCTTACCATTTCCATGACCGGCATGGAGTCATCATTCATCATTTTATATACAAAAATCTCCTCCCTGCTGTTATGTTCAACAAGTATTTTGTATATCTCTGTTAGATATTTTTGAATTTTATCATGCTTTCCCTTTTCAAGGTCAGAATGTATCATGGAAAACAGCCTCCATAGGGCAGCATGTTCAGTCTGGAATCCAGCAATTTCCAATCTGAGATTCTGTACTTTGTTCATGGCTGGAAAAATATATTCCTCTTCCTGAAACATATGGTTCTTAAGATGATTTTCAAGCTCATCCATCAAATCTAAGTCCAATTCGCCTTTTTCAGCACCTTCGATTATTTCCCTCATTTTCATTTGTTCGATTATATGGTCATCCTCGAAATCCTTTGTTATCTTCATCTTATAATTGAATATAATTTATTAATAAATAACCTTAACCTCATATTTAAGCCAAGCATTTATCGACTCTAATATGGCGAAATGTTTAAAGTAAAATCTAACTCTGGCTGCAGATTTACAATAATTTTAGCCTTCGTGGAATCCATTTTTCTTTTCATTTCTTTAAACTTCCCGTTACAGACTCATAAACCTTAATTGTCTCTTTTGCCCAATTGTCATATCTTCTGACCCATTCCTCCAATCCATCTTTTTTGGGGCTGTGTATTGATTTATAAAAAGATTCCCGGTCTGTATAGTAATATGCCCTGTCATTCATCATCTCCCTGAATACAGGGATGTCATTTACGACGGGCTGGGTATTCAGTAGCATTGCCTCAAGAGGAGGGAGTCCCTGCCCCTCATCCAGACTGTTGTAAACAAAGTAATCTGCATTTTTCATGTAATCGCCGACAGTAACCTTGTCCTGATACCCCAGATAATAAACATTTTCCGGCTTATCCCTCATACATTTTTCATAATAATCTTTGTAAACTATGTTTCCTACATGGTAAAGCGACACGTCTTCCTGACCCCTCATGTAATCGTATAAAATATCGAATCTTTTCCTCACTCCAAATTC
>JAGDXN010000048.1:18917-23536 GCA_023256455.1 Cuniculiplasma sp.
AGTGAAAAGATGAATTTTTCCATCATCTGGATAGGGGTTTTTTCCACTGGTCTCGGGTTTCCTTACCGCGCTTGTTATAATATGTATTTGATCTTCATTAATGAAATTTAACAGGCTTTCCTTTACTGTTTTTGTCTGGACAATGACGGTCTTATCCTTAATTCTGCGAAGAGCCCTTTCATAGAACCTCTTCAGTCCCGGACTCAAATTGTAAATATCTGGATATATCAAAGGCATTATATCATGGACAGTAACCACATTTGTCTTCTTGCTCAGTAGCCAATGTGATGTTGAATGTACAATGTCCGAACTAAATCGCTCGAATTTCATAAAAAACTCCTGGCTGACCCACCCTCCAACTGGTTTTCCCCTTATGTTTAACTCAACCTTCCTTACTGGATGCCTGTTTATCTTAATTCCCTCTTTCTGAAGGTCATTAATAAGATTTATGGAATACCTGTAAATACCGTGCATAATCTTACTTTTAGCATAAATTATATCCACTTCCATATGTCCGTGTATATTTATTTTGGTATTAAATTTAGGCAGATCGACCCTGTTGGAGAAAACTAAGATCCGTATCCAATGTTTAACAGGCTTTTGAGGGAGATTATTTAAAATCTCGCTTACAAAAAATGAATTTGTTAGATCAAGTTTAAAACGTCCCTTTTAAACTTACAAAGTTCTAATCAAGAAGGATGGGAGAACTGAACATGGAAGACTTAAAAAAGATTAAATGTAAAAAATGTATGGTGAAAGGAAAACTAAATGTCCCTTACCAGAGATAAATTAATAGTTTCATTCAAAAGTGGATCCATGGCGTATATCATAATTTCCATAATTTTTCTTTCAATTGCCATAATAGTACCAATATATTTCTATCCCCATTTTTTTCTTAGTTCATTCATTAACCTGCTACCCTACCCCGTAATAACTGCAATTGTAATTGCCTATGATATCTTAAAATATAGAAGATATGCAAGGATTGAAATTTTTCAAGACAGAATTAGAATTAATTCAGCCGGGAAGACGACCTCCATATTGATTAGAAATATTGACAAGATAGAAAGAGTCGAAGAGATGAGATCGAAACTCTATATTATTAAGACAAAAAACGGGATGAAAATAGGAATATTTGACAGACGCCTCTTCTTAAAAGGTAAAACCATTATCCAGATTCTAAATGAACTTAGGGGAACTTCATAATTCATCATATTATGAAAAAAGATAGAAGAATCAGGGATTCAATGAATAATGAATCACAAATGATTATATAGTGTTTGATTATTGAAGTATGGCATATGTCAATACATTATGTCAATAATATTTAAATACAACTTAGAATATAGAGTATGGATGAGATATGATTTCAGATTCAAAGGACATAAAGATCACCTTGAGAATTTCTGAGGACGATCTTGATGAAATAGACTCATTTTTGGAAAGTAATCCTAGATATGGAAGCAGATCGGAGTTTCTTCGAAACTGCGCCCTAAATTATATTAGCAACAAATCAGTGAGAAATAAGGGAAGCAATTCAGATTCTGTAGCAATTTCAAGAAAGCAGAGAGAATTAATTGAAAAGATGGTTGATTTGGGATATTATTCAAGTGAAGAAGAGGCTATCAAGTCCATAATAGAATATGTTTTTGATAATGGTATGATTAAAACAATTTTTGAAGATAGAATAAATAAATATGGGCAGATTGAAAAATCACTTTTCAGGAATTTGAGAGATGAGGAAGAGAGGACAAACAGAGAGAGGGTGAGGTTTGATGAATAGTACCAGGATGGATGAGGTAGTGACAAATATTGTAAGGAGCAGAAGTGAGTCATATTTCGAAATATATAACAGTACAACTGTTGTAATAATAGGTTCAAACATGAATGGCATATTTGAAAAAGTTGCAGATTTAGTAAATGGAATGGAGAAGAACTCAAGGATAGGAGTATATACGATTTCAGAAAAAAAATCAGATAAAAATACTGCAATCAAGGATTATGCCGGAATGGATTATTTTAGATACAACGCAGAGGAGAAAAATTTGTATGGTAAGGACTTTGTTGAAGTTCTGGATGAAAACGGATTAATGTGCCTGGATGATGAGATGGAAAAAATAAAGGACCCTGATCTGAAGCACCTCATATTCAGGCAGCTGATCTCAGACCAGGACTTAAAGAGAGCAGCCGAGATAGCAGCCAGTTATATCGATTCTTCATGGAATGTTATAATTATAAGCGATTATTCTGACAGATTTTCTCTGGATTTACATTCCACCCTAATATCCAGAATTCCCGAGGCCTTTGGAAAATCCACATCCATAGTGTTTAAATCAGACAATAGCAAGCCTTTGGATCATATGGAAATTTCTGAACTTAGAAATATTCAGAACGGTTCAAGAAAATACATCAATGTCAGGACAAATGATGTTATTACGGTGGAAAGCCCTCTTCTAAAAACAAACAGAAATGATATTGATAACAAGATATTTAAAGAACTTAAGGGTGTGCTGTCAGGAAGCAAAAAAGTTGTTTCCTGAACTCATCTTATAATTGATTTTTTTACTTCACTGAGGGACATCGTGCGATCGCAGTAATGGCACCTAAATCTCATCCCATCCTGCGAGGATTCTCGTGTAAATGTAGTTGTCACAGGTTCCTTGCTGTTTGTCACGCAATTCTGATTGGAACATTTTATTACTCCCACAACTTTTTCAGGGATGTCCACCGTGAACTTTTGTTTTATCTCATAATCTGATATTACATTTATGGTTGCCTTTGGCGAAACCAGGCTTATTTTATCAAGTTCATTCTTTGCAAGCTTCTTTTTTTCAATTTTTACGATGTCTTTGGTTCCAACCTTTCCACTGGGAACATTCATCAATAAACTCACGGTCATTCCATCCTTGCCGCTAATCTTCAGAACTTCCAAAACCTCTAAGGCATTTCCTGGCTCAATGTGATCTATTACAATTCCATCCCCAATTTTATTTATTCTTAGAACTTTCTCATCACCCATTTATCTCACCCCCAATATCATGCTAATTATTGCCATTCTCACAAACACACCGTTCGAAGCCTGTGTAAAATAGAGGGCCCTCTTATCCCTGTCAACCTCAGGATTTATCTCGTCAACCCTGGGCAATGGATGCATAATTATGGCACTTTCCTTCATCTTGCTGACAGTTGCCAGATCAAAGGAATAGGAGCCTATAACCTTAGCATAATCATTCATATCAACAAAACGCTCTTTCTGTATTCTTGTGACATAGAAAACATCGCTCCTATCCAGGACATCTTCCAGATTGCTAATCTTTCTGATATTTTGCTGATTTTTTATTCCAGATAATACATGTTCCGGCATTTGTAATATCTCTGGGGATATTAAGTTGATGGCGTTTTCAAATCTTGACAGGGCCTTAATCAGAGAATGCACAGTTCTTCCATATTTGAGATCTCCGACAAGACTGACGTTAAGTCCCTCTATCCTTCCAAACTTTTCCCAGATTGTGAAAAGATCAAGAATTGTCTGTGTTGGATGCTGACCGGAGCCGTCTCCACCATTAAGCACTGGCACAGAGGAAAATTCAGAAGCCAGCCTGGCGGCACCTTCCATTGGATGTCTCATCACAACTATATCCGAATAGGATGAGGCCATTCTAATTGTATCGGCAATGGTTTCTCCCTTGGAAGCCGAACTTGATTTTGCCTCTGAAACGGTAATTACGCTTCCTCCCAGCCTGTGCATGGCACTTTCGAAGGATAGCCTTGTCCTGGTGCTTGGCTCAAAGAAAAGTGTGGCCATAATCTTCCCGTTGAGTTCACTTAAGACCTCTCCCTTTGACACTTTCTTTTTATATTCCGATGCAAGTTTGAAAATTTCAAAAATATCATCGGTGGCAACGTCGTCAATACTTACTAAACTTTTACCCTTAAGCATTAAAAATTATGATGTTTCATCATTATTTAAATATATGGAAACCACCCTTTTTCATGGAAGGAGGAATCCAAAATCTAATTTTCCAGCAAAACTGTGATTTTTAGCCTTATCATCTAAGGAGAGTTTCTGATCCTTCCAGCCTTACAAAACAACTCAGGAATGCCGTGTGCATAATTCCTGTGGATGATGGTCTCGTTGCCCCTTCCCTCACAATTATCTCCCTCTTAATAATTTCAAATGTCTCAATGTGCATGAAGCCATTATTTTCATAAGCGGAGACGGCTTTTTCAACCTGATCATAGTTGGGTAGATATGTTACGATTCTTCCACCTGGTTTTATATATTTTTTCTGATTGTTTGCGCTCTGCCAGGGATCGGGAAGATCAAGTATGGCAGCATCAAATATTTCCCCTCTTCCGTCAAATTCATGAAAATTCATTTCTAAAATCTCAATATCCCTGTTCAAAGCTGTCCTTACATTTTCCCTTGTAATATTTATGGATTCTCTACTCTGATCTATACCCAGATACTTTCCATTTTCTGATAGCATATTCAAAATCATGTATGTGAGGAAACCTGAACCTGTTCCGCTCTCAATTATCCTCGAATTTCCCTTAATGTTGGCATACATTGTCATTACAGCTGCGTCCTTTGGGTCAACAATCTGAGGCCCTCTTTT
>JAGDXN010000048.1:23546-27677 GCA_023256455.1 Cuniculiplasma sp.
TGCGTGGTGCCTGAACATCAATGGAGATTGCCCGAGAACAACATAGTTTACACCATCTAATTTTATTTTAGAACCTTCCTTAATAATGATTCCAGGGGAGATATCCATAACCCTTTTGCCCTTGATTATTACATGGCTGTTTTCATCGTAGATGGCATTATCTCCGTTCCTATTGTACAGAATTTTCAATGACCTTCCCCCCATAATAACCAAAAATCACATCAGATACGTTGTTTCCCGTAGGGCCCGTCTTGATGAATGTACCTGATTTTATTGCAAGTTCAGCCGTGTTACTCGAATCAATATAACTCTGGATTTCTTTCATATCCAGTGTTTTTCTCAGTTCTTCATCCACAATAAACCCTGCCAGGCCACTGTTTCCGTCTGCCCCATCTGTGGCGAATGAAATGAATGAAAAAATTTCGTTTGAATCTGAATTCTTCAATATGAGCGAGGATAGATAGCTGTTTCTTCCACCCTTCCCCTTTCCCCTTACCCTTGCTGTGCTCTCACCGTGGGCCACAAACCAGAATGGTTTTCCAGTTTCATTAAATTTGGTTCTAAGTAAATGCATAATTTCAGGTGCAAGTAATTCTACGTCTCCCTTAATTATCTGTCCAAAATTGAATCTATCCTGCTGGGCGGGGAAATTATTAAGAACTTCCTCGGCGTACTTTGAACCTGAAAGAATTATGGAGTATTCAGGCACGATCCTGCTTTCCTTTCCTATTTCTTTTTCGTTGCCGATGTCAAATTCCCTTTGAATTGAATCCGGTATGTCGCCAATCACTTCAGGCTTATAAAAAGGGTTTGATCCGATTGTGTATATTTTATCATCGGGAACGTCCGATATGGCCAGGATTAAAACTTTCCCATACTTTGTTTCATATAACAGTTTACCGCATTTAATCTTTGAGACTCTGCATCTTACCGAATTTGTAATATCAATGGAGAAGTTTCCTGTTATTAACCTCTTCATTATATAATTGTATTTTTCAAGTGAAATTCCATCTACAGGTATTTCGAATATGGATGAGGAACCTCCGGAAAGGAGGTAAATCAATTTTTCCGCCTTGTCTTCCTTTAATTCGTTGTAAATTTTTAGTGATGATTTCAGGGTGTCCTCGCCAGGATAGGGATGGTTTCCGTGGAGGCTGACATAGCCTTCTGGATCATCTTCCCCAACAGGGGACAGGCAAATTGCCTTGGAGGCTTTTTTCAATAAATCCTGATCTATTCCTCTGCACATATTTACTGAAGCTTTTCCCGTGGCTAGAATGGAAAAAGTTGAATTTCCTATAAATGACCTGATTTTTTCAGACCTGTTTTTTACAAGAATGGAGGGATTTAATGTTTTCAGGCTCCTTTCTATGATGTTTTTTAATATATCTCTTCTTTCCTGAAATGAAAATGGCATAATGATGGTTAATTTTCCTGTCCTATTTGAGTATTTAGATGAACATTAAACATCAGCAAAAAATCACAAATTACATTAAATTATGGTT
Organism: Cuniculiplasma sp.; assembly: GCA_023256455.1. Lineage (GTDB taxonomy): Archaea > Thermoplasmatota > Thermoplasmata > Thermoplasmatales > Thermoplasmataceae > Cuniculiplasma. The sequence continues at coordinate 25,052 of JAGDXN010000048.1, forward strand.
GTAGAGTACCTTAAATTTTTTGGCTAAAGGCACTGGCATGGACTGAAATTTCTCTTTCAAAACTACATATAATTTTTATTTTATGAGATATCTTTCGACGATGACTGAACTGAGCAAATTGATTGAAGGATTTAAGAAAGGTGAGGTTGAGGTAATAGATACAAGAGATTTCGATTCCTATTCCCAGAGGCACATTCCTGAAACCGTTCTGGCACCTTTCTACGAGAGACGATGGCCAGATGAGATTGCCGAATATCTTAAGGGAAAGAAGGGTGAGGTACTCTTCCTTTCAGACAGTCAGGAAAAAATAGAAAAGATAGATAAACTATTAAAAGAAAGAGGGCTCCATCCACAAATTGTAGAATATGATAAATTCCTGAAAGAGGGCAATTTTAAGGAAGTGGGAATGGAAAATCTTACGCCTGAACAGTTTGCTGACAGGATAGACGAATTCACAGTAATAGATGTGAGGGAGCCCTATGAATGGCAGGGCGGATACATCGATGGAGCAGAGCTGATTCCAATTCAGGAACTTTTCAGCAGTTACAAAAAGCTTTCCACCGACAAAAAATATGCAATAGTTTGTGAACACGGAAACAGGAGCATTTATGCAGCCATGTTCCTTGCAGATAAGGGATTTAAGGTAGCAAACGTGGAAGGCGGAATGAATGAACTTAGAGGAAGAGGGATTGTCTAAAAAAATTATGGTGGCGGTATATACTCAAGATCTTCCAGTATATTTGAGATCTTTTCCCTGATTTCTCCTCTGCTCAGGGAAGGATCCGGTCCGTTTATGCCTTCAATTATGGCAAATATCCAGGTTAAAAGGGTGAAAAAATAGAGAATCATAATGAGAAGGGAAGTACCGAAGGTAAAATCTGAAGAGATAGTATTGAATGTCATTTCATATTCAAGAAAGAATAGGAAAGGGGACAGGGACAGGGATGCAATGGTTCCCCTGTTGCTTTTATAACTTCCGATTATCCAGGCAATCATCAGAACAGCACTCAAGGAAAATACAAGAGATGAAATTTCTGGAAGGTAAGTGGGTATATATTTTATTTCCCATATGATCGTAAGAATGGAGAAAACCAGCGGAATAGAATATAACTTCAAATAATCACCTTATTAAATTCAGGGCTATTTCCCAGTCCTGATCTTCTATCTTAAATTTTTGTATGGCTCCAAACAGGTCCTTTGGCCTTTTTAACAGATATTTATGAACCATATTGAACTTTTTCCATGTATATTGTTCTTCTGTTGAAATCTGACTTTCCTTAATTAGGCCGCTCCTGAATCTAATATAAATCTGAAGAATTATCTCCAGGCTCGAGATAGTTTTAAAGGCAACATCTATTTTTTCTTTCTCCATATTTGAATATCCCCTTATTACATCAAGATTGAAATATGCAGAGGAAAGACCCATCCTTATTTTTGCCTCTTCAAGTTTTAAATAAAGACCAAATATGTCTTGCAGGTTTGAGCTCCCTGAAATAATTTTGTTCTTAACCCTGTCGCCCGTATTTGAATATACTTGAGCTGCCCATTGATGTTTTGATATGTATATGAAAAAACGCTCTTTCCAGGCTTCAATCCTTTCGACCTCCTTAATCCTTGAAATATTATTGGAATCTTCATCAGAATATTCTGTCCTGACGTTCCTGTATACCTTACGCTCTTCGAATACCACTTTTTTTCTTGATTCCATAAGCTTGCTGTTGTATATTGCGCGCTCATTGGGATCCATAAGGACCCGGTATGCCTCGTTTAACTGTGCAGCCATTAAGGATGCTGTGGAAATATTATTCCTGTTGAGGTCGGGATGCCAGATTTTTATAGCCTTTCTGTAAGCTGCCTTTATCTGATCCTGAGTCGCATCCATCGGAATACCCAGCAGGGTATAATAATCCATTACGATTGTAATATAAAGGATTTACATAAATTCTTTGAGCAGGAGACGTAAAGAAGAGATTAGAATTAATTGTAAATTCATCTTTAAAATTTACCTATATAAATTGATGACCTGATTGAATTTTTATTGTCCCACTATGCAAATTTATTCCTTCCAAGCATTATTTGAACTTTAAATATCCCTGTGAGTCGGTGAAAATTGATTTTGCACATATTAAAATCCTTTTCTTACCGAAAAGGAATACAAAGTTGATTCTTTAGTTATTAAAATCTCGTTGTAAAGGTTAGTTTTCAATATTTTCTCATTCTCAGAGGCACATAGATTTTTTGTAAATCTATCAATATTGGATTGAATAGTCAGTACTTAGTAGGAGTATGATTTATTGCGGTGGAGATTGACATGGATATTGAATATGAAATGACCTGTTTTTTAATTCTCTTGGATAACATCCTCCTGTGGATTATGTCATTCATAAGATTATTCAGAACCTATCTATTTTCCTCCTTGAGAACTTAATCAATTGATTTTGATTACGTTTCTGAATTATTGATGAGGGATATTCCGGTCACAGCCTTTCCAAATATGTGATCTTTCTGTGCTGTAGAGTCTTTGTATCACAAAATATCCAATGTTGTTAAGTAAATTTCATTTTCAATGGAAACAACACTGAGGGTTATGGTTTCTCAAGTATGGACAGTAAAATCTATCAATCCC
>JAGDXN010000048.1:27687-28379 GCA_023256455.1 Cuniculiplasma sp.
AGCAAAAGGCAAGGCTATGAATTATTACTTAGAAAGACAAGAACCTGCCAATTGAAACAGGAATAAAAATGCTATTTTTGTCTGTAAAACAATTGACAAAAGGGATGTAGAGAGACAAAAAAACTTGTGAATAACAATATTTTTCTTTAATAATTTACGGAATCTAATTCCATGTTTAAATCCTCAGGTCATAGGCTTTGAAAAGCAAAAATTAATGGTGTCTGTAGCATCTCAACCATATGCACGCAGATGTTGCATTCATCCATCCTCCCAGTATATACGACTTCAGGAAAAAAACCATTAAATCTGGGCCCATAAGTGATGTTATACCTTCCACACCAGTTTTTGAAATGTATCCTGTTGGATTTATCAGCATGCTTGCATACCTTCGAAGCCATGGGTTAAGTGCAAGGATATGTAACATTGCATCCAGGATGGTTGATTCAGATAAATTTGATGTGGAGAAATATATTAAATCCATAGACACGGATGTGTTCGGCATAGATCTTCACTGGCTTCCACATACGCAGGGTGCAATCAGCATTGCCAGAATTATTAAAAGAATAAGGCCGGATGCAAAGGTCCTGCTTGGTGGTTTTTCTTCTTCATATTTCTGGATGGACATAATGCAGCATCATCCTGAAATTGATTTTATTCTTGTGGGAGATTTCCAGGAAGACAACATGAGGAAT
>JAGDXN010000048.1:28389-29045 GCA_023256455.1 Cuniculiplasma sp.
CTCAGATGTTCCTGCGCTTGCTTACAGGAATGGAACACAAATAAAAAAGAATCCCCAGAAGATAGGAGAAGATCTGATGAAAAATGTTAATCTTGATTATTCTATCTTAATGAAAAACGCCATAAAATACGGGGATGTTAAGGGGCATATTCCCTACAACGACTGGATCAACAATCCAGAAGCGGTAACCCTCATCGAACACGGCTGCCAGTTTAACTGTGCATTCTGCGGCGGTTCGAATTTTGCCTACAAGAACAATTTCTTTAACAAATCTCCAATATTTAGGGACCCCAAACAAGTCGCAAGAGAAATCCAATCAGCCTATGAGGTTTTGGGAGCCCCAGTATTTGTGGTAGGTGACATTAATCAAGCCGGACCAAAATTCTACGAAGGATTGTTTAAAGAAATAAAAGAGATGGGGATTGATGTCCCTCTTCTAACGGAATATTTCAAGCCCCCGTCATTGGAGTATTTACAGAGCCTTTCAAAAACATTTCCTGATTTTACAGCAGAAATATCTCCTGAGTCTTCAAATCAAAAAATAAGAGAAAGGAACTCCTTTTTTTAAAAAAGAGGGTAGTTTCTCAAAAAAGTCTATCACAACAAAAAAGAAAAGGAAAAGCAAGAGAAAAAGAACAAGGATTTTTACATATTCT
>JAGDXN010000048.1:29055-31426 GCA_023256455.1 Cuniculiplasma sp.
AGAAAGGAACGGGAGGAACTATACAAATTCAGAACTTGAGAAGAGTATATCAAATGCTGAATCCCTGGGATGCAGGAAGTTTGATGTATATTTTACTCTTGGTATTAGCGGTCAGGACAGGGATGAGTTAATAAAGGATATATCCTATGGGAAAGAATTGATGATGAGGCAGAAAGAAAGGCCAATGAAAGTGTACACATTCATTTCACCGCTGACGCCTTTCATTGATCCCGGATCTCTCATATATGAAAAACCCGAAGATTACGGCTTTACCATATTTACAAAGACCATTGATGGATATTACGATCTTCTTGACAGGGGTAAAAGTTGGGTGGATTTCCTGAATTATGAAACTATCTGGATGAAAAGGAAAGATATTGAAAATAACACCTATATGGCAGAAATAGAGATGATGAAGGCAAGGATTGAAGCTGGATTAATTGAAAAATCCCTGGGTGAGGAGATCATTGAGAATATAAGGAACTATGCTGAAGGCAGGGAATATAATGCAAATAAAAACCTCAACTCCCACCTTTCCTATATTAATAAGGATCTGGAATGGTCCAGAAAGCATAAAATTACCAAAACATCCATTCTTGTATACTGGTATTCCAAACTCAACAAGATTGAAAAAGAGTTTGAAAAATTATGAATAAAAGCAAAATGTTTATAATGAAGAACAAATTTACTTGCAATGACCTATATACCAGATGGGGCACAGATACTGCTTGATCCAGTAGGATACTCCATTGAGATGTCCAGGAGAAGAAAGAGCATGAGACCGGTAAAAATAGAAATTGAAGGGGACAGCCTGAATGAACTGAAACAGACAAATGAGAAATTAATGAGGACACTTGCAGAACTTCAAAACTATACCAGAGTAATGGAGCGAAACTTTGAAAACCAGAAAAAGACCCTGGCAATGGACATAATAAAGGATATGTTACCTGTGCTGGACAGCCTGGATGCTGGAATCGCATCAAATAAGGATGTCCAGATCCTGGAAAGCATAAGAAAAAATATCATGTCTATTTTATCAAAATATGGACTTAAGGAGATCGAAGCAGAGGGCAAGAAAGTAGATCTGAGGCTTCACGAGGTTGTCGGTGTCGTTGATGGGGAAGACAATGTAATAGCCCATGAAATTCAGAAGGGATATCTTTTGAATAATGAAGTAATCAGGACATCGAAGGTTATTGCGCAGAGAGGTGAATAAATATGGGAAAAATTATAGGAATTGATCTTGGAACAAGTAATTCAGCGGCTGCAGTTGTACTGTCAGGAAAACCAACGATTATCCCAAGTGCTGAGGGTGTTTCCGTTGGGGGCAAATCATTCCCCAGTTACGTTGCATTTACAAAGGATGGACAGCTTTTAGTTGGTGAGCCTGCAAGAAGGCAGGCCCTGCTTAACCCTGAAGGCACAGTATATGCTGCCAAGAGGAAAATGGGAACCGACTTTAAATACAAAATATTTGGGAAGGAGTACACACCGCAGCAGATTTCTGCCTTTATCTTGCAGAAGATAAAAAGGGATGCAGAGGCCTTCCTCGGGGAGCCCGTAACTGACGCAGTTATAACGGTTCCTGCCTACTTTGATGATAACCAGAGGCAGGCTACAAAGGATGCGGGGACAATTGCTGGACTGAATGTTCAGAGGATTATTAACGAACCGACCGCTGCATCCCTGGCTTATGGTATAGATAAACAGAACCAGTCATTAAAAATACTTGTGTATGACCTTGGAGGAGGAACTCTGGATGTAACCATAATGGAGTTTGGTGACGGAGTCTTTGAGGTGAAGTCCACTTCAGGAGATACAAAGCTTGGCGGAACCGATATGGATGAGGCCATCATAAAATATATTGCGGATGATTTCAAGAAGAAGGAAAATTATGACTTACTGAAGGACCAGAAGGCATACATAAGGCTTAAGGATGCGGCTGAAAAGGCAAAGATAGAACTGTCATCCACGCTTGAAACAGAAATTAACATACCCTATATTACAGTGGTTGATGGAGATCCAAAGCATGTGCTTGTAAGATTAACCAGAGCGAAACTTGAGGAGTTGATTGCACCCATAGTGGCAAGATCAAAAACACCTCTTGAAACTGCCCTGAAGGAAGCTGGCCTGGATAAATCAGGCGTGGATAAGATAATACTTGTGGGAGGTCCTACAAGGATACCATACGTGAGAAAGTATGTGGAAGATTTCTTTGGCAAAAAGGTAGAGGGAGGAGTTGACCCAATGGAATGCGTTGCCATAGGGGCATCTTTACAGGGTGCAGTGCTTGCAGGAGAGATCAAGGATATTGTCCTTCTTGATGTTACACCCCTTACACTTGGAATAGAGACACTTGGAGGGGTTTCAA
>JAGDXN010000048.1:31436-40961 GCA_023256455.1 Cuniculiplasma sp.
AAGACCAATGGCAAAGGATAATGTTTCCCTTGGGCAATTCAATCTGGAAGGTATACCTCCTGCACCAAGAGGAGTGCCACAGATAGAGGTTACCTTTGATATTGACGCCAATGGAATTCTCCATGTCACCGCCAAGGATAAGGCAACAAATAAGCAGCAGTCCATATCTATTGAGGCAAAGAACAAGCTTAGCAAAGAGGAAATAGAAAAAATGAAAAAGCAGGCTGAAGAGTTTGCCGAAACAGACAAAAAGAAGAGAGAACAGATTGAGAAACTTAACCTTGCGGAGAACATTGCATACACAGCTGAGAAGACATTAAATGAAAACAAGGACAAAATAAAGAAAGAAGATGAGGAACCAGTCAGGGAAATAATCACAAAGCTCAGGGAAGCAATTAAAAACGAAGACGTAAACCAGGTGGACGAACTTTCCAAAGACCTGAGCGAAAAGATACAGAAAATTGGTGAACAGCTTTACCAGAGCGGACAGGGATCACAGTCTGAAACACAGCAAAACAATGAGGATGGACAGCAAACCGATGAAGATGGAAACAATACAGAAAGCCATGCAGAATAAGGGGTAGGTAAGAGTTGGCAAAGGATTACTACGAGATACTGGGTGTCCCAAGGGATGCTTCCCAGGAAGATATTAAAAAGGCATTCAGGGCTCTGGTTAAAAAGTGGCATCCTGATGCCAACCCAGACAACAAAAAGTTAGCTGAGGAAAAATTCAAAGAGATCGGAGAGGCCTATGAGGTCCTTTCCGACGAAAATAAAAGAAGAATTTACGATCAAACTGGAAAGGCAGACTTTGGAAATGGACAGGAGGGCTTTAACTGGCAGGATTTCAGAAATAATTCAGACTTTTCAGACATCTTCGACGAGATATTCAGAAACTTTGGTGGAGGTTTCGGCGGAGACTCTTTCTTTGGTGGTAGAAGGACTGCCCAGCTTGATCTTTCTGTGGAAATTGAAATCACCATGGCAGATTCTTACAATGGGGTAAAAAGAGACATAAAATATAGACGAACCGTGGACTGTGACGTATGCAACGGCACAGGCTATGAAGGAAACGTAAGGAAATGCCCCACATGCAACGGCACAGGTCAGGAAAGGATAGCCCAGCAGCAGGGTATGTTCAGGTTTGTCAATACGATTATGTGCAGAACCTGCGGGGGAAAGGGCTTCATAGGAGACAGAAAATGCCACCAATGCCACGGCTCAGGAAAGAAATCTGTTGTGGAAACAAGGACAGTTGATATTCCTGCAGGTGTCACTGATGGGGCAAGAATTGTTTTAAGAGGCCTTGGAGACAGCGAAAAAAACAATACGGGAGACCTTTACGTTTTTGTCAGGGTCAAGCCTGAAAAAGGCATCAGAAGAGTCGAAAACGACCTAATCATATCAAAAACCGTAAGTTTTCCCCAGGCAGCACTTGGTGCTGATGATATGGTTGAATTCTTTGACCAGAAAATAGAATTCAAAATACCGGCAGGGACACAGCCCAACGATGTTATAAGAATAAAGGGCAAGGGATTTCCAAAAATACATGGAACCGGAAGAGGAGATCTGCAGATCAAAATTAATATAGAGGTACCGAGGAAACTTACACCTCAGCAACGTGAATTGATCGAGAAACTTCTTGACGAACCGGTACAGAAAAAGGGATGGTTTGGCAAGTAGTTGCCTGTGCTCTCATTAACTCCCATATTTTATATGTCAGTCTTGGGCAATATTTTAATAGTTAAACCAATTACAATGTTTGATGAACCTAGAGGTAGCATTCGATAATTCGCCCAGTTCTATTAGAGCAATACAATATGCAAAGAAATTTGCATCCATATGTGATATGCTTACCGTAGTTTACATAAACCCGGGAATCATCAGAACCCCTACAGGCGCAGATACAATTGTTCCTGAGGCCGTTTTTACAGATCAGGAAAAGTTTGCGGAAAAGGTTGAGGAATCCCTCAAGGAACTCATGAATGATACGGAAATGAAATATGAGTTTGTTAAAATAGATGCAACGGGTGATGAGGTTGCAAAGAAAATCATTGAACTTGCTGCTGAGAAGAAAGTTGATTTTATAATAACTGGAACACGAAAACTTTCCGGGTTCAGCAAATTCATCTTAGGTTCTGTAAGTTCAGAAATAATTAAGATGGCCAATATTCCTGTACTTGTTGTGCCTCCGGAAGATACAGGCCAGTGATTGAGGTAATAATTTTTCAAAATATTGATACGAATATAAGCAACGCGAAGAATGCAATTATAATATATGCAATATATCTGTTAATATTACCATTCATGAAGAATCTTCCAAACTTTGTTGAAAACTTTTGAAAGAGTATGGTCATATCCACTATGGAAACCCAGAATATGTCAAAGGTCCTTTCGCTGTATCTTCCATTGCGCCTCTCCTCCCTGGAGTTATAAACCCTCTTCAATACAATCCTCAGTACATTGGAATAGGCGAAAGAGTTCATATTTTCCCCCTGATCTATACCACCGTTCCACATTGGGATTGCCCTTCTATTCCTGCCACCAAATAGGGAAACTATCAGTGCGGTTATAGATATGAAGAGAAGATCGAATATGGGGGATACAAAGCCGAAAAAACCACCTGAAGGGGCAGGGGAATATATGAGGAATGGATAGGGTATGTCCTTCAATGTTGACAGATATATGATGGATTGGGGAAGACCAAGAATGTGTCCAGCCACACCGGAATATAGATAAATAAAAGCAGGAATTAGAATTGATATGGATAAAACCAGAGCTCCTCCTGCAGCTACCGGAAAATTGATTTTGCTTACATTCCGATCTTTTACTGTTCTGCCTGTCATGAAATAATAATATTTTGTAAATGTGGGTATGGTAACTCCTGCACCAAGGGCTGCGAGGCTGCCACTGATGATTGCCACAGTAGAAAACAGTTTCAGGCTTACATCACTCGCTGAAATGAAGAGGGATTCAAGAAGAAACCATTCGCCTATACCTCCTCCTATGGGTATGAGGCCCATGAGGGATATGAGTCCTATGCCAGAAAGAAAACGGCTGTGTCTGGAGAGGTAACTTTTTTTCACTGAGCCTATTTCATGATGATCAGAGATACCGGATAAAATGAATATGGTCGATTTTGCCCATGCGTGGGCAGTTGCGTATATAAATATGCCAAGAAGAGTGAATGTATATACATAGAAGTTCCCATAATATCTCCACGAAATCAGGATTCCAGTAAGAAGAATCATGGCGCCAGAATTCTCCACAGTGCTGTAAGCAGGGAGCATTTTGGAGTTTTCAGATGAAAGTGCAAATAAAGACCCGAAAAGAAGTGAGAAGGATCCAAAGATCATTAAAAGAAGACCTATAATGAGATCTGGTTTTGCAAGAATGGAAAATGTGAGAATCCCGTAAAGTGCCAGTGTTGTCATGGACGCACTGAAGAGTATGGAACCTGAAGTTGGTGCATTACCGTGGGCAATGGGCAACCACTCAACCATTTGCAATGGTACCATTCCCATCTTAAATAGAAAACCGAGGATTATGACAATGAGTATATACGGATTACTGAAACTGTGTGTGAGACTTAGTGAACCGGTTTGAACAAAGTATGCAGCAAAACCTGCCGTAAGGAATAAGGTGCTTAACTCACCAAAGACTAGAAATACAAAGAGCGGGTATGATTTTGTATCCTTTTTGAACCCGATTAGCAGATAGCCACTTATGGACATGGATTCCCAGAACAGGAGAAACAGGATTACATTCTTTGAAAGTAAAACTGAAGATATGGAAAACACCGTCAGGTTTATGAAAAATGCAAGTTTTCTATCCTCGGGCATATAGTAAAGAGAAAAGAGATAAACAAGGAAAAAGGTTACAGATATTATGATCTCAAAGGTTGCATTGAGCTGCCCAAAATAAATCTTAAAATATCCAGCTGAATATGAATTAACTGTAATTTTACCTGCAACAAATAAGACGCTTATAAGAACAGCAAGGGCGGAGATTATGATACCTGAATAATAGGACATCTTTGGACGGAATGGAGAAATCAGAACAGGCAAAAATGGTAGGGCAAACATCAAGAGAATAAGATTCATCTGCCCCTCACCTTCTCCAATGCGTTTAAGATAACAAAGGGGTCGGGTGGACAGCCCCCAATTATTAAATCTGGATCCACAAGATCCCTCAGGCCCCTGCCAATTATACCTCCTGACAGGGCGCAGGCTCCAAACAGTATTATGACCGCAGGTTGGGCCATGACATCCATGGCCTTCTTAATTACAGGTTCCATTTCTTCGCCATATACACCCATTATGGCAAGGGCATCCGCCTGTTTTGGTGTATTTACAAAGAAAATACCAAGTCTTGTAGCGTCGTAGTAGGGGTTGCCTATGGAAAAGAGCTCGGTGTTGCACGCACCGCATGTTCCGCTGTCTATGGGAAATATCTTGAAGGATCTTTTTAGCAACGGTTTTTCCCTGAACTTTTCAAAATTGTCAGGACGAAGGGACGGTTCCATAGAATCTGTGCATCTTCCGCAAGAAATGCACTTTTCCAGGCTCACCTTTCCCATATTTATGGCGTTTACAGGACAGTATGGCTCTGAATCATTCTTTCTGACAGGAAGTGTACTCCAGGGTGATATGGTTTCATTTTTTCCCCCCGGGAACTTTGTAGTCAGTATTCCTTTTCTTAATGAATTAATGGGCCAAAACTTCATAGCAATTCCCCCAGCTCACCTATCCATATGCCGAAGCTCTCGTAGGCAAAGGGTATGTCAGTTTTCACATTTCCACATATTCCTCTGGCAAAAGCTTCTAGATTTAACATTGATGGTGTTCTCAAATAAATATTGCTGATCCTATTATCTTCCATTTCCAGAAACATTCTGGCATCACCCGAGGGTGTTTCAACACCGAATATCTCATTTTCCACCAGTTCAGGCATGAAATCACCCCCCTTTTTTTGTTCTATGGCTTTCTCCATAATTTCAAGAGAGGTTTCTATTTCCCCCGCAAATACCTGAAATCTTGCAAGGGAATCACCCCCATTTTCAGTTACAATTGAAAAGTCAAGATCTGCATAATAGGGGTCCATTTTCCTGTAATCATATGCATAACCAGAGGCTCTCATTGTGGGCCCTCTTGAAAAGGGGACCGATATTTTACATGTGTTTTCGATCCTGTCAATAAATATCCTTGAAAAATAAAGGCCGTCCCTGATCTGAGAGTACTCTCTTACAGCTTCTCTTGCCATTTGAACCAGCCTTGAGGATTCAAAATCTCTGTATAAACCTCCAATTTTATTGATACCAAACATATAACGGTGACCGGTGATTTCAGCCACAGAACGCATCATTTTTTCCCTGAGGGCCATCAGCTGGTATGAGGCAATGTTCTGAGATGCTGCCTCACACAGCCTTGCAGTTTTGAAAATATGAGATATAATCCTCTCAGTTTCCATCAACAATATCCTCTTAATTCTTACATCATCCGGAATTCCTATACCTAAGAGTCTTTCCAGAGAAGAACACAGAAGTGTACTGTATGAGAAACTGTGGAAACCATTTAACCGTTCCATTTTAAGCAGAGCATTATCCAATTTTTCACGGGTTATTTTTATCTCCCTTCTTTTGAACTCGGGAAATATGTCCACTGAAAGAATTCTTTCCCCATAGGTGTATATTTTAAAATCAACAGTTTCAACCATTCCGCCTGTACTTGGCCCATAATTAAATTTGAATACATTCTCTCCCGTAGCATTATGTTTGTATTCTTTTTCAAGTGCATGGAAATAATCCAAATTTTTGATCTCCTCTATGAGGCATGGTTCAAAACTCCTGTGATCATCCCTTATACAAAAGTAATCATTACCTTTCTTGAAAAATCCAGTTATTATTTGATTCGAATTCATAAAAATCCTCCTAAAAATATAAATGTTACAAGAAAGGAAAGGGCAAAGGCAATTAGTGCAGTGGCCTTCTGAGTTACATTTAAATCCACCCTTTCATGGGATTGATCGTTTCCGTCAAAAACCATCTTTGACACCTTGTTCATAACTGATACTGAAATTATAAAGAGAAACACAATGATAGAAGCTGCAAGTCCATAATTCTTCCCAATAAAGAGCTGATATATTATGAAAAATTCACCTATGAAAACTCCAAAGGGAGGGGCCCCCGTAACGATCAGGGAAGAACCAATCAGGGAAAGAGCGGTTGATGGCAATCTGTTCCTTACTCCCCTTATGGCATTAATATCCTTTGTGCCATAAGTTCCAAGGATATTCCCTGATGAAAAGAATGCCGATGATTTCCCAAAGGCGTGAGCCAGTATGATCAGGAGGGCACCAATAAGGCCATATGTGCCGAGGATAAGACCCAGTGTAATCATTGCCATATTTTCCATTGTTGAGTAGGCAAACATTCTTTTGATGTTCCTTTGAGATGCCATTATGAGAGCCACAAAAAGGAGTGTTAGAAATATGAATATGAAAAAAGATTCAGTTACGATTGGTGTATATGTTGCTTCGTAAAATTCATAAAGCACATATGCTGCAACAGGAAGCAATATTCCAGAGAACATTGCGCTTATTTCCGATGGGGCTTCCCCATGGGCGTCAGGTAGCCATGTGTGCATAGGAAAGATTCCCACCTTTGTGCCAATGCCTATAAGTGCTGCAATTCCTGCCACAGAGAGAAGAAGTGAATTGGGATGATGCTTTGATATGATTAAAGAAGCATCAAGCGTATTATAATAAAGATAAACCAGTATAATTGAAATAATGGCTATGGAAAGGCCAGTTGAAACAATCAAAACATATCTCCACGCTGCCTCGATCTGATTTTTCTGCCTTTCGATTATAAGAAGGAGCGCACTGGAAGCGGTTGTACCTTCAATTCCTATCCACATTAACCCGAAATTATTGATCAAAAGGGTAAATAACATCGTGAATGCAAATACATCCATCAGAGAGAAATGAAGCTTCAAATGCTCCACCCTTTCTAAATTGCTGTGGTATTTCGATGCAAAAAAAATGGCAAGGGAATAAACAGATGAAACGGAAATTATGAGAATCCTGTTGACTTGATTTATATCGAAAAATGAATATGTTCCCTGGCTCAAAGTAAGAATGGCTATGGAAAGTATAACCGTTATGATCGAGCCCGCCTTGGAAGCTTGCTCTATAAAATTGGAAAAGTAAAATAAGGCGGAAAACAGTGGTATAAGCATTACCATATAAATTACTAATAAAGAGATATTCATCCTGTCAGATCCTCCAGTCTTTCGGAATTCAGGCTGCCAGATAGAAGCACTGAACCAACTATTACGAGGGCAAGAACATCAAGCAGCACGCTTATTTCAATGACGAGGGGCAATGGGAATATACCCAGGCTGAGCAAAACCATTGCATTTTCTATTTCTATGTATCCGGTGAACTGAGTAACCTTATTTTTCCTTGTCGCAATTAAAAGAAAACCTTGAATTGCTATTACAAAACCTAAGGCAATGATCGGTGGATTGGCAATTCTCTGGACAGAATCCGGAAGGGATTGTATTACCGGGAAAAGTGCAATCTGATAAACTACCAGGCTTACTATAATTACACCTATGCTCAGAATTATGATAGATGGAACGGTTGTAGAACTTTCCCTGACTAACTGGCTTCTCTCCGGGAATTTCCGAAGTAATATATAGGCGGTAACCACACCTCTAAGAAAAATTATTAATATTGCCAGAACTATTAACGCAATACTGGATTCGTATATACCAAGCAAAACCGTATAGATTGATAACAAAGTTGTCTGGATAATTATTACCTGAATTTTAGAAAGGACAAAACTTCCTACCTGGGCCCATATGGCAACGAAAAGCATCAATGCAGCTATAAGTTCAAAAACTTCACTGGTAGGAATCATATGGAAAAACCTCCGAGATTAAATAAAATGAGGGCAAGAATTGACATAACAAATGAGATTGCAAGATAATCTGCAATCTTAAAGAGCCTTACCTTGGCCAGAACCTGCTCAATCATCACAATTATAAAAATCAATATGAGCCATTTGCCCAGCATAATAGGGATGTCAATAATTGAACCAAAAAGGCCCGTTTGCATAAACCAGGGGAAAATGAAAAGATTCAAAAGAACAGAACCCAGAAGGAATTGTTTGATATATGCCCCATATTTGAGGAAAAATAAATTTCTTCCACCGTATTCATATATTCTTCCCTCATCGATCATTCCCATTTCAGCAAGTCCGGAGCTTTCAACCGGAAGTTTTCCCGTTTCGAAAATAAAGATCATGAAAAAGGCAATACTGGATAGGAGATGGGTTAGAGAAAGAAATAAGGAGGGGTTGGAACCAACATATTGTGCAGTTACATAGGGATTGTTTGTGCCTGTCTCTATTGCAACAGCGAAAAAAACCAGAATCAGGGTTGGCTCTGCGAGTGCAGAAAAGGAAGCGGATCGGGATGCCCCCATCATGGCAAGGTTATTGCCCGAATCGTTTGCACCCATTATGAGCAATACTGATGAGAGGGTAAACAGCATTGCTCCCCCAAGAAAATCCACCATAGGGGCGAAAAGTGTTGGGAAAGGTATTATTACTGGAATTACAAAGGCTATGGTGAAAAGGATAGAAAAGTAAAGTATGGGGGCCCATGAATATGTAAGCGTTGAACCATATACTCTTGTATTCTCCTTTCTCAAGTATTTAGCAAGATCATAATAGGGCTGAAAAATACTGGGCCCCTTCCTAAACTCAGTTTTAGCCTTAAAATTTTCATAAATACCGGCAACTAAAGGTGCCAATAATAAAACGCCAAATATCTGTATAGCCGTCTCCCAAACCAGATCGTTCATCTATTCTTTCTCCATATTCAAATGAATAGACGTTATCAGCCTTGGAGGCGGTTAACGGCTAACGTCATAGCCGATTTTAGACTTACTTTTAAACTACTCTACAGTCTGACCTGTAAATTCTGCTTCCTTAGCTGCCCTGTTTCTCTTCTTTATTACGTATCTTGTGCAATATCCGGTTATCAAATTGAGGTCTCTCTTAGAT
This sequence comes from Cuniculiplasma sp., assembly GCA_023256455.1. Lineage (GTDB taxonomy): Archaea > Thermoplasmatota > Thermoplasmata > Thermoplasmatales > Thermoplasmataceae > Cuniculiplasma. The sequence continues at coordinate 40,510 of JAGDXN010000048.1, forward strand.
GCGCCCTCTACTACCTTTGATACAATCTCCTTATTCTTGTGAAAATTATCGGAGAATACTTCCGGCTTTGAACTCACAAGATCGATTGCAATTTTTTTAACGTACTGTGATCTTATACTTCCCATACGACCGGCTCTGTATGTTTCATACCTTTAAAAATATTTCCAAGCAAATGGAAGATATTCTTGCTTTCCTCTCACTCTCTTACCTTATGTGGTATTACTGTTATAAGTTGTAATTTCCACATACAAAATAAATCTCTTGGGACCCTTAATTTTTAACAAGGAATCATATAAAAAATAATTATTAGTTTAACTATATATAATAATAGTTCACAACACAAATGGTATGAACTCCTACCCATCTAGTGCAATATAACTGAAAAAATTTATAATAGCAACAACAGCTATAGTTACTGTGATATTGGTTGCAGGAATAGCAATGCAACCTGC
>JAGDXN010000048.1:41005-42422 GCA_023256455.1 Cuniculiplasma sp.
TTCGCTATGCAAAACAACCTAATTAAAAGTGAATTTATATCTATGTTAAGTAGTGGAAAATTAAAAGGGGCAAATCAGTATGTTATACAAACACCAAAATATAACTGCCTTTTTGCTAGTGCAGATAGTTCATCCAAAACACCTCCATTATATGTTTTAGCTAATCCGGGACAATGAGAAATGGTAACAATAAGTTATTTCAGTGTTTCAATGGGGCATCCTGGACCTTGATGTGCACCTTGGATTGGTTACTGGTATTCATTAAATTATGGTAAACAAGATGTTATAAACACAATTTATTCGGGAATACCAGCACAGACCTATTATAACAGTATAATAGCGCATACTACTATGGAAGGAATTCTTGAGAGTGGATTGACTGGAACTCCTGTGAGTCTTTTAGCTGGTCCCGAGGGTGCCGTCATAGGTGCCATAATTGGTTTCATAGAAGGTATTTCAGTGGATACAGGTTATTCTCTTATAGGAATTGGATTTTCCAACATTTATCAGTCGACTTTCGATGATAACAATTTGGGTTAAATATACATGTGGATATTCTTGACCAGCGATTATTACTACCCATGGATAACTGTGGTTGGTTCATTGGAGTGCTCAATTGGTTTGCTTTGTTATCTTTCTAATGGTGTGCAAACAATATTTCCTCAACTTTCATGGGGAGTAACAGGGAACGCCTATGCTACACTTATATACAAGTATACAAACGGTTTTTCAAATAACTATGGTCAGTGGGTAAACAACTTTATCTAAGAGAGGTATTAAATGTCTGCTGGCCAATTAATTCTTTCTTTTGACTTTCCATTTGGTATGGTTTTAGTGGAATCACTAATTGTAATTTTTAGGGCAATCTATTATCTTAAACACCACGAAGAATGCTATGTGCGTCAAAATTTTATGCAAGGAATCCTAAAAAGAAAGGGTAGGTTCCCTCTAAAAGATCTCTGATTTATAACGTTGTGTCAGGTTTAATAATTGTCTTGATTGACTTGGCATTGGTTCTCAATTATCTAAATATATTTTATGCTTCTATTCAAAAGGCATCCAATTAGGCCCCTACAGATGCGCCATAGACTATTTACTCAGCATGGGGATTTGCCATTGCAGTTATAGTATTATCATTCATTATAATAATCTTTAGCTATTATAAGATAGATTCTATTGAGATTAAAAGCGCGTGAATTTACACAATTTATTTTTTTGGTTTTCAGACATTTTTGTGGTTGTGATGTCTCAACACAATCTCTTTATCATTCTGTAGATGACTTTAAACTTCAGCAATATCTTAACTTATATTCCGCATCTTCATGATATCATTATTTTCGAGTTAATTCAGCTGCATGAATCGATATAGCTTCTATTCCTGAGAATAAGTTCTTTAGGCGTTTCATTTTCTGTATCC
>JAGDXN010000068.1:0-510 GCA_023256455.1 Cuniculiplasma sp.
CAAGGATTGCGCCAGAAATATAAAATTAACATATCGGGCGAAGGTGGAGAATATGAAAGTCTTGTCACGGGATGGTTTAGAAATTATATCCCGGTTGAAAGGTTCGAAAAGATCTGGAACGGCAGTTCCGGGTACCTGAAATTCTATGTTTAGGGGATTTATTTATCTTTAATCTGTTTTTAGCCAAATATTATCATAAAGATTTTTAAATAATTCCATATGAACTGCTATGATAGTTTCACCGATTGATTCCAGGTATGGAAGGGAGGAGGTCAAAAGAATTTTTGATATCCAAAACAGATTCAATCTGATGCTCAAGGTGGAAATTGAGACTATGAAGGCACAGATGGAGGAAAAAATAATACCAAATATCAAAATAGATGATATGGAAAGAATTCTTGAAGAAGGCGTCAATATAAAAAGGATAGCTGAGATCGAGAAGGAAACACACCATGATATTATGGCCTTCATAAGAACTGTGGCTGAGCAATCCGGCAACAATACGCCCTT
>JAGDXN010000068.1:520-6126 GCA_023256455.1 Cuniculiplasma sp.
GATACATCAATGGCCCTGCAATTAAAGGATTTTTACCATATTCTGCTAAAGGACATTTATGAAATTCAGGAGACCTTAATAGAGAAGGTCCAGATGTATGCAAGGACTCCTATGCTGGGCAGGACTCATGGGCAACATGCAAGTCCCATTACCTTTGGCCTTAAGTCGGCATCCTGGCTGGAAGAGTTCAACAGACATCTTCAAAGGTTAAGAGAGGCAAAACCAAGAGTTCTTGTGGGTAAGGTTTTGGGACCGGTTGGAACTGCCGCATCCATGGGAAAGAAAGGATATGATGTATCGAAGAAATGTATGGAGAGGCTTGGGCTGCAGAGCGAACTTGCCACGGGACAGCTTGTGGCGAGGGACAGATATGTTGAACTTCTGCAAATAATTGCAGGAATATCTGTAACACTGGATAAGATAGGAACAGAAATAAGGAATTTACAGAGGCCGGAAATTAATGAGGTAATGGAATATTTCGATTCTGAAAAGCAGGTAGGATCCTCGGCAATGCCATCCAAAAGGAATCCAATCGAGTCTGAGAATGTTTGCAGCCTTTCCAGATTAATAAGAGCAATGGTTGTCCCAGAAACAGAATCAGCTGTTACCTGGCACGAGAGGGATCTGACAAACAGCGCCCTTGAGAGGTTTACCATACCCTATTCCTGCATCCTGATTGATTATATTCTCGTGAAGATGAACAGGATATTGAAAAATTTGCGTGTCAACGTGGATGTTATGAAAAGAAATCTCCAGTCATCCCCGCTCTGTATCTCAGAAAGACTTACAAGTGAACTCACCCTTAAGGGTGTGGACAGACAGTCTTCCCACGAGATAGTAAGAAAGATCTCGATGGAATATTATGAAAAGGGTGGAAATCTTATGGAAATCATTAAAAAAACAGAATTTGGAAAAATCTTCAAGGAAAATGAACTGGAAGAGATCCTCAATCCCGAGAATTTTACAGGTTCATCAGAATATATTTGCCAGAACGTGGTTAAAAATACACTGGAAATTAGAGGTAAACTGAATGATTGAGGGAATTTCCAAACAGATAATGGAAGTCCTTAAGGATGAGGAACTTTCAATTTCAGGAATAAAGGAAAAACTTGATTCGAGGAATATTCCAGTTCACAGGCTTACCCTTTCGGGTTATTTAAGTTCAATGGTGGATATGGGTTTGCTTAAATTTAAGGATATAAAGCCGGCAAAGGTATATTCCATTGACGATAGCAAGGCAAGGTCCATATATTCTCTCATTGGAGATGTGGTTAAAAAAAGATATCCTGACAGAACTGGCGATATGTCCCTTTTGCTTCTGTTCAATCTTTTTAACAGACCAGTTTTTCTAAGAGAAATAGATCTTTGTAATTCAGACCTTCCAAGGGCATACAGGCAGTCGTCCAGTGCCAGGAAGGATCTTTATATCAAGAAGCTTGGGATTTTGGGAATCAGGATAACGGAATCAGAAAGGCTGATTGAACCCTCTTTCACAGATGTGGGTGCTACCATGAATATGATGAAAGATTTGATTCTCATATCCAACGGTATTGAATTTATTGAAGAAATGGTGGATGGGGAACAAAAAACACTTGACTTTGGGACATAATCCATAATTTATAGTAAGTGTCCTGAAATAAAAAGGGAACACTAAATTTGAACGGGTTAAAATTCTTATATATAACTCATTAATGTACTTATAATGAAATCACTACCGGGCAAATCCTATTACACAGGGGAACTACCCCTTGGCTGCAAAATGTGTGCAAAGGGTGCAAAGATGGTTCTCTTTGTTTCGGGCATTTGCGATGCAAAATGTTTTTACTGTCCCATATCAGAGCCAAAAAAGATGAAGGATGTGATGTTTGCAGATGAAATGCCTCTGAGGAATATGAGAGACGCCATATTTGAGGCCAACATGATTCAGGCCACAGGCACTGGAATTACTGGAGGAGACCCCTTAAAATTTTATGAAAGAACTTCTGAGTATATTAAAATATTAAAAGAGGAATTTGGTAACGGGCATCATATACATTTGTATACTATAAGTGGGTCCAAAGAGGCCATAGAATCTGTTGCCAGGGCGGGGCTTGATGAAATAAGGTTCCATCCTCCTGAGGAGATATGGAGTGTTATGGACAAATCCATATTTAAACAGAGGATAAAATGGGCCCGAGATGCAGGGATGAGCGTGGGGATTGAGGTTCCAAGCTTGCCTGGTAGGGAGGAGGATATGAAGGCTTTAATTGATTTTTCCAGAAGGATGGATCTGGATTTTATCAATCTTAATGAACTTGAATTTTCGGAGACTAATTACAAAAATCTACTTGGAAGAAATTACGAGGTAAAGAACGATGTTGAATCCGGTGCAAAGGGGAGCCAGGAACTGGCCATAAAAATGGTCCGGGAAAACCCAGATTTCACTGTGCATTACTGTTCTGCATCGTTCAAGGATTCAGTTCAATTAAAAAACAGGCTTAAGAGGAGAGCAAAAAGCATTGCCAGGCCCTTTGACTCGGTAACAAAAGATGGAACCATAATCAGAGGTGCTGTCGAAGGGGATGACCCAGACAGGATATATTCAGAACTAATTTCAGTTGGTGTGCCAAAAGAGCAGATGCATATTAACTATGGAAAGAAGAGGGTAGAGGTTCCACCATGGATCCTTGAAGACCTTAAGCAATATGTTAATTATGAAATGTATGAAATCGAGGAGTACCCCACATGGGATGCTATAGAAGTCGAGAGAATCAAAATATAGTGTATCTTTAAAATTTCATTTATATATATTTTATAGATATGGTATTAGTTCTTCTATAGAATTGTGAATTTCTGTAATTTGTGGGAAGTTGTTGGCTATGTATATGGGTTCATACTGATCCAGACTTGGTGGGTTGAAAAAGGGACCATTAAAAATGTAAGTGCCATTTTGACCTGTTATGATCATTATAGTTGTAAGGTGATATACACTTGTGAGTTCTGCAGATACTGCTCCAGGGGCTCCTCCAGCGCCTGTCGCAGGGTATACTGTCTCATAATTCTTGAGTATGTTGAATATGGGTGCAGGGAGGTTGCTCTGTGCAACACTCAGACCATAATTTACCATGGTCATATCTCTTAGTGATCCTGGCTTTTCAATCAGAACACCAGTTCCATTTGGGTTCAGATAGTTATTGCCCTCTTCACCAAATAGTGTCCAGTTATACATATATACAGGATCGAAGTTTATCGTTGTACCATATTTGTCCACACTGAAACTATTCTTAAAAATTAGCCCGGGAATGCAGGCATAGGAACCCTCATTGGGATCCGAATGGTGTGTATAAATATGGGAATTTATGTTCGCATACTGAGACAGGGCTCCATAGATAACCCATGAATCAGCAGCTCCTATGGGGCAACCAGTCCATGAAATAAAGTAAACGTTTGTTGACCCCGAGGGTGCATAATCAGAAGTACTCACCTTGGCAAAACTCCCCCAAGGATCATAATTTGGGGCAGAGAAGTTATTCTGAGGCGTTGAGCTGTTTGAAGGAAATGAAATTATACCGCTGGAAAATAGAACAGCGACTACAAGAACAGCACCGAGAATTACAACCATAATTCCCGCTACTGGATTCTTTGTATTTTTTGGTGTTTCCTTTTTATTTTTAGAATTATTATTCCCCATAACATTCTTCGATCAAAATTACCTATTTAATATTTTTTGATCAAATCTCACAGGGTGACTCTCAAAAGCAATTTTCTCTAATCTAATGGGGACCCTTCGTTAAATTTTGTTTACACCAAATATTATAATAAGGTTAGCAGGTCGAAAAATTTTTCCAAATTCTTTGTTTCTACCAACTCAATAGCCCTTAATCTTAATGTAAACAAGATCAAGTTAATTAGATGGAAAATATTATAGAAACGTTGAAGCCTGTAAGAACAGCCGATGTTGGAGTTTCAGAATTAGTTGGCACAATATTGCTAATTGCCATAACCGTCGTTCTCATGGCCACTCTTGGCCTATTTTTAATTACCAATTTGCCAAGTGGTAATCCTGTTAGGGCTGAGATGGAAATATCCTCAAAGGATGTTTCTGATGGGGGTTTGAACGAATATCTGATTTTAATAGATGAAGTTACAGAAAGGATTAAACTTGATCAGATTGAGATAGATATGATCCTTAACAATTACTCCCTTCCTGTAATCGTCGGATTTAATGGCGCAACTAACTATTCCCAATATCCTGTAATGCTTAAAGTTATAAATACAGGAATAAATGACCAGTCAACAATCACCCTGGCCAACACTTCCACAGGTTTTCAGGTTTATACGCCGGAAAATATATCTCTTGCCTATGTTTCGGTAATAGACAAAAATATTAATTCGGTTATCGCCCAAACTCCTGTAAAATCCATTTCTTCACCCCATAATTCCCTTAATTTCCCCGTTTATATGTTGTGTCTGAAAAACAACACACCATTGAAAAACACTCTTGTACTTACAGGAATTGGTGGAAACAAGGAATTCAATGTTACCAACTTTTCAAAGGCAGGAATGAACACTAATGAGTCTAAATTCTATAACAATTTGTCATCAAATAACAGGCCATTTCCATTCACTCTGTTAAACAGTAATAAAAGTATTAACAGAAATTTGTCTATGGAAATTCAGATTCCCATATTTATCAGCAGAGGAAACAATCTAAACTTAACCATACTCTCCACAGAGAGCACCTCCATAATGATACAAAATCATACTGCAACAGAGGATATTGCTGATAACAGTGATAATAATGGGAGTTTCTACCTGAAGAGTTTTCTGTTAAGTGGTGTAGGGGCATACTTTTTAGATATCAAGTATGAATATACAAATTTAAATGGGGTTATAGCATTTCAAGTTTAAAAGAGAAAAATATACTGCAATACGATAAGAAACATAAATTTTTTATCATCAATCTACCATATAATGATTTAGGAGTTGATCTGTCACGTTTTGATCTGTTAGACTCATAAAATACTTATAATAAAACGCTGTGTAATATTTAGTAATCAGTCTTTAAATCCCACTAGGTTCAGATAAAACCCATTAAATCTTAAACAATAATACCATTTTATCAACCTTACCTATTGGCATTTCTCCAATTTTCTTTATGTTGAATAATAACTGGAAAATCAACTTGTTTACATTTGCTCTAAGGTTTGGAAAGAGTGTATTAATATTGAAAGAAGATAATTGATTATCAGTGAATATATAAGTATGATATAAAGTTGAAAATGCAAATGTGAAAAATCAGTGAAATAACTATACAAAAATAACTAAAAATCATCTACACATATTCAACTAATGAAGTACGGCGCGGCGTTTGTGTAAACACCAATCACATAAGTAAATATAACATAACATAGTTTGAGGAGATTGTTATATAAGTTCATTACATTATGAAAAAGGGATTATCTACTCTTTTGTGTAAATCTTTATATGTGTTAAAATACTTTACTCTAAGGAGGTATTTATAAAAAGAAAAATAGACAATTAACAAATCAGTAAGAGCTTTCAAAAGAGTATTTCCAAACGATGATGCTCTTTTACAAGTTGCTTACGGTATAATCCTAGAACTA
>JAGDXN010000064.1 GCA_023256455.1 Cuniculiplasma sp.
AGGTGGACCGAAAAGAAGAAGGCCTCCGCCGGGATTAATATTGAACTCCTTCGCGAGGTCAGGGAACTTCAGCGGATATATTATCTTTGTAAAAAGCTCCTTCTTCAGATCCTCCATTCCCACAACCTCCTTCAGGGATGGGCCTTCACCCTGGGATACTGTCAGACCCAATTCATTAAGGATCGCAGTGGCTTCATCTGTGGGGCCCTTTTCCCCCATCTTTTTATCTGGATTTATATTCATTCCAGAGAAGAAATTTGCCTTTTTAGCACCTCCTGCTGGATGAGATCCACATGTTTCATCTCATCCCTAAGGATTTTAATGGATTCTTCATAGCATGCGGCTGCCCTCTCCTTCTGACCCGATGATTCATACTCCAATCCTTCCCTGAGGAGCGCGCTTAGATTTTTTCTACCGCTCAAACCCATTCACCTGAATCATTTATTATAGATTTAGAAAATGATTGCCCCATTATGTAAATATATTCTTCCCCTGCAACGCTCCCAAATCTCTGAATGCTTTTTTTCAATTTTGACAGGGAGTGAAAAACCTCATCTGAATATTCACCGCTGAACTTTAAGTCTTCCAGGGGTATGTTTGAATAACCCACTTTGCTCTCCCTGATCACATTCTTCATATTGAAACTCTTTATAATAGATTCCATATAAGAATTAAAGGCCAGGCTTTCCATCAACACAGACAGGGATATTTCATCGAAATTTATCCCATTTCTCATTAAGACTTTCCCAATTAAAGGGTATTCAGTTAAACCCTTCTCTTCCATAACCGGGAATAAATGCATTCCTGATGTTCTTTTGGCAAAATCCTCAACCATATCTTCAAGAGGTATGCCAAGAATTTCATTTCCCATATTTCCGATCATTTCCAGAGTGCCATAAATATTGGAGATAAAAAGCATGGCAGAAAATAGGGAGCTTGTTGGTCCTACAGGAAACAATCTTGCATCAATGCCTTTCAGGATAACTCTCAATTTCCACAATGCATTCAACGAAAATCTTGCCCCTCCACTTAATAGAATAAGGTATTTTTCCTTATATCCGTCCCCTTCATAATCCCATAAAGTAAGATTTTCCAGTTCATTAAGAATTTTAATTGCTGATTTTTCCGAACTCCTGCCAAATAGGGGAGCTGAAATTAAAAAAACCCTCTCTCCTGTTAAACTTTCTATTTCAGAAATAAGACCTCTGATACCCATACTGTCGGATTGGATCATGATAGATTTCATACACTTTTCCTTATTAAAACTTATCTAAACTTTTGAAAAGCAATTTATATAAAGGTATTCCCATTAGGTTAAGGAGGGGAATCATGCAGGGCGATTGTTTATCGGGATTGAGAAGAGCTTATAATGAATCTTCAAGGGATTTTAATGAACTTTTAAGAATGGATCTTATATCTAAGAAAAGGCTTTTTACTGAAATGGAGGGCCTTTATAATTCCATGCAAAGTAACTGCGGCGAGAGCCTTTCACCACAGGTTTTACAGAGTGGGCTGGCAAATATTAAACTTGCCCAGCTCAAGGTTGCTCTTGCATTAAAGAAAGATATCCAGGGCAAGACCATAAATGATTCAGATATTTCAAGAATTATTTCAAAGTTCACCGATGATGAATTTGATTCCATGGAGAAACTTGACAGGTTTTCCAAGATTGATTCTCTGAACAGCGAGTCCATAACCACATTGCTCATGAATAAGGATGATCAGATTTATAGACTGATTAAGGAATGGTATGAGGACAATATGGAAGATTTCCTAACTTCCATTGATCTTCTTTCAGGCAAAAATGTGAGAGGAGAAATATCAAAGGGTATGGAAGAAAAATACAGAACAAGATTTGACAAGCTGTCCGAAGGGATCATAGGTTATATTCAGAAGGATCCGGGGCAGATCAGAAAGATGTTTGTGAACTATGAAAACGCCATAAAAAGGGCAATGAACATTGAAAACAGAAGGGTTGAGGTTGAGAGGGAACTCAGGGAGCTGCTTTCATCCCAGGAACTTCTAAGATTGAATGATGAATTTAAGTCTGTACTTGCCCTTGCCCAGTCAGGGAATGTGGATGAACTCAGAAAGAAAGATATTGATTCCATGATTAGAGGATTCAATGATTTTAACATTAAGATAAAGGGAAAGATCTCTGAAGTTGAATCCGAAATAGGAAAAATGGAAACCGATTTTGAAATGAAGGCAAATCCCTTCCTTAAGGATATAGAGAAAAAAAGGCTGGAGGCACTGGTTGAGGAGGCAAACAGTTCCTATCCCAATAGCGTCCTCACACCTTTAAATTCACTGCAGACCATAAAGGAGCTTACCATTGCCCTCAGCGGAGGTGCATCAAAATCCTTTGATACATCCTATTCCGTATCTGAAGATCAGGCAAGGCTCAGAAGAGATTCCTTTTTTGAGTCCGTTCTTATATCACTTTCAAGGCAGGAGAATATATCTTTCTTCATACCCTTATTTTCAACAAATGTGAGTATAAGGAAAAAGGACATGGCAAGAAAGCTCAGGGAGATGGAGCAGAGTTCATCCGGAAAAGTACAGTCTGTTGGAAAGGAAATGATGGCCTATTTCAACATTCCAAGAATATTCAGACCAGATATCAGATTTGCCCTTGACCTTACGTTTATTGGCCATGACGAAACATTTCAGTCAACATCCAGGGCTGGAATTGGTATTGACCAGACGCCAGTAAATATAAGGGATGTTTCGGAGCATTACTCAAAACTCCTTCTATCAGCCTCAGATCTTAATATGTACATCATTTCCATAATAGGTTCACCCAACGGGTTCTCGCCAGATGTGATTAAATATGTCCAGAATGAGAGCAATTCAGGGCTTTCTGGCAGAACTGTATCCCTCATTCTGAAGGATACAAGGGACGGCAACATTTACTATGATAAAAATGATCCAACTTCAGAGGAAGTTGTAAAGATATTGACAGGCTCTGAAGATAAGGGCGAGAAAAATTATAAGGCTGTCAAGGAAGCCACAATGGCCGAATGTTCCATAACTGGGATAACGAGATCAAAAACAATTTGCATGGTTACGTCCCTCCCGGAGGATGATGTGATCATTGCATGGAAGAGAATGGAAAAGGAGGGCCTTGGAAAGTCTGATTCCGTGAATGGTGAAAATGTGTTCAGGGTTGCAACCAAGAATATGTAATTTTTCAGGTGGATCTAATGCTCTTTCTATCTGGAAATGATCAAATTATCACCTATCTTGCCATTCTGGTAATGATCCTGTGGTATGCATCAAGAGCCTCGGTTCTTTCAAAATCCAATCAGGCAATAATTTCATCCTCTGACGTTTATTATAGAAGAGCAAAATCTGGATACACAAGAACTGGTATATGGATAATATTATCTCTTATTCCATACTTAGGCTTCCTTTTCATGTTTGCCTCAGCAAGCTCTTCACGGAGAATAGCACAGGCCGGAAGGGCCATGCACAGGACGCTATCGGGTGCACCCAGAATTTATTCTTTTATTGCATTCCTTACGGGCATAGGGATGTTTCTCGAAATACCTCTGTTTGGGTTAAATCCCAATCTGACTCCCGGCAGTAATGCATATTTCCTCTTTAATTCCAGTATCATTCATATATGGTTTCCAATTTACATAGCTGCTGCCATACTGGGGCTTATCACACTAGCTCCCAGGGGTCTTGGTGTATTTTCCCTGCTGGCTGGCATAATGATGGAACTGATACAGATAAATCTTTCAGGATTCTATTCCCTTCTTGCGATTCCATTCTTTATTGGAATACTTTATGCGGCTTCCGGATCCTCCACTAAAAATAGAAGAAAGGAATTCATCAAAAATGGGGGAAGGGTTACATCCCATACCCAGGAGATAAAGGTGGAGAAGAATGAATCCACACCTGCCCAGCCCAATGTAGCTCAAAATGCTGGAGATGTTAATATGGAAAATGAAGAACGTGTAAAAACTAATGTTGATAGAAGGATTGACCCGAGGGAATTAATCGCAATGGTTGGTCCACCTGCATCAGGAAAAACTACCTTCCTTGCGTATTTTTTCCACTTCTTGCCGGATATTGAATCCAAAACCAATCTTTCCATAGAGGTGAACCCGGGTATTGAACTGATGGAAGAATATTTGAGGAGAATAATATCTGAGCATAAATTCCCTGAACTGACAGCAATGGATAAGATCGGGGAGGTTGTTTTCAACTTTTCTAGAAAGAAGAGATTTGGAGTAAATTCAACCTATCTGAGGGTAAACGATATAGCAGGGGAGCGATTCAACACTTTGCAGGGCGGAAAGGAAAGGGTAAGGCAACAGTTGATGAATACCCGTTTTGAATATCTTCTCAGATCAAGAGGATATCTTATAATGATTGACTGCTCAACCTACAGGGACTGGGCAACAAAAGATCTGGAATATATGAGGATATTGCATTCCATTATGACTGCAAGAGTGGAAAGAAGCACCCCAAGGATAGCCTTTGTGTTTACAAAAACAGATACTCTTCCAAGCGCAGTAATAGAATATTCTCCTCTTCAGCTCCTCGAGATACTTAAAAATACCAATGCCTATGTTAGAAAATATATCAAAAATCCCTCAGCATTCAAGATATATATTAAAACAGAGAGGGATACAGATGGCACAATAGTGCCCAAACTTGACGTTGATGTTGGTGGAAGGCTTGACATTAAATTTGACCCTCAGTTTAATGATGGTTTTCTCTATATTGCCCAGTGGATTGCGGAGGTGGGTGGCATTTGAGTTCCATTGTAAAAGGATCACAGGTCATATATGGTTGGGTTGAAAAGGGTTCAAAAAAAGGGCATCAGCTTGTCACAAAAAGCCCGAACGTGGAGGACATTGATATTAATTTTCTTGACACTCACAGCCTGCCCTCTTCTCTTGACAACACCAGCTTCAGAGAATGCCGCAGGTTTTTTATGCTCCCCGATGGGAAATTTGCCTTTAACTACATTAAAAATATAGGAAAGGATACGTACGGAAGAGAGGGCGCACTTCTTTCACATTTCATCATATTTGACTTTGAAAATCTCAAGCATATTGGAAAAAACTTTGACCTGATTGACACCCTCTACCTCAAGGGAATAAATTCAGTGAGCGATTTATTGAAATTTAAGATAGGCAATGATTTTCTTGCCCTTCCTGAGATTAATATGGAAGTGGAGGAGGAGGGGTTGAAAAAATTCCCGGAAGGAACCACAAAGGAGATGATTTTTCCTCTCTTACTTTCAATGTTCTCCGGAAAAAAGAAACTCGTATTGAGAAAGAACGATATATCTGATGCTACAGAAACATTGACAAGCCTTGAGAACCTGTTCCCGGGGGCAATATAGTTTACCTTTTCAACCTATACCTATGACATTGTGAGTGACCATTTTGTTGACATAGCTGTTACAAATTTTGATGCAAGGATCGGTCCCGAAACTTATATTATAAACCTGGACAATTCCCCCTCCACATTGTTCTTTTCAAGGAACGGTTATTGGGAAAAACTTGAAACTGTGAAAAACGATAACAGCATTCTATGGCAGTTTTCCATACTCCTTGAGAAATATGGAAAGGAAATACTTGAATCCATGAATTCCAACATTGCAGAAATAAACCAGTTCAATACCATGGAGACCATGTTCGAACATTATTTAAAAATGCTTGCAAACACATACTTTGATTTCCTCGTATCAGGGGAAATGGACATGGATGCTGGAATTAAAGCAGTGGTAAATGGAATGGAAACCAAAATGATCCTTTCAAGAAACGAATATCTTGAAAGAATAAGGGAAATTATGAAGGAAAATCCCAATAAGATCAATCTTTTAATCTCAGTATATTTTGAAAATATCAAGAAATATGGAGAAATATCGGAAATAGCTACGAGAATCAGAGAGATAGTATCAATCATTTTTCAGAATTCCAGAGATAGTTCTGACGCGGAAAAGTTCGCTTCCCTGTTTATGACTGATTCAAAATTATACAAAAATGACATTATTTCCGGGGTAATAGCCAATGAGGCTTTAAATGAAAAAAATATCCAGAAGAACGTTTCCAGTGTTCTTTCTCTCATTCCAGAGGTGTTTGAGGAATGGTATAAAAC
>JAGDXN010000079.1 GCA_023256455.1 Cuniculiplasma sp.
TTAATTTATTTGACGTTAAAGAGATGTAAGGGCCAACGTTTGGTCAGTAGATAAATTAATAAATCTGAAGAACAGTCGTAATCCATAGAATTAGATCAATTCTAAAAATCCTTAGACGTCTTAAAAACTCCCATAATAGGCAAATATCCGGCCCTCTCCACTTTTGTATGGGTAATTTTGGATCAAAATGTATTAACCAATTGCCAAATATAAAGATAGCCACTTTAAACAAGAATTGTTAGAAGGGCATTTTCATAAATTTTATGCAAATCCTGCTTTATCTTTGGCTTTTTCATTGTTATTCCTGTGTGAATCAACATGAAGGTGGGATGACTCAAAAGATCTAAAAGTGAACCAACCAATTTTTCATTCCAATTATTCCTTGAAAATAAAAAAATATGGAAAAATAAATCTTTGACTCTGTGTTGAGAAAGATGTTTTTTTATAAAATGAGAAATAAAATCATTTTCTCCTTATAAATATGTAAGTTCCTGCAACAACTGCCAGCACCACAACAGCGATGATAATGTAGATTTCAAAACCACCAATATTGAAATTATTGGTTTCCTTTGTAAATGCTATTTCAATGGAAAGGTTATGGTTTGTTATGGATATATTTCCACTTTCATTACTACTGATTTTGAACCCATTTATGGAAGTGATGTTGTAACTGTAGATACCGTTAACCACATTGAATATTATGGTGGAATTTGAACTGGTCTGAGTTTCTCCATTAAATGTTACTGACCACTCAGTGCCCCCTGGGAGACGTGTTTCAATGAATGTTACATTATATTTATGGACAGCCTGAATTGTTTTTAAGAATACTATGTTAACAGTGACATTATTTCCGTTTACAGTGATATTCCCACTGCTTTGATTCGAATGATATCCGGGTATTTCGCCTACATAATAATGATATGAGTTATTCGTTTCGTTAAAGATGATTTTGTTTCCAGTACTGGAATTCTCAAAAAGTTGGAAATGAATCGATCCACCTGAGACATAACTCAGCTGCAAATTAATGGCCCATGAAGTTCCGGCAGGCAGACCTGTTTCTTCAAAGGTTATTGTAAAATTCACCGGTTTAAATTTGACATATCTTGTAATATCTGAGCCATTAATAACAAATGCTCCTGAGTATATGGAAGGTCTGAATGCTTTATTGGAAACTGAAACACTAAAGTTGTATGAACCATTTGCCAGTTTTAAAATTAAATTCGTGGCATTTCCAGATATTTTGTAATAATGGCCACTGGAATTGGTTACGTTAAGATACCACAATGTCCCTGAAATACCTGTTTCGTTAACTGTAAAATTAAACGCTTCGGTAAATTTAATTGTAAAATGATTGCTTGTAGATGATACGGTGAAATTAAGATAATAATTTAGGGCAAATGGAGATGTGGCAACAGCCTGATATGATCCGGATGATAGATTTGTGGAATATGTAGAATTATGAATTGGACCTGAGATTCCGACACCTGTTATGTTGAGATACCACAATGGATGCAGTCCGAGACCAGTCTCATTAAAAGTTACACCCGTACCGGCCTGAATGTTTACGGTGGTTTCAGAGCTGGATACAGATACAATTCCACTCAGTTTATTAAGAGCTATATACCCCTGGGGTAGAATTACTGAATAGTTTTTTACGCCTGTGTAAGAATATGCAGTTATTGATGAATTGTGTGAACTGTATTTCATACCGTTCAATACAACAGACCATAATGAGCCTGAAGGGAGACCATTTTCTGAGAATAACACCTGCCCGGTATAACTTGATGAGGGGATGAGAAGATTACCTCCACTGTATTGCAGTATTCCATTTATTGTTGCCTGAGGTTTTCCATTAGACAAATTGAATTCCTCAACTCCTCTCAACAATCCATTTTCCACAGGACAGTAAACGCTTGTGCCATTTTCTGTGATGGCAAAGGTAGACCCTGAAGTCTGGAATGAGGTTATGTTTCTGATGGAATAATTTGCAAGGGATATTTCCTTTAATGAATGGTCATTGGGCTGTACATTTGATGAAGTAAGCACAATGATGTCTGAACCATTCTCGGTGAATGCTACCTTTTCAAAACAGTAACTGGTCTCCTGGAAATTCTTTTCCTGTGCCAGAGTCCCTGTATTGAAAAGACTTAAATTTCCGCAACTGGAGACCGCTAAAATGCTTCCGTTTGGAGAAACAGCATCGCTATATGTGTAACTTAGATTCTTATCAACAATCGTTGCAATTAACTTATTGCTGAGGGTGTTCAGCACGCTTATATTTTGGGAAGGCCCTCCTTTAGAGTTCTGACCGGATGTGACATAAGCCATAGTGCCATTCGGAGTGAATGCCATTGAGGTGGGATCATAACTTACATTAATTACTCCCACAAAACTTAGGGTTTTTAGGGAAATAACCGAAATGTTATATGTGCAACTACCCACATAGGCAAACAATCCATCAGGATTTACAGCTACGAAGTTGCTTCCATTAGTGTTTTCCTTCAGTGTGATATTTTGAATAGATTTCATTGATTGGAAACTGAAGAAATTTACAGCTGAATTTTTACCTGTTACATTCAGTGTCAGCAAAAGAGTTCCATTAGGAGTGATGGCATTATCCTTTCCACAGTCCCCCGTGGGAAGAGACGTTAGAAATGTGTTGTTTACGGTGCTGACAACCGTAGATCCTTTATCTGTTAAATTGCATGGGGAAATGAGATAATTTGAACTCTGGGACCGATTAAGAGAATAGTAGGCATTAAAGGAAAAAACACCTATTGTGTAATTCACCTGAACGAAACCATTTGGATTATGAAATATATAAAAAATTGGAGGGGTTAACTGGTAACTTATTGAACCATAATAGGTTGTGAAATTTGTATCCTGCGTGAAGAGGTCTTTTGAAAGACCTCCTAAACTCACTTTCCACTCCGTTCCTGAACTAAACCCTTTTTCTTCAATTTCAACGGTTCTGGAATAAAGAGTTGGGAAATAGGCAAGCTGGTAAGAGTTAAAAATTAAAGATGATTTTGTTCCCAGCTCCAGGAAGTAACTTGAAGAGACTTTTTTGATATCTACATTAATAATGCCATCTGGGTTGCTGATTCCCACAACTGCGCTTTGTCCTGATGCACTTAATGAAATACCATTTACAGTGGAGGTGTTTGATCTGGTAAGATTGATGGAATAACAGTAAATGAAATTGGAATTATAAATCTCTGCCCATGCTCCCAGGTATGCTCCGGGCAACGTTCCACTTTCATCTCCGGAGACAAACAGAAGGTTGTAATTTAAATCGAACTGGACATAGGGGAAAATAACCAATACAGGGGCTGAATAGATGTAAGAAAAATTTGTGGGAGTGAATTTCAAGATTATAATCTCTTCATTAAGGCTATTCGCCACAGCAAGGATTGAACCGTTAGGTGATATGGCGCCACTGAATGGATCGTTCAATTGCTTTATGGATAGGTTCTGTATTATGCTATTGGTTAGCAAATTTATTTCGGTGAGGTTATGTGAGGTCCCTCCTCCCCAGGCATGCTGGCTCAATGTTATTCCCATGGTACCATTCTGGCTTAAGATCATCTTGCCAGGATCGTATGAGACGTTGAGCACCTTCACCACCTTAAAATAAATAAGAGATACAACAGATACATTGAAAGAGTTTTTTCCATTTACATAAGCAAACTTTCCATCAGGAGATACGGTTATATTTGTCTGGTCTGGTGTTGAAGAGGTACTGACATTTGCAATTATTTTCATTGAAACAGTATTTATCACTTTCATTCCCTGACCATTGGATGTGCCTACCAGAATAAGGGAACCATTGGGGGTCACTGTGACCCCTGAAGTTTTGGCATTTACACCAACGCTGATATATTGAATATTCATTGAATTTTGGGAATTAATTGCAGAGATTGTACTGTTTCCATTGGAAATGAAAATATATTGGGATGAATTGATTCCTGTCCCGGATCCAGATAACTGAGGGTTGAATTTGTTAGACAAAACAGAATAATTTTGACTATTCACAGAACCATATTCATAATATTGAGTAAAAGTAAAAAAGAACAATAATAGAACTAAAATCACAAGTAATTTTTTATACATTTAAATCCCATGTTTATGGCCATATTTTAATATTTTGTCATGTTAATTTATAATAATTAAGTATAAACATATTTATGATTACAATCACTTACCTGAAGAATGGGATCCATCGATTGATGAAATTAGTTATGGAATGGCCCATGCGAACTGAAGGAAATCATCCTTGATTTTTATTCAAGAAATTATTATTTGTTTATGGAGATTAAATCAAATATGATTTTGTTAAATATTCAGAAAGATCATTGTAGCATTGATCCACCATCAAGTATGTATGTCTGGCCGGTAATAAATGATGAATTATCTGAAAGAAGGAAAAGTGAAAGCGAAGTTATATCCTTAATGGAACAGGACCTGGAAAATACACTCTTCTTTCCAACGGAATCCATAAAGACATTAACATCTTTGCCCATTGTTTTTGAAAAAGTCACGGCAAGATCTGACATGACCCATCCGGGGCAAATGGTATTTGATCTTATGTTATACTTTCCATATTCAAGCGCAATGCTCTTACTTAACATAATCAGTCCAGCCTTGCTCACTGAATATGGCATTCCGTAATTCATTGGGTTTATGCCTGCAAGAGTTGAAATGTTGAGTATATTTCCTGATTTTCCAGCTGAAAGCATATTCTTAATTACGTGTTTGCTCATTAAAAAGGCACCCTTAAGATTTATATCCATCACTCTTGTGAAATCTTCAATTGATACATCAATCATATTTACAGGTACCTTTCCAAGAATGCCTGCATTATTTACCAAAATGTCAGGTGTATCAAATTTCTCAGTTGAGACCTTAACTGCATTCACGCAATCCTCTTCACTGGTTATATCAGCTTTGAAAAATAAGGAGTCTTTGCCAGAAGGATCAATCTCTGATTGAGCATCCCTGCCCCTTTTTTCATCAATATCTATCAGTACTATCCTTGCACCATGTTCATGCAATGCCTTTCCAAGAGCTTTTCCTATATTACCAGCCGCCCCAGTAATTAAGGCTGTCTTTCCATTGAATTCCTTTTCCATGTTAACCAGTTACTATAAAGAGCACATTCCAATTTAAACGTTAATAAAATTAATCACCAGAATTCTGAAAATTTAGAAAGAATTAAAATTTAGCAAAATCTAAATGATTGTGTTCGACATACACGGCTATGGAATTAATCAGAACCGGCAAAGTTAAGGATGTATACGATCTTGGCGACAGTTTATTATTCAAATTTTCTGACAGAATATCCGTATTTGACAAGATTATACCCGTTAAAGTTCCTGATAAGGGTGCGTCTATTTGCAGAACATCTGCATACTGGTTTAAAAGGCTCAACGAGATTGGAATCAAAAATCACATGATTGAAATGAAATCCTCAAATGAGATGATCGTTAAAAAATACAAAATAAATGAAAGTGGAGGTTCAAAATTCTGGATTAATTTCCTCATACCTCTTGAGTTTGTAATGAGGTATTATGTTGCAGGAAGTCTCCTTGACAGAATAAAATCTGGAAAAATAGATTATCATGATCTGGGATTCAAAAACATGCCACAGAATGGTGACCCACTTGATGACCCATTTTTTGAGATGACAACAAAATTTGAGAAAACAGACAGACCCCTAACCTTTGAAGAAGCTGCCGAAATTGGAGGTCTTTACAGATATGAAATTCTTGAAATTAAGGAAAAGATTCTAAAAATAGATACAATAATTCAGAGGCAGGTTTCCAGAGGTGGTTTGATCCACGCTGATGGAAAGAAAGAATTTGCCCTTGGTGAAGATAGAGAAATAACGGTTGTTGATACATTCGGGACTGCAGATGAGGACAGATTCTGGGAAGAATTTGAATATAAAAATGGCAAAATAGTGGAGATTTCCAAGGAAAAGGTCAGGCAGTATTACAGGAACAATGGATACCATAAGAGGCTTTATGATGCCAGAGCAAAGGGCGAGAAGGAACCGGATATA
>JAGDXN010000059.1:0-10015 GCA_023256455.1 Cuniculiplasma sp.
TGATGATGAGATTGAATATTCTTTATTGTTTCCAAATATGAAAATTGTTGCAAATGATAGAGGCTTATTATCATAATTAACATATCCTGAGAGAATTGATAAATAAGGAATTCTTTTAACAAATATATTTATGCTTGAATTCCCGTATACATATGTTGAATTTTCACCATAATAAGAGGAAGGAGCGATGGAGTTTTTAATTGCATTTACATAAAATTTATAGAATCCAATTGGAAGGAGGAGTTGTGTGAAAGAACTAACAGGTTTGATCATTTCCATATGCTATTGTTTGAAACTGGCAAACTAAGTATCTCGGCTTGATTTCCTTCAAAGGCATAAACTGTGTAATTACCAACGGGTAATGTAACGTTGTTTCCAGAATTAACCAATGTCCCATTTATGTTAAACCAGTAAATATTGCTTACAAAAGGAACCAAAGATACAGAAGCATTTATGTTTAATTTGAAATTGTCTATTTGATTCAATACCCCTACAGTAAGCTGTATTTTACTAGGGCTTAGAGCACTGTAAGTGTATGATGTTATGGCAGATACATTGTAAACACCTGGAGGTATATTTATTTTATATTTCCCATCTATTACCTGTGTTTTTATTTCATAATTTCCGTTGTAAAATTCTAGATATAAAGGTCCCCTGTATAGATGATTATAGTTTACGTATCCATCCAATGTAATGTTTTCTGGAATTATGTTTATTGTTATGTTACCTTTAATATTATTTATTGAGCTTGTTTTGTATCCATAAAAAATGGCAGTTAGGTTATAGTTGCTGAATGTTGTGAATAAGGTAAAACGATTATTTGCTGCTATGCTTGTTTCATAGTAAACACCATTTGGTCCATTTAAAAATACTACTCCGTTTTTAACTACTGCATGGTTATAAAGAACTACACCTCCAATAGTACTTGTATTTCTTAATTGTATATTCAAGGAGGAATTTCCTGTTATTATTAATTGTGAATAGTAAGCATATGGCTGAGTGGATGTACCATTATAACCAACTACTCCTATATTATAGATCCCAGGCGTTACAAATGCAAAATAAAAGCCTGAACCGTTTGAATATACTCTTATGAAATTCTGACCTGAAAATAACATTATTCCCGCATCACCAATATTCGTATTGTTATATTTGACATACCCACTTATAGATACTGCTTTCTGCAAATTGAAAATTAAAGTTTTGTTTTCTTTTGGCATGTAATTTCCAAAGTATATATAATGGTTATTATTATAAAAATACTCTATGTATATTGAATAATAATCTGGAACGAGCTCAAGAGAGAATTCTCCATGAGAATTTGTAATAACCATTTGGGTATTGGTAAAATTAACTTCATCTGTAAACTTTACAAAAGCATTTGAAGCGGGCTTGCCGTTTATTAGGACAGTGGCATTTAAATAGTAGGCAGGAGAAAGCTGAACATTTTCTGTTTGTGTTTCGTTCCAGCTGCTAAAATTCACGGAGTTTTCCTGCGCAAAATATCCTGGAAATTCATACTTAATTGTATATTTTCCGGGATGCAGGTAAAATGTAAACAAACCTTGATGGTCAGATTCTGTAATTATTGTTTTGTTATCAATCAAATAAATTTTAGCATTTGTTGCTGGTAGACCATCAGGTAACAAAATTTCACCTTTAAGAACATCAGGTTGCAGTGCTATGTCTTTTGTTAAATTTTGTCCGGATGTAAGAGTTACATTCATCACATATAAAAGAGATCCATTTATTTTAGCATATATATTGTATTTGTGTGGTTGTATATTTGAAAATTTAAAATATCCCGTACCTGATACAATTGTTGAATAATTAAGATTATATGTGCTGTTCTCAAGGTAAAGTTGAGTTCCACCAAGGAGCTGATCGCCTGGCTGGTACGTAGAATTTGATCCATGATAGTAAAATGCAATGCCATCCAATGATGAGCTGTTAACAACGAAGTTTTGGAATATGTAATAATTGGGTGTGCCATTTGGATAATAGGATGTTGGAATCCTTAAAGCCTGATCGTTGCTTATGTATATCTGCTTTGATGAAAGTACCGTATTTTCACTTAAAAATAATTTGTTGAATCCGCCATTTGTAGATACTTCAATTGTATCATTACCTGCAACACCGAATAACTGATAATATCCTGAAGAGTTTGTATATGTATAAGTATGGGGTATACCATATTGATCATATAAAGTGACTAAAGCATTAGACAAGGGCTGACCATTGGACAATGTTACTCTACCATCAATTATTGCCCCTGGATAATATTTTATTATTACTACATCCTGAGGCAATGTATCATTTGCCGGGGGCATTAAAACTACAGTTCCGTTGTTTGTCTTTTGCAAAGAGTATGCCTCCTGAAGTGGAACTATCTTCCAGGCGTTTGTATGATTTTTATAGTCCTTATAAGGATTCCAGAATGATATGGAATAAACTACTTCAAAGTGAGTTAAGTTCCAAGCTGGCATTATTGGGTAATAGGACATGCTTGAAGAAAGACCTGGTATATCAGGTCCAATACCTAAATTAAGACCAGAATATCCAACAAATGCTCTGTAAAGCATTGAATTGAAAAACATCGTCTTGTATGTTATTTGATAATTCACGATTTGCGTATTTGGTGGAGTTTGATTCAACGGGTATGTTGTTCCATCGGATGCAACAGCCTCAATGGTATAGAAATCTGTAGGAATTACTTCACCGTTAACATTTTCCACTACTCTTCCGGCAAGGAATGATGGTGCATAAAATATACCCGTATCTGTTCCTGAGAACGGGAACAACCTATAGTCCGTGGCAAAATAACCTATTCCTAAACCTGTTATAGATTCAATGTCGTCGTATAAATTAACTAAAACATTTTCAGGATAATTGTTTGATAGATCTGCTTTAATCATTATATACCTTGTATTTAGAATTGAAAACCCAGATGAAACTTTTAAGTCAGTAAGCAAATCGTTTGAGTAATTTCCGTAGTATGAAGGATTGCTCAAAACTTGTTCGATATAAGGTTTCGGATTATTTGGCAAATTAATATAATAGGATATTATTTTATTTGTTTCATTTACCCCTAGGTACTGGATCAACGCCTGCTTGACTTGTGCACCATATGCGGCGTTAAACAGAGATGTATCCAGAAGCCTAGCAATCATCAATGATATTGCTTCACTTTCATTCTGAGCTGTGATGAACTGTCCTGCAATTTGATAACCATTCTGGAAGTTATCCGCTACGGCAGGGTGCTGACCTTGCTGTATTTCCTGAAAACCATAGTCCCACCATGAAAGAAATGCTGGACGTTGCGATGGTGGTAAGTTTGTGTCCTGAGTACTTAACCATGTGAGGGCCTGTACCCAAGGATCTGTTTGGTTTGTGTCCAGCTGGACACCATAAGCACCCAAATACCAAGGAGGTGTATAATTTTGTGGTCTCAATACCTGAGGCATAGCAGAATATATTTGCTTATCGTATGTATTTTTTGTATTGTATGGAATAGCAGAATCAACAGCACCCCACATATTAGGGAATACTATGAAAAATGCTATAAGTATTATTGCAACAATCTTGGACCACTTTAAACCCTTTTTTAAGGCCACCTTCCAAGAAAATGAAAATGATTTAAATGTCTGAGCCATATCTTTAATATTCAATTTTTTAATTATTATATCAATCATATATGCAGCCGGAATTATAAAAGCAGGTGAAGCTTCGTAAATGAACCTAGCTGCTGAAAATGCCATATAAACAGATACGACAGAGAAAATGATGAAGAACAGGTAATACTCAGACCTGTTCTTTCTCATATCATATAGCATGAATATCAATCCGGCAACAAATATGAAGAATACGCCAACACCAACGTTCATTATTACTTCCCCTAGTGATGGTGACTGAGCCTCTGCTATTGTTGAATATATAGGAGATTTGACAAAATAACCCTCGCCCGTATATATGTAAGTAATTATTGATGGGACGAAGAAATAACCTATTATAACTATAGCAGCTATGAAAATTGCCCCTAAGGAATATGTGAATGTCCATGGCATTTTTGATGTGAATTCAATAAAGAGAATCAATATTATTGTAAATAGGAGCAAATATAATGGTGTTGCAAAGTAGGAATTTGTAAATATATTAGTTACATCTGCATAGTAATATGGTATTGATATAGGATAAGTAAACAAACCGATTATTATTGTTATCCATAATATATGGAATGATGATACATTCTTAAATCTGTTGTAAAATACCTGGATAACAAGGTAAATTAAAATTATTGCTTCAACATATGCAAAGCCCTGCCACATTAAAGTTACTGTGGCCATACTTATTCCTGATAAAGCCGCGTAAACTGTGGCTTTTTTGTTTTCGCTGAAAAATTTTCTTGTACCTTTTTTCCAGCTTGATAAACTTAAATAATTTTCTACCCAAATACCTTGATTTATGCTTTTTAAGGCCTTTAACAGAAAGTACCATGTCCAAACTGCAAAGAAAAGTATAGTAACATCGTATCCGCCCCAAGACGCAACACTTCTCATCATGTTTGCAGCACTTGTTGCGATTAAAAATGCTGAAATAATTCCAACCTTCCTGTTGAATGCCTCTTTACCCATAAGGTACATCGGTATTGCTATCAATGCTCCAAATATCGCGGATATCATTACCAATGAATAACCTAAGGCATTGGTCATGCTTCCAACGAAAGGTAAGAATAGATAAGCCATGGCCACAACAGACCATTCAAATATAGGTGGTCTAGGATCATTCATGCCTATCGGATAATTCAGCATAGGATCATGTATGAGCTGGTGACCAGTAGCGACTATGTAATCTATTACCCTTTCATGGTAAAATGAGTCTGATCCACCAGAAACAGCAAAACCATTTTGTATTGATGGAACTGCAACGTAATAGGTCCTTAAAAACAGACCCAGTAAAACTATTGATATCATTAATACTATTATAACTATGTCCCTTTTTGATTCGTCACTCAAGCTCATACGCATATTTATTTTCACCATCCTCTATTTGAGGGGTATTGAAACACCATGCCAATCCATATTAAAAGTTTTCTCAATCTGAGGTAAAAACCCTCTTTATATTCGGCCTTTCCTTGTAGAAGATAGTAGATCCACATTCGCAAGATAGATTTTGTGCGTCTATCTCCCCCTCGTGAATTCTACCGCATATGGCGCACCTAAACCTGGACATTTTCATTTCCCTCCTTTACTATTTCCTTTCTTACGAAGGGAATGTAAGCTCCCCCTGCCATTGTGTAGCCACATCTTGTGCAGGCCCAAATTCCAGTGCTAACTCTCCTAAAAGTTTTGTGACCGCAATTAGGACAGACGTATATATTCTTACGCTGCTCCATAATATCTTTCCATTGCTTCTTTGGAGCAACACCGTATCTCGGACCAAATCTCCCAGCGATGCTTACCTTTTTTGTTCTTTTTGACATTTCAATCACCTTTAAGGATGTATTCATCTCTTATTTTGTTTCCGATACGAATAGCAATACCGATGATGTTCTTAATTTCTTCTATTTTAAATGTGCCATCCAAACCCTTCTGTATTGCATGTATTCTACCCATTTCATCTGAGCTTATTGTAATTCTTGCATTTGCAATATTTTCTTCATCAAGATTAGGATCTGCAACAATGTTGTTACCAATTTTTGCAAATGTAATTGTTGCTGGATAGTGAAGCAAAGGCAATGGGAAATCCTCTCCTAGATTGAATTTACTTGCAGGAACTATAGAATCCTTCAACGCAATTATCGTACCTAATGCAGATGCATCAAAAAGATTTCCGTCATAGTCAAGCACGTGAATATCAACAAAAACTATCCAAACAAGCTCACCCGGTTTTATAATCAATTTTTCTAAATCCACAGCCTTGCTTTCCCTTATGCCACGATCTACCACCCTAGCAAGCTCAATAGCCTCTTCCCCTGGTGGACCTGCCTCAAATGTAGGTGATGCAAGTGGAACAAGTTCAGCATTTGTGCTCAAAACACCTGTATTAGGAGTGTCAGGGAATGGTTCACCAGGTTCTATTTTTATGCCAACTAAAACCTGTGTATTTCCTATTTTAACAAGAGCAGAACCACATGCTCTTGGAACAAAGTTTTTCACTATCTCAATTTTTCTGAATTCATCATATGAACGACCGTCCAATCTGGAACCCTGAGAAAGCAATTTTTGAATGTAATCTTTTTTAATTTCAGAAACAACACTCTCTGTAAACTTGCTCATTATTGCTCATCCTCCTGTGCAATGCTAAAATATTTCCTCTTTAGAGCATCTTTTTGATGTTCATAAATTTTCAGTGATGCATTAATAGCCAGATCCATAGCCCTATCTATTTCATCCTCTGACATATCACCATCCATCTGTAAAAGAACAATATCTTTTGTTTTAGGTATTATTGCCACAGGTAAATCCGCCTGCCCATAGTTATCCTCTTCTTTATTAAGGTCTAAAACTATAGTATTTTCTACCTTACCAGCAGCACAACCCACAATAAGATCCTTCATTGGTATCCCTGCATCAGCTAACGCAACAGACGCAGCAGTAAGACCCGCAATTCTCGTGCCAGCATCTGCCTGAAGAACCTCAATAAATACGTCAATGGATGTTCTTGGAAACTGCTCCAAAAATACTACTGAACTTAATGCATTTGAAATAACCATAGAAAGTTCTATTGATCGCCTGTCCGGACCAGGCTTTTTCCTTTCATCAACTGAGAATGCAGCCATGTTGTATCTTGCCTTAATTACGGCCTTTTCTATATCCTGAGTATGTTTGGGATAGGCCTCCCTGGGACCATATACTGCAACAAGTATCTTGTTACCTCCCCACTCTATAAAGGCGCTTCCATCTGCCCTTTCAAGAACGTCGGTCGTAATCTTAATGGGCCGAAGTTCCTCATCCCCTCTTCCGTCAAGTCTCAAACCGTTTTCATCGATCAATTTTATATTACTGGGTGTTCCCATTTATTTCACCTTTTGCTTTCTTCAAAAATTCTACCATTCTGTCAGTCAGTCCTGTTGTATGGGCCTCTCTTTCAATCATTTTTATTGCCTCATCTGCAATAAGAACGTCTTCCGGTGCACCATCAATCCATATGAGCCCGTTCTGGCCGATTATGATTCTTGTTGATGTGGCATCCTTAATCATATTGACCATTGATCCTGTCTTCCCTATTATTCTTGGAACCTTTGGGGCAGGCACATACATTATATGCCCACCCTCAAGTTTCCTCAATCCCTGTCCGGGTTCCTTCAGGGTAATCCAGCTCTCCTTAACCTCATTCACATTCATTACTTTGGCGTATACGTAATCTCCTGTGTTCAGGAACTTCTTTATTTCCCCTGAAAAGGTTTTCCATGGGGTATCGTTCATGTGTAACATTGTCAGATAGGGGGATCTTATATCCACAGTCCACATTGAAGGGCCGACTTCTATTACCTTGCCGATTACTTTGTCATTTCTTCTGGGAAAATATGACCCATGAAAGGGCACAACATCCACAAACTCTTCACCTTTCTGTACAGTCCCAAAATACTGTGACCTCAGTGCACCATTCCCATCCCTGAAAATGCCATTCCTTGGTTTCAGTCCCTCAGTTTCAATGGCATCTCCCGGAAAGATTATCTGTTTAATTTCTACCGTTTACATCACATCCTGCTACTTCTGGAAGTTGCAAATCCATAAGATTTTGATCTTTCCACCATTTATCTCTCAATAATAGTGGAATAGATTTTCATTATATATTACTTATGAAAGCAGATGATTTTTAAATTACGGCGTATTTTTTAGGAGTTCATAGAAATATGCTTAAAATAAAAAATATAAAGAAACTTTTAATTCATTCATATCTTTTTTATCTCTATGCTATCCCCACCCTTTCTGCTCAGGGAAGATATTATTTCGCCGAACATTCCTGCAGAGACCTCAAGGACACATATCCAGCTCCCATCCTTTGTCCATTCCTCCTTAAGGACCGTTCCATTTTTTACGATTTCTCCATACATTTTTCCGTATCCATCGCCGCTTAGCCTGACGGCAAGTTTTACCTTTTCCATTCTGATTGGGATGAGGGGCTTTATTTCCTTAAGAACCATATTTACCTGCTCATTTACAGGCTTGAATGGATCAATGTGTACCTTTGCCTCTTCCATTGCAGCCTCAATCCTTGCCGGTGGGTTCGGCGCATTTGTTTGCGGATTTATCCCCTCTCTGGATATTATATTGATGACGGCTCTCTTTTTAGCCTCCTGCATCTTATGCCTCTGTTCCGTGGTAAGCTGAATCTGCCCCTTCTTTACAATCTCCTCTGCTATTTTTTTTATGTCCGTGGTTTTAAAGACATCCTTTATGGTTTCCTCTCCCGCCTTGTCGCCCTTTCTTGCGTCCTTGAAAACCTGTTCGCTTGCAAGATCCTTTTCAACGTCAACATCGCCATTTCTTATCTTTTCCACAGCTTCGGGATCGATAAGAATTTCAAACTTGTGTCCTGAATGTTCCATTCTCGCAATTATGGCATCATCAAGTTTTACCATAGAATAAAGAGTAACTCTACAAAAATAAACCTATTGGTTCATTTTTTATTGTAAATAAAGGTAAAAATATGATATGGGTGATCAAGAGCATCCATTTGCTTTTGAAATCGTCTTGTTTAATTAATTTATAATATATTTGATTATTTTATAACACATGAAAATAAGATAATAAACAAATACAAGAAGTAAATACATTACCTATGTTCTGTTCCAAATGCGGTGCATTGATCGTCCCAGGTAAGGATAAAAACATATGTCCTGTCTGTGGCCACGAGGAAAAAAAGGTTAAAAAGGAAGATGGTAAAATAATAACAAAGAGTACGGAGAAGGATGTTATTGTAATAAATGAATCGTCCCACGTGGAGCCTCTGGATTCAGATGCAACATGTCCAAAGTGCGGCCACAGGGGTGCATACTTTGTCCTGAAGCAGACAAGGTCGGCAGATGAACCTGAGACCGCAATGTATACATGCGAAAAATGTGGCCATAGATGGAGAGAGTACTGAGGTGCTTCATAAATGGTGTTAGATTCCCTGTCATCATCCCTTAGAGAAACATTCAGAAAAATCGCAGGATCCAGTTACATAGACAAGGATGTAATCAGGGAAATGATAAAGGAGATCCAGAGGGCACTCCTCAAGGCAGATGTGAATGTTAAATTAACAGTGGAACTCACAAGGAGAATACAGGAGAGGGCAGAGAATGAAAAGCCTCCTGCGGGCATGCCTCCACAGGATTATATCCTCAAGATAGTTTACGAAGAACTTCTTGGTATTCTTGGGCAACCTTCCCAGTTGCAGCTGAAGCCGCAAAAAATCATGCTCATCGGTCTATATGCCAATGGTAAGACCACAACTGCTGGGAAACTGGCCAAATTCTTTACAAAAAAGGGGCTCAGCAGTGGTCTAATAGCATGTGATGTTCACAGGCCTGCCGCCTATGAACAGTTAAAAACCATAGCTGAACAGTCAGGCTCAAAGTTTTTTGGTATAAAGGGCGAAAAGGATCCCATAAAGATTTACAAAAGGGGGGCCGAAGAACTGAAGGACGTTCCCGTAAAGATTGTGGATACCAGTGGAAGAGATTCCCTTGACGATGAACTTTTAAAGGAAATATCAGAGATGAAAAAGGTGGTTGAGCCTGACGAAATCCTCCTCGTAATGGATGCAACTATTGGACAGCAGGCCGGCCCTCAGGCAAGGGCCTTAAAGGAAGCTGCAGGAATAACAGGTGTTATCATTACGAAAATGGACGGAACCGGAAAGGCTGGTGGTGCCCTGAGTGCCGTTGCAGAAACAGGGGCCCCTGTTTATATGATAGGAACAGGTGAACATCTGGACGACTTCGAAATATTCAATCCAAAGAAATTCCTTTCAAGGCTTCTTGGAATGGGTGATGCAGAGGCGCTGCTTGAGGTTGCACAGGAAGCGG
>JAGDXN010000059.1:10025-12161 GCA_023256455.1 Cuniculiplasma sp.
AAGCGGACGTGGACGAAGAAAAGGCTGAGGAAACACTGACAAAGATCATGAACGGCAAGTTCAACCTCATGGATATGTATGACCTCTGGGAGAAGTTTGCCAAGCCATCCATCATGAAAAGGCTTTTTGATTCCCTTCCCATGGGCAAGATTCCCCAATCAAAGATGGGAATGCTTGATGTGGATACTGCCCAGGAAAAGATCCAGAAATACAGAGTCATTCTGGATTCAATGACCTATAGGGAACTGGAGAATCCGGATATTATAAATGCAAAAATAATCAGAAGGGTAGCCAGAGGGTCGGGAACGGAGGAACAGGACGTCAGAAATCTGATGAAGGAGTTCCGCGCAATGAAGGAAAATGCCAAGATGATGAAAGGTAACAGGGCACTTAAGAAGATGTTAAAGAACCAGATGAAGGGAAATGATCTCTTAAACGGAATTGATCTGGATAATAATTGATTTAGATAGAATTATTTTCCCGATCCCCCTTTCTTCAATATTAAATCTCCATATCTACACACAGAAAAGAAAGCAATATCCTGTAATGGAAATCAGATGGTGATTATAAAAAAATAATATGATTTTCTTCATAAGTTCATCCTTAATTAAAGACCAACAGGAATTTTCTCCCTTATGGAATCTATGGGATCAAGATCTGGATTTTTGGCCTCGAGGTTCATTTCGTACCATTCATTTTTGATCTCTTCCATACCTGTATTGCCATTCAAACAGGATCTTATGGAATCTATGGATAATTTTATCACATCTCTCACTGAATTGCCCAGAATCCTTTCGGTGCCATACATATTTCCAAGGAGGATATATCCCTCAGGAACCTTTGGAAAGCAGCTGTGCAGTAAACCATTATAATTGAATCTTGAAACAGTTTTGCCATTATCATCACTTTCAATGGCCGTGTGAAGGATTTCCACATTCTTTCCGCTGGAAGCCTCGATCCTGTATGTGGAATTGGAGAGTTCTATGAGAAACCTTGAATCGAGATTCCTTGTGGAAATGTACCTTTCATATGTTGATCTGTATTCATATATCCTGCAATCTTCAGTGTGACTTAAAACGCCGTTTTTAATATTTCCATCAGAAAGCCCAATGTATCTGGTTTCAATTTCTTCCCTCTTCCCCTCAATGGAAACAACAGCTTTGAATTTTCCATTGGAAAAAGTTGCGCTTTCCAATGAAGATCTTATTCTGATCTGGGCACCCTGCCTGGAAATATCCGCAGCCATATGCCTCAGCAATTTTTCCCTGTCCAAAGAAATTATTTCATTTCCCTTTTCCAGAAGGTAATCGTTTTCAAAGCTTTGGGTTTTCAGCGTAACCATGGAGAATTTTCCAAAGATGTATTTCTCGTATCCTGCAAAATATTTGTTGAATGTATCAGATGAAATGAACATCGATCCTGATGGAGGAAAGGACAGATCTATGGATTTTTCAACAATTAAAACTTTCATATTATTCTTTAATGCCTCCCTGGCAGCAAAAATTGCAGAAAGACCACATCCTGAAATTACAATGTCATAGGAATCCATTTCCCTTCCATATGGCATATTAATATGCTATATTTTTCTATCATAGAATTGAATGAAAAGAACTGAAAAATATTTCAGGGAGCATATGGAAGAGATGATAAATCTCATGAGGACTCAGGCACCGGAACACCACTTTGAATTCCATGAACCATTCTGGGTGCTCATAACAACAATTCTGTCTCACAGGACAAAGGACGAGGTTACGGACAGGGCAGCCAGGGCTCTTGAGGAAAAATATCATGATATGGATGGTCTCTCAAAGGCCAGTTATGAAGATGTTCTGAAAATAATAGATAAGGTTGGTTTCAAAAAAGCAAAGGCTGAAAGGGTCATTAATGCTGCAAAAATAATAAGGGAAAGATTCGGGGGCAAGGTTCCCCAGACCATTGAAGATCTCACAGAAATCCCTGGAGTTGGAAGAAAGACGGCCAATGTTGTCCTGTCAGATGGTTTTGGAATACCTGCCATCGCTGTGGATACCCACGTTCAGAGAATCTGTATGAGGACAGGAATATCCCATTCCCATAATCCTGAGGATACGGAAATGATCCTCAGGCGAATAGTTCCAGAGAAATTATGGCTCGGAT
>JAGDXN010000059.1:12171-28047 GCA_023256455.1 Cuniculiplasma sp.
GGTCGAGTTTGGAAAAACCATATGCAAACCTGTAGGCCCGAGATGTGAATCCTGCAAGATAAATTCATTCTGCGACTATTATGATTCAGAGAAAGGGAAAAAGGGGGAAGAGAGGAAAGGAAATAAAAATGATGTAAAAAAGAAAAAGTGAATTTTTTTATCACAGTGAATGGGTCAGGTTATCCTTTCGTCCGCCATCAATCACAATTACCTGTCCATTCATGAAAGAAGATACTTCAGATAGGAGATAGGCTGAAAGATTGGCAACATCCTCGGTCCTTCCAGTTCTGCAAACAGTTGACCTTTCAATGAAGCTTCTTTCCATTGTTTCAATCTCTTCAAGGGTTTTTCCACCAACAGTCAGGTCTGTTTTAATCCAGCCTGGTGCAATTGCATTGAATCTTATTTTGTTCTCTGCCATTTCAAGGGCCATTCTCTTTGTAAACATTATGACCGCAGCCTTGGAAATGGAGTATGCAGTGGTATTCAATGCAGATGTTCCAACGCCGGCGTTTGATGCAATATTCACAACCGAGGGCGATCTGGATTTCTTAAGGTCATCCAGAAACTCCATTACTGTGTATATTGTGCCTTTCAAATTGGTATTCATGATCTGATCAAATTTATCCTCATCAAAATTTTCAAAGGGAAAAAGATACCATATACCTGCGTTATTGACGATTCCGTCAATATGTCCCATTTCATCATGAATATTTTTTGCCATTCTCCTGACTTCATCCCTTTTGGAAACGTCAGCCTTAAATGTTTGAATATTTTTTGAAAATTCCCTCTCAAAGGATGGTTCGGTTGATCTGTAATTGGCCGCAACCATTGCCCCTTCCCTTGCAAGGGTCATGGCAATTTCCTTTCCTATTCCCTTTGCTGCTCCTGTTACAAGTATGTTCATTCCGCCAAGTTTAAGATCCATAATTAAGTATGGTGTGATTTCTTAAATTTATTTTGTACCTTTTTTAATACCTGTCCTGATTGATCTGTATGCTCTGAAGGATGTGGCTGCAGATATAATTATAACGGCGAGGATCAGCAATGTCATATAGGAATTCAACAGAATTGAGATAATTTCTGAAACTTCATTAAGGGCCTGGGTTTCAATTATCTGTATCTGATTCTTTCCCTTGAAGTAAACATATATGGTTATATTTTTTCCATTCACTGCATATTCTCCTGAGCTGTTAGATACAAAAAGTGAAGGTGGTGCAGATATGTTGTAATTATACGTTCCATTAATTCTGTATAATGTTATGGGCGAATTTATGGAGCCGGAATAATTATCAACTTCCCAATTCCCGGATGATCCTGAAGGTGCTTCTGGTATGAACTCAATTTTGTACAGAACAGGCAGAAGATTGAGGTAAACTGTTTCCGAACTCCCATTGATTGAAAATTTAAAATCATGTATACTGTATGTACCATTGGAAAGGGTAGCATTTATCCAGTATGTCCCATTAACAAGACTGTCCTTCAGGTATTCAATATTCAGGCCGGAATAGGCCATTGAAAAATTGTTATTTCTCAATTCACTTATAATCCCTTTATTCATAAAATTAATATTGAAACTTCTAAAGGCAGGGTTCAGGGCTTTAATAATTACGGGATAGGTTACAGGTACAAATACAATATTGACACTGCTGTTTCTTCCGGCAATTGTGATAATCCCGGATGGGTGATTGAAAATATTCCCCTTACTTCCAGATACATATGTGTATGTGCCATTTGGCAGGCAGTAAAATATGGACAGGTTTGCATATGGGGAAAAGTGCTTTCCTCCATAGGGGGAAGAAAGATTGACGTACCAGGTCATATTCCGGAAGAGGCCGGTGCTTGAGATTTCCAGTGGATAAGCGTTGTAGTCAATCACCTGTACATTCTGATCTGACCCTGTTAAGTTGAAATATTGGGATGATACATTAAATATTATGCCCCTTCCATCATATTCCGGGACATAGTGATAGGATCCATTTGGAACAAGTACACATATGGAATTGGGTTCATTGCTCAGATTATATTGGATGAATCCCGAAAGATTTGCCGTATTGTTATATATAAAGACATTCCATGGTTCTGCAACATGCTTTGATAAAGTGAATGTTACTGCATATGTGATCTCAAAATGAATCCTTATGATTACATCTGAACCATATATGGTTATATTCATTGTGACAATTTTTGGAATATATTTTTTATCAAGATCGGTGAATCTGAGATCATATGTTCCATTCATAAGGGACACATTTAATTCACTGGAGGTTGTGTTGTAGAACGCATTTGAATTATTTATAAAGACGCCCCATTTTCCCACATATATTCCATTTTCCCTGAAAATGGAAAGTACATAATAATATGGAAGGTATGTAACATTAACAGTGATATTTTTTCCCATAACAGTAAAATTCCCCCCATTGCTGTGGTATTTCTTGTTGGCAGTTGCAGCTGAATAATTGAATGTTCCATTGGGTAGATACTCTTCGGATCTGGTTTGATTTCCGGTTATATTGAAGAAATGGGATCTATCCAGAGATATGTTGAGATACCATGTCTGGTTTTTCGCTGGAAAGATCAAATTGAATGATACCTTATATGCTCTCAGAAAAGGAATATTCAGAGTGGAATCATTGCCGTAAATGCTTATTTTTCCATCACTATTAAAAGAAATCCAGCACTTAAGGGAAGAACTTATGGTATAATTATACGTTCCGTTTTGAAGCATAACATTCTGGCTTGTGTTATATGAGTGATAGTATATTTTGTTCGAACTATTGTCCTCAGTAAAGTTAAGGTACCACAGGGTTCCAGAAGGAAGCCCGGTCTCGCTGACATTTAGAATATAGTCATAGGGTTTAAACTGAATCAGAACAGAAATGCCCTGGTAGTTAACACTCAGGTTGAATTCCGGGGCATAGAATGTTCTTAAGGGATAAATGGGCCTGATATGGTAATTTCCATAGTCCAGAATTTGGCTGATTTCTGTGCTGTTTCCATATAATGTCATATTGTTATATCCAGATATGTTCACTCCCCACTCTGATCCTGACGGAAGCCCCTCTTCATTAAAATACACCTCAGTTGAAATGGGTGTAAGATAATACATTACAGGACCGCTCTGCATTCCATTACCGGTAAGAAGGATTCCTCCGGTGATATTGTTAAAAGTGCCATCACTTATTATTCCATAATAGCTTCCAAGATCGTAAAAAGAATCATTTTCAATGGCTAAGAGTGTTGTATGATTATTTTTGAAGATTCCAGCCAGAAATCTTCCATTGCCGGCAGATGAAACAAAAGTAAGGCGGTAACCGGGGTATTGGTTTAACAATTTAGTTGTTCCAGTTGCCATACTGTAGTCATATATCTGATATCCACTTCCTGCTATAAAATTGCCTGAACCATAGGCAACCATATTCGGACAGTCAATTGCATTCTGATCATTCAAATTAGAATTATTAATTTCCATGCTTAATCCTGTGGTAACATTATAAAGAATGGAATTGGATACTCCGTTGACCCCCTGAAAGAATATGTATCCATGGCCTGCAGCTGTTGGATTCTGGTTTCCACCAATCCTTATGGATCCACTTACATTCACAATAGATGTCTGGTTGAACCTCTGGACATATGAAACCCCATTGTAACCCTCCCGGCTGTATACAAAAAAGGTATATCCATCACACCGGGCCATCCCAGTCACCACATATCCGCTACCCTTCCCTATGGTATTTGATGGTAAATTGTAGGAAATATTTGTGAGTGTTCCACTTAAAATATTGTACGAATATGCATAGAGTCCTGCAGGTGGAACAAAATAGTTCCCACCAAGAATTAAATTTTGACCCAATGGCTCCACAAATCTGCAATATCCACCAGGTACACTGACTGCAGAAAGGCTGTTTCCTCCAGAGACATTCATCCTTACAAGGTCAGAACCTCCAACAATCCAGTATGAACCATCATAAAATATGGACTGTGATGTCCATTGCAAATATTTTCCAAGAGAGGCTGTATCGTTAGTTACATCATAATCGGAAACATTTAACACAAGTCCGCTGTTCTGAACTGAATCGCTGATCCCATAACTGCTTTCGCTCAAATTATGTTGAATCAATGGAATTACTGATCTTTTATCCACTGGATGTGGCCTGTTTGCACTGCCATCCTGTGTAACTGGAGGCATCAAAAAGGAAAAAAGCATCACCGAAATCATAACTATGGCAATAAGTTCCATTTTACGGGAGCCCATATAATTATAATATGAGTCCCCTTTATATTACGTTTATCTGTATTTCCGGGAAGTTATTTCATTTCCAGCGGGGATATTTTAACATGTATTACGTATCAATGCATTTTTTAAGCTTCTGGATATGAACTGGAGATGATCAAAATATTAATTACGGGGAGCAACGGCCAGGTAGGTGCTGAATTAATCAGAATAATAAGGTCAAGCATAGATGCAGAGATATTATGCACTGACATTACACAGAGGACAGTGGAAGGGGATGGAATATCCTTTGAATATCTGGATGTGAAGAGCAGGGAACTTACGGAAAAGATATTTGAGAAGTTCAAACCGGATCAGGTGTATCATCTTGCATCCATTCTTTCAGCATCGGGAGAAAAAGACCCCTATCTTGCCTACAGTGTTAATCTAACGGGTACGGTTAATGTGCTCAATGCATGTGTTAAATATAATGTGGATAGGGTGTTTGTGCCCTCAACCATAGGTGTGTTTGGCCCGGATGCACCAAAGGAAAACGCACCTGTAAGGCACAGTTCCATACCAACAACCATGTATGGAATTACCAAGGCTGCTGCAGAAATGCTTTTCCAGTACTATTTTGACAAATATGGCCTTGATGTGAGAAGTTTGAGATATCCGGGGCTTATCAGTTACAGGGTTCCACCAACAGCAGGTACAACAGATTATGCGGTGGATATGATAAGGCACGCTGCAAAGAATGCTCCATACATATGCTACCTGAAGAAGGATACGCCATTGCCAATGATGTATATGCAGGATGCCATGGAGGCAACCATAAAATACATGCATGCAGATTCAAAGAATCTGACCATAAGGACTGCTTATAATGTGATGAGTTACACCCTGACTCCTGAGATGCTATATAATTCAATAAAAAAATTCAAGCCGAACTTTGAGGTTGACTATAACCCAGATTTCAGGCAGCAAATAGCAGAATCCTGGCCTTACTCCCTTGATATTTCAGATTCAAAGAGAGACTGGGGTTTCAGTTTCAGGTATGATATAGATAAAACGGTTGAGGACATGCTTGCAAATCTTTGATTAAATATTTCATAAGGTTGAATCTGTACTGTCCAGATCAACCTCTACAACACATTTGTTTCCACCGTCGGAGAATTTTTCCACAATGGTAAAATTCTTTTCACCAGATTTTTCTATCATATCCTTGCCGAGAATGTCGCATATTACCTTGCCGTTTGTCTTTGCCATTTCATAAAAGATACAGTTATGCCTTATTATTCTCACAATCTCTCCATCAATCTCCATTCTTGCGTAATATCCAAGGTTATTGAGTGTGTCAACGAAACTTTTCAGTTTTTCAATCTTTGCCTCCCTTTCATTTCCTGATATTTTCAGATCGGGGGAAGATATGAGCCTGTCTGCGACTTTGCCCAGTATAAGGTTCAATTTCATCTCCCCAAGTTCATCCTTAACCTCAGATATGAAAGCCTCCATGAGCTGTGCGTACTTTTTCGGGAAAAGTTCCATCCCCAATCTTGTTATTTCATAATATTTTGAAGGCCTTCCTGTCTTTTCCTTTTTAAAGAATGATCTTACATATCCCATTCTTTCCAGATTTTCCATATGTTCCTTTACAGCAGTCTTATTGATATCAAGATAGGATGCAAGGTTCCCCATGCTCTTTTCTCCGTCAGATAGATAAATGAGAATTCTGGTTTTAACTTCACCCAGCAAAGGGCTGACAGTCAAATTAACATCCATAATCAATTAATGTAACTCCATATATTAACTTTTGTTCATTTAAACACATGAAAGTGTTTAAATAATCTAAACTCATTTAGAATTATGGTTGAATTGAAGATCACAAATCTGTCTGCCAGTGTAGACGGAAAAAAGATACTGAAGGGAGTTGATCTCACAGTGAAGGGTGGGGAGATTCATGCCCTTATGGGACCAAACGGAGCAGGAAAAAGTACGCTTGGTAATGTCCTGGTTGGCCATCCCGATTACAAGATAGAGGGTGGTTCCATAGTTCTGGATAATATTGATCTTACAAATAAGACACCTGAGGAGAGGGCAAGAGCGGGCCTATTCCTGGCATTCCAGAGCCCCATAGCCATACCGGGAGTCAAAATATCATCATTTTTGAGAACTGCATACAAGCAGCTTCATCCT
This sequence comes from Cuniculiplasma sp., assembly GCA_023256455.1. Taxonomy (GTDB): domain Archaea; phylum Thermoplasmatota; class Thermoplasmata; order Thermoplasmatales; family Thermoplasmataceae; genus Cuniculiplasma. The sequence continues at coordinate 18,581 of JAGDXN010000059.1, forward strand.
GAGGATAAGACCACTGTAACACAGTTCTTTGACAATGTAAAAAAGCATCTTAAGAAGGTAGGTCTTGATGAGTCTTTCCTTTCAAGATCTGTTAACGACGGCTTTTCGGGTGGAGAAAGAAAGAGATTTGAAATTCTCCAGATGGCCATACTCAGGCCAAAAATCGTCATTCTGGACGAGATCGACTCTGGGCTTGATGTTGATGCACTCAAGCTTGTTGCAGATGAAATTATAGAATATGCAAGCTCAGAAGTTGGATTTTTAATTGTAACACACTATCAGAGAATACTCAAGAACATTGATCCAAACTTTGTTCATGTTCTTGTGAATGGAAAGATTGCAAAGGAGGGGGACAAGAACCTCGCCCTTCAGATTGAGGAGAAGGGTTATGACTGGATAAGGAGTTGATGATGATGGAAGTACAGGTAGAAAATAAGGAAGAAGAAATAGAAAGATTGCTTGACGGATTGAAGAACTCAAAGAGTTCAGACTGGGAGTTCAGGGATACTTACAACCCTATTTATTCAACAGGGAAGGGCCTTAACAAAGCAGTTGTAGAAGAGATATCAGAAATTAAGAAGGAACCTGACTGGATGAGAAGATTCAGGCTGAAAGCCCTGGAGGTATTCCAGTCAAAGCCAATGCCTAACTGGGGCCCTGATCTTTCAGGGATCGACTGGGAGAACACCAATTACTATAACAAGCCTGACGAGAGAAAGGCAAACAACTGGGAGGACGTTCCGGATCAGATAAAGCAGACCTTTGAGAAGCTTGGCATACCTGAAATGGAGCAGAAATATCTTGCAGGATCGGTTGCCCAGTATGAGAGTGAGGGTGTATATCATTCACTTAAAAAGGTCTGGGAAGACAAGGGTGTTGTATTCATGGATCTTGACTCTGCCGTGAAGAACCACCCAGATCTGGTAAAGGAATATTTCTGTAAGGCAGTTCCAATGACAGATAACAAATTCGCAGCACTCAACGGTGCCGTGTGGAGCGGAGGGTCATTCCTCTATGTTCCAAAGGGTGTGCACATAGATATGCCACTTCAGACCTATTTCAGAATGAATAATGAAAGCACAGGACAGTTCGAACACACCATAGTTGTTGGAGATGAAGGCTCAAGCGTGCATTACATAGAGGGCTGCACCGCACCAAGATGGGACAAGGACTCACTGCACAGTGCAATCGTTGAAATATATGCACACAAGAACTCCAATGTCAGATATACAAGCGTTCAGAACTGGTCCAAGAGCGTTTACAACATGCCTACAAAGAGGGCATGGGTGGATGAGAATGCAAAGATGGAATGGGTCGGCGGATCTCTCGGATCAAAGGTCACAATGATATATCCATCATCCTATCTCAGAGGGCCTCATGCAACAACTTCAAATCTCAACATATCACTGGCAGGTCCAGGCACAGTCAAGGATACAGGTGCAAAGGCAATTCACATGGCTCCATACACATCCTCAAAGATAATTGCAAAGAGTATAAGCATAGAGGATGGAAAGGCCATATACAGGGGACTCTTAAGGATGAACAAGGGTGCCGTTAATTCAAGGAGCAGGGTTCAGTGCGATGCCCTTCTCATAAACGATGAATCACAGTCATATACCTATCCCCATGACGAAATATACGAACCATCAGGCACATTCTCCCACGAGGCAACTGTGGGAAAAATAGGAACAGAAGAGCTTACATACCTCAGGTCAAGGGGTCTCTCAGAGGATGAAGCCTCATCCATGATAGTCCTGGGTTTCCTTGACGATGTCATGAGAGAAATACCCATGGAGTTTGCCATTGAAATGAACAGGCTTGTGAAGCTTGAAATGGGAAAACTTGGGGCAGTGGGATGATCTTTCATGGAGCAGTTCTCTGATCTTTTAAAAACAAGGCTGAAGGATCCAGCCTATGATTACAGGCAGGATTCCTTCCTGCTTTTCCTGAAAACACCCGTGAGGAATTTCAAGGAGAGTCCAACTGTAAAAGACTATGTGAAATATACTGAAAAAGATCTTGAAGTGATGGCCACAGGCCTGAAGAAAAGGTACGAATCAGAAATAAAAAAGGAATATGATGTGAACATAGTCAATGGATTTGTAACCCATAAAAATGAAATTAAAGGTGTAACGGTAAGGAATATTGTTGATTCACTTGATCATATTCCCGCCTATGTCTGGGAAGAGAGGGGAAAGGAAAGGGAGGAATACCTTATCAACGCATCATGGAGTTCAGGCTATTTTATAAGGGTAGATCCAAACACAAAGGCTGATATTTCCATTTATTCCGGAGAGCAAAATTTTTCTGGATCTGAAAAGAACATTATCATCGTAGGCAAGTTCTCAAAGGTAACAATTACAGAGGAGATATTCAGCATAGATGAAAAGGCTGACAGAGCAATCCATGGAAAAACAACATACATATTTCTTGAAGATGGTGCAACACTGGATTACAACTACCTGCAGGATAAAAACCTGGGTGTTGTGGATTTCACCTTTATCAGGTCATTCCAGCAGAAGGAAAGTACGGTAAGGCTCTTTCATGTAAACCATGGGTCTGATAAGGTAATATTTTCAACTGAATCCAGGCAGATTGGCGATAACTCCGATTACAGGGTCTTTGGAGCCAGTTTCAGTGACGGAACACAGGAGATAGATATAAGGGACAGCAGCTTTGAGATTGGAAAGAATGTGAATGCGGATATTCAGGTCAGAGGGGTTGTGACTGGAAAAAGTTCAACAATACACAGGGGAAATGTGGATATTGAACTGGAAAGCGTGAATTCCACAGGATTCTATGATTCCAGAATTCTATTGCTTTCAAAGGATGGATACGCAAACTCCAAACCTGGCCTCCAGATTAAAAATGCAAATACCAGATCCAAGCATGCATCGGCCATAAGTTCAGTGGACTCCGAGCAGATCCTCTATCTTGAAAGCAGGGGCATTGGAAAGGATGATGCCACCAGCCTGATCACAGGAGGTTTTATCGGTTCGCTCATAGAGAGAAGCAAAAATGAAAAATTCAGAGCTTCCGTGGAAAAGTATGCCGAAGGAATAAGGCTCTGATTTTTTATCCAATTTTTTAATGATGATATTAGATGTTTGATCCTGAAGAAATAAGGTCTCATTTCCCCATTTTCAAGCGTTTCGAAAAAGAGGGTATTATATATCTTGACAATGCTGCAACAACACAGAAGCCATCTGAGGTCATTGAAGCCATTGTTTCCTATTACGAAAACAGCAATTCAAACGTTCACAGGGGTGTATATAGAATTGGTGAAGAAGCAACAGATCTTTATAACAAATCAAGGGAAAATATTGCAAGTTTTATAGGTGGAAAGCCAGAAGGGACCATATTCGTGAGAAATGCCACAGAAGGCCTGAATCTGGCAGCCTCTTCCCTCTCCAGAATGATTGGGAAGGATGGGGAGATAATTGTTTCAAGGATGGAACACCATTCTAACATTGTTCCATGGCAGATCGCATCCCAGAATACCGGGATAAGATTGAAAATGATGGAAAGCAATGTTGAAAGCAATTTAAAATGGGAGGACGTAGAAAAATATCTTACTGACAGGACGAAGATCGTTTCCATAACCCATGCTTCAAACATTCTTGGGACAATAAATGATCTGAATGAAATGGGAAAAAATCTTCACGACAGGGGAATAATATTTATTGTTGATGCTGCCCAGAGCGTACCTCACATGCCGGTAAATGTCAGTGATCTGGACTGCGACCTTATGGCCTTTTCAGGACATAAAATGCTCGGCCCTTCAGGCATAGGGGTACTTTATGGTAAACCGGAACTTCTCGAAGAAATGCCTCCCTATATGGGCGGCGGTGAAATGATTAAGGAGGTATTTGAGGATCATTTCACACCCGCAGATATACCAGAAAAGTTTGAGGCAGGCACTCCAAATATTGAGGGGGCAATTGGGCTTTCAGCTGCAGTTGATTTCTTGAAAAAGCTTGGTATGGAAAATGTCCGTGCTCATGAAAAGGATTTGATCTCCTATACCCTCAGGAGGGAGGAGGAACTGAATATACCGGCCCTGAGATCATACGGTCCCAGAAATCCGGAGATAAGAGGCGGTATATACACATTCAACATCAAAAAGGATTCAAAGGATGGGAAGCCATTTGGAAACGAAGTTCATCCCCATGATATTTCCCATATGGCAGACCGCATTGAGGGTGTTGAGCTCAGATCGGGCCATCACTGTGCCATGCCACAGACCGTTTCCCTTGGGGTTTATGCCACAGCCAGGGCATCCTATTATATATACAATACAAGAGAGGATGTTGATCATTTATTCAACGCCATAGAAAAAATAGGAAGGAGGATGATAAGATGAGTGAAGACATAATTTACAGCGCAATAATTGATGAGCATTATGAAGAGCCAAGAAATTTTGGAAAAATTGAGAATCCGGATGAAAACATAATGGAGACAAATCCAACCTGTGGTGATACCATCGCAATGTATCTAAAACTGGGAGACGGGAAGATAAAGGATATAAAATATGTGGCCAATGGCTGTCTCATAAGCGTTGCCTCTGCATCCATACTTTCAGAAAGGGTCAAGGGTAAGGATGTGGATTATGTCCTTAACATGAACAAAAAGGATATACTTTCCTATCTTGGTCTTGAACTTGGGCCTGCAAGGGAGAAGTGTGCCCTTCTTTCCTATGATGCCCTCATAAAAATGCTCAAAAATTATAAGGAAGAAAATTCAGGAAAATGATCCCTTTTTTTTGCTTATATTTAATAATTGTTATGAATGCATAATTATTAAATATTAGGATTTTGTATAAAAAATATGAATAAATTGACTTTAGTGACCTGTATCATAGTAATCTTCTTTTTTGCATCAATGTCAGGAATCTCAGCAGCCTCATCCATAGGTTCTTCTACTATCACAATTTCATCCAGTTCCATAACAATTCCACAGGGCTCTTCCTCCACAGTGGGCTATAAGGTTTCCCTGTCCTCAGGAACAACATGGGGAACAAGCATTTCTGCATCGGCTCCTTCAGGAATAACAGTTTCATTCAGCGATCCCGAGGGCGATCCAACCTTTTCCGGAACAGCTACAATATCCGTATCCTCGTCCATTTCGCCAGGGACATATACTGTGACATTTAAGGCAACAGGGGATGATCCATCCACAAACAGTCCATCATTGACAGTTAATGTTACAGCTGTACAGAATGTTTCAGGGAAATCCTCCCTTTCTCTGTCGTCCACAACCATTAGCCTTAAGGGGACAAACAGCACAGAAATAAACTATTATGTGAATTTATCCTCTGGAACTTCAGGATTGACTCAGCTGAAATATTCCGGTTCTGGGGGGTTGATCTTAAGTTTCAGCAAATCCTCAGGAAATCCTCCTTTCAGTGGTATATTGACCATAACAGGTTCCTCATCGGCCACAACAGGAACATATCATATTTTGATATATGCCACAGGGGCTGATCCCTCAAGTTCCAATGTAAGTATAAGCGTCAATTATGTTTCAACACAGGTACCTTCTTCCAACATACCCTTTATCGCAGGCATTGCTGTAATAATTACAGGAATAGTTCTTTTCATTCTGGGTTATTTATATTCCGGCAAAAAAGTGGAATACATAAAGGGAGGTGCCATTGCGGTAACATCAATCTTTTCACTTTATCTGATAATATTCGATTCACGTTTGAGGGATCTCGCACCTGATCATTTCTATGGTCTTATAGCCTTTCTTATCCTTTCCCTGGTAGCCTATGGCCTTTCAAGGAAAAAATCCTGGTTAGGGAGAATTTCACAACCTGGTTTATTTGCAGGATCACTTATTTTTGCCATTCTGATGCTCAGCGATGTATTTTTTGGATTGCCTGTATCATCTTCCCATAACTTAATTGAAAACATAGGCTGGAACTACCTTTTTGGTTTTGGAACAAATTCCATTTCAACATTTTCCATATCCCTGGCCTTTTCTCTTCTCTTCATTTCTGTAATGCTCCTTTCTTCCCTGTCTTTGAATTCTTATGTAGCAGATAAAAAGAACCAGTGATCTCTTATAAATTTTTAATTAAAAAAATTAAAAAATCAATTCTTTGCGTTTTTCATATCGATGACAAACCTGTATTTTACGTCTGATTTTACAACTCTGTCATATGCCTTATTGATCTCCTCAGGCTTTATCATCTCTATATCCGCAGTGATATTGTGTTTACCGCAGAAGTCAAGCATTTCCTGAGTTTCTCTTATTCCCCCTATATTTGATCCTGCAAGGGTTTTTCTTCCTCCAACCAGTGCACCTGCAAACACATTATAGGAATTGCCCTTCTCTGGAAGGCCAACAAGTACAAGGGCGCCCTCAGGCTTGAGAAGGGAAAGATACAGATTCAGGTCATGCACTGCAGGTATGGTGTCAAGTATGAAGTCATACTCACCCCTGTGCTTCTTCAGTTCCTGCCTATCCTTTGATATTACAACATTGGTTGCACCAAGCCTTTTGGCCTCATCAACCTTTGATGGTGATGTTGTGAATACAGTGACCTCTGCACCCATTGCCTTTGCAAGTTTAACGCCCATGTGACCCAGACCACCAAGACCGGCAACTGCAACCCTGTCTCCTTCCTTTATGTTCCAGAATCTCAGAGGAGAATAGGTTGTTATGCCAGCGCATAGAAGGGGCGCAGTTCCTGCAAAGTCAAGGTTTTCAGGGATTTTAAGAACAAAATCCTTATCCACAACAATCTCCCCGGAATATCCTCCATATGTCATGCCACCAAGTTTTGAATCAGGGGAGTTGTATGTGAATATTGTGTTATCGCAATAGTGTTCGTTTCCATTCTTGCACTCATTGCATGTTCTGCATGAATCAACCATGCAGCCAACTCCCACTCTGTCTCCTTTCTTATACTTTGTAACATTTTTTCCAGTTTCCTTTACAATTCCCACAATTTCGTGACCGGGCACAACAGGATAGACTGCACCACCCCACTCATCATTTGCAGTGTGTATGTCGCTGTGGCATATTCCGCAATACTGTATGTCAATCAAAACATCATTGTCTCCAACTTCTCTCCTTTCAATATCCATTCTGTGGAATTGCCCATGGGGCTGATCCACTCCAAAAGCTACAGTTTTCATATTTTCTTCGCCAATTCATGATATACTTTTTCTAATTAAAAGTTAGGAATTCAGGGGAAAAATATAATTTGGTATTTTAGAAATTTTTTTAGTTAGATCCCAGGGTTAGAAATAGTTCAACTCAATTTTTCTCTCCAGTTTTTCCATGTCTGATGACGTAAGTTCAATTTTTTCTGCCCTGAGATTGCTTTCAACCTGCCTGCTATTCTTTGCTCCAGGTATTACCATGGCATCTTTCTTTATAAGATAAGCAAGTGCTATGGATGCCATATCAGTCCTGTATTTTTCCGCCATTTCATCCATATCTTTCAACAGCTGGGATATTGCCTTAACGTTTTCTTTCCTGAAAAGTGGATCGGATGTTCTTATTTCATCAGAGGGCAGATGGTCTTCACTGTACTTTCCAGTAAGAAGGCCCTTGGCTATGGGGCTGTAAGCGATCATGGTTATTTTGTTCTCTTTCATGAAGGGATATGTTTCTTCTTCCACCTCTCTCTGAAGTATGTTATATCTCATCTGATTTGAAACAAGATCATGATTCTTCAGGTGATTCAAAATCTCCTTGAGCAAAGGTGCAGGATAGTTGCATACGCCGATATATTTAACCATGCCCTCATCAGCCAGTTTTTCCATGGCTGAGACTGTTTCCTTTAATGGAACATAATTGTCTGGCCAGTGAAGCTGGTAAAGATCTATATAATCTGTTCCGAGTCTTTTCAATGAAGCTTCACAGGCTTTAATTATGTCTTTATGCCTGAAATGGGGTGGGGCAACCTTCGTGGCAATAATATAATCCTTTCTGTCCAGTCCCTCAGTTGCCTTCCTGACAAGTTCCTCTGAATGGCCCATTCCATAAACCTCTGCCGTATCGATGTAATTTGCACCGTTCTTTATGGAATACCTTATGGCCTCGACAATATCGCTGTCAGTAAAGTCTTTTCCCCATCCAATTCCACCGGCCTGCCAGGCCCCAAATCCAATTACAGGCACCTTTAATTTCGTCTTTCCAAGAGTTAGCGTCTTCATAATTCTGGATTGCCTTTATGACATATAACCATATCCCTGGGTTTTAAGCAATATAACATTATCATATCATAAATGCGAATCAAGAAAACTTAATTAAAATATTATCATATCCAGATGCCCTTGAAAATAGTACGTCTGATAAATGATGGTGTATGACGACTCAGGGCTAAAAATTGCCTTTCCATAATGGGCCTCTGCACGAGTTTAGGATCCGTTTCCTGCTGTGAAATGCCGATCAGAGGAGGGCAAAAAGTTCCCCGTGGGTCAGTGGAACCAGGATAATGAATGGTTCCCGTTAGATCGGGGAAAAGATAAATAATGGGACGGAAGCCAATGGAAAAAAGTTCTGATGTGGAGCTGGAAAATCCTGCAGTGAGGGATATCATATCTACTGTAAAGGAATATATTCAAACATATGAGATTGAGGTTTCTCCATTTACAATAAAGTTCAAGTTTCTGGATACCGAAAACCCTGATATATCAAAAAAATTCGGGGAATTAAGCAGGGTTCTTGTTCCTATGGGATACATACCGCAGATGGTTATGGATTATGAGCACTATATTGTGGTATCCAGGATGCCCCAGAGGAAATTCACATCAAACAGAGTTAACATTGTACTTCTTATCCTCACAATATTATCAACCCTGTATGCCGGATATCTGTTTTCTGAGGATTTTGTGAAACCTGGCCCTGATCTGGTTGGAAGAACACTGGTCTACAGCGCACTTTTCTTCTCAGCACCCTTAATGACCATACTTGGTGTGCATGAGCTTGGCCATTATTTTGTTGCAAAACATTATGGTATAAGAGCTTCATTGCCATTCTTCATACCCTTTATTCCTCTTGGATATTCCATAGGTACCTTCGGTGCATTCATTTCTCTTAGAGATCCCTTTCCCAACAGAAAGGTTATGGCAAACATCGGGGCAGCAGGACCAATTGCAGGTTTTCTGACAGCATTCCCCCTTCTTTTTGTAGCCAATTATCTCCAAAAGACAATGGTACATGTGAAAACATTTTCTCCCTTCTTCCTGAACTATCCCCTCATATATCATCTCCTCGATTTTCTTCCAATTAAACCACCAGTATTCCCTATGGTCCTTTCAGTGTGGGTTGGAATATTTGCAACTGCAATGAATCTCATTCCTGTAGGCCAGCTGGATGGTGGCCATGTGTTACGGGGAATTCTTGGGAGAAAGGCAATTTACATAAGTTACGCTTTCCTTATGTTATTATTTTATCTGAGCCTTGAATATTTCGGGTGGATCCTTATTGCCCTTCTTGTAATGTTCATT
>JAGDXN010000059.1:28115-40591 GCA_023256455.1 Cuniculiplasma sp.
GAGCCACGGATCAGTCAAAGTTCTTTCAACTCATTATTCATGAAAATATTAACAGGTTTTCCACGGGAAACTGGCTCATGAAACTGCTCCGGTGAAATTTATCCTTATTTATCCTGTCTGAGATATACCCAAACATGGAATTTCACTTTCCACCGTTCCTGTAAGGGAGATTTGTATCTTTGGATTAATTCCCCTTTATGTTCGAGAATAACACCATGATTCAACCTCAATTTCTGATCACCGTGGGTAAAATAACATTTATCAATTCCAGTAAATTTAAAAATTATTATGCTGGAATTGCTTTTACAACAAAAAGGGAAGGAATGACTGAATATTCATCACCCGTATTCCCATAGAAATGAACAGTATCTGATGATTGATATAAATAAACATCAAGCAAGCTTCCATTATTCATGCGTACTTCGTTAGAAATTGAAATAAAATTAGATGATACACTTTCATTTAAAACAACAGATATGGAAGTGAATGCAGCAGCAATAGATGGCATAAGCCCTATTTCTGCAAATGCAAGTGTTACCTTGCTCTCACCTGATCCTGAATGGATCACATTTGGTGGAAATTTTGGGAGCAAAAATATAACATACAATCTTTCAGACAATCCATGCATTGCAGATGTGTTCAATGGAAGATCAAACATGAATGGTATAATAGATGGATATGTGAATATCACACTTCAGAGGATCGCACAGATATGGAGATCAATCATACCCGGTCAGGGGTACAGGGTATCATTAATGGAAGAGGCAACATATTCATACATAAGAAACAACACATTATACGGTTTTGATTATTTCAACAACATTGAATATTCACCATTCAACCCAATATTCAATTCCATTGAATCGTTCGAATTTCATAATGGAATAAGCCCGTTAAATCTATCAAGCACACTCCATTTCAATCTCTCCCATCCAGTATTTGAGGAAAAACTCAATGGAAGTGCAACTGCTGAAATATTGAAGGAGAAGAGTTTCAGGGAGATAGGTGGTGGAGGCAGTAATGGAAATTCAAACCCATGCACACCCTCTGTTGTTGATAAAACGATTAAGATTGAAACATTTACAGGAAAGCTTCCACTTCTCTATTCAAGCATGAACCTTCCTTCCTATTCAGAATTTGGTTTTTTCAGCGTCAGTGTTTCTGCAAATCCAACCCTGAAATTCAATTCAGTACAGCATACTGAGGGTCAGTCAGGTACATTCCAGTCCACAACGCCATCATATGATGCAAATATTGCTTACGGTGGATTGTTTTCATCTGATTCAATAAAAGTGCCATATAACCAAACTATTGAATACATATCAAATGTTTCCTTTGAAGCCCTTGAATATGAAGTATACTATATATCGACATACGGGTATAACGACGGTACCAGTTATTATTGTGTTGCCACACCAGGGCCAAATGTAACCACAATGCAGGTGATTGGGGCACATAACCCTCAGTTGATGAACATACCCCCGTATTATATATCCAATGTTTCATGAATAAATGGTATGTTGTTTTATGGGGGTTTTAGAAAACCTCCGAAATTTTCATTAAAAACAATTAATATATATCTATGGAAGCAAAATATTTTAAGTATAGAACTCTTTTATAAATTATGAAAATAGAAAAAGTTTTGGAAAATGCCAGAGATTTATTTTCTGAGGGAAGAAACGAAGAGGCATTCAATATAATAGAAAAGGGAATGAAAAAATTCCCTCATGAGAGTTCATTTCCAGAGCTTTATTCTATAAAACTTTTCGAAATGGGAAATTTACAGGGTTCAGAGAAATATGCAGATTCAGCAATAAAACTTGGAACTGTTCGGCCGGAAATGTATAGAATCAAAGCCATCTGCCTCATAAATTCCGGGGGGATTCAGGATCTGGAAAATTTTATAGAAACCGGAATTAAGTTTGCATCAAATAATGTTAATGAGAAGAGAATATTACTAAACATTTACGCTCTGACAACTATTTATCTGAAGGAACCTGAATGGGAAATGAAGGCACTCAAAATAATGAGTGACATTGAGATGATGAATCCTGAAGATAAGGATTCTCTAATAACTTTGATTTACGCCAATGCTGTCTTGAATAATGGAGAGAATGTAACAAAATATGGGGAAAAATTGCTTAAGGAGCGAAATTCAGATCCCCTATCCCTTTATTTTTTATCGGAGGCAAATCTTGCAGTTGGGGACGTCAAAAGTGCCCTGAAATATAATAAGTACCTGCTTGACAAAATAGATGGAAAGAATTTTGATGATTATTTAGCCCTTATGCAGAATTACGAAATCCTGAAAAGGGATGGCGATCCCACCGCATTTTTTACCATGCTTACTGAATTCTTAATAGGCAATGGGGAGAATTCCAGAAAGATGAATTTTTTCCAAAAAATCCTGAACATGTCTTCACACAGGTTGCAGATTTTATACACGGATGAAAGGGTTCCGGTTTTAGTAGAATTAATGGGAGAATCTGATTATGGAGTAACCAGGGAAATATTTGACTACATATTCAAAAATGAATTTCTTGACAGATGCATTGCGTTGAATGAAAGAGACAGCACTCTTTATATGTTCAGGGCAGTTTCAACCTTTTTGGAAGGCGATCCAGAGGAAGGACTTTTGTTCATAGAGAGATCAATCAAGATTGACGAGAACTGGCTTAACAGTCTTATAAAAGCCATTCTCATGATGCATTCCAGTGAAATTACATATGATACGGCGAAGGAAGCAGATGGAATTTTAGAGAAATGGGAAAAAATAGATCCTTCAAGGGCACCCATACATCAACTCAGGTCAATATTAATGTCCTTTGCTCTTGGAGAAGACGGAAGGAAAGAGAATGAGGAGGCAAGAAAATCAAATCCTGAGGATTATAATTACATGTTGACGGGCGTAATGATAAACATTGCCATGCATAATTTCATGGGAGCTATTCAGATAATAGATGATTATAATGATAGGGGATTTATCCATACAATTCGGGCATTCTATCAGCTTTCCATGCTGAAAGCATACTGCATAAATGGCATGAGGGAACAGGAAATTGCGGTCGATTTCATGAAATCCCTTTCCATGAGTCTCATGGGTAAGGAGGATTATGAGGAATGGGCAGAATTAATCAGGAGAGGAGAAGAGTTTATCCCGGACACATTTTATGTTGAAAATCTCCCTGTCTATATATTCTATCCGTTTAATGACCCGGACCCAAAATCTCTTATGATGAAGGTAAGGGAAAAAATCATATGAATCGAACAGTTTAAAAATTTTTAAAACGCCTGGTTGAATTGTTTCAATCATTAAATGAAATAAACTGTTCAATTTGGTGATGAACCTCCTTGAATATGGGTAGGAAATTCCCATATATATAAATGAATTTCACTATTGTTTTTGAATTTAGATGTAGATTTTTTGAGCAAACTACAAAAAATTTTTACATTATAAGGGAGATAATGAAAAATGGCCGGTGATTTAAAAAGAAACATACTTGGGAAGAGCAGGCTGATCTGGCAGGGATGGGGAATGACTGCTCCTGCTGCAGACATCGCCTTTCTTCTGGGTGCCATAGCACTGGTGGCACTGGGGGCAACACCCCTTTCCATCCTTATTGGTTTTATCATTTATCTGGCAATTCTGAACACCTCCTACAGATTTTCACAGAAATATATCTCTGCCGGAAGTGATTTGACCTATGTGGGCAAGGGTCTTGGGGGTTTCATGGCAACCTTCGAGGGCTGGAACCTTCTCTTTGGAACCATATTTGCCTATGCAGGCTTCGGAATGCTTGGTCTGGCAGCATTTTTCGATATATTTGATTCCCAGATTGTTACTGATTACCTCTGGATACCCATAGTTCTTCTATTAAATGTCATAACATTTTTCATTCTTTACAGGGGAATCAGATTTTCCACATCATATCAGACCATAACCGGTGTGGCGGAATTCCTGATTTTAATTGCTGGAGGGATTGGGCTTGTGATTCTTGCTGGAAAGGGGAATACTCTGGAAGTGTTCAATCCCATGATCGCAAAGGGTGGCATATATGGTTTCATTCATTCCCTTACCCTATCAGTTGTAACATTTATAGGCCTGTCCATAGCCCTGACATCCATATCTGAGGAAACAAAAACTCCCAGGGAAAATGTACCAAAGTCCCTCCTCATTTCATCCCTCATCATAGGGGGAACCATAATTTTCCTGACATATGCAATGACCGTTTCCTGGGGTTATACAGACATGGCATCCTTTGGAAACTCACTGGATAATGGCCTTGTTTTATTTAATAAGTTGAGTCCCATCATGTTTATTCTTCTTTTCATCTTTACTGTCAACAGTTTCATGGGAAATAACATATCCATGGGTACATCAATGACAAGAATCTTCTATGCCTTTTCCAGGGACGGAGTTATATTTCCCCGATCCTTCTCAAAGGTTGACGGAAACGGCACACCTGTAAATACACTATTCTTCATACTGGCCATATCCATATTTCTCTGCCTGTCCTTTGGTCTTTATTTTGGACCTGTAACCGGTGGATATGTACTTCTTTTCTCAGACGCATTCTTTTCATTCCTTATAAGATCCATATCGTCGGCAAGCCTCATAGTGGGAACTTTCAGAGAAGGTAAAATGAATATGAGATCCCTTGCAGGTTATCTCATAATACCACTGATTTCAATTGCAGCGCTGATTTATGTCTTAATTTCTGATATAATTCCACTCCCGTCCTACCCTTACAATTTTGCTTCAATAATTGGAATAATTATGATAGCTGCAGCCTTTGTTGTAACATTCTACACGTGGGTAAGGGAGCCAGAAAGGATTGGCAATGCCGGAAGCACATCCATAGAGGAAATTATTGATTACGAGGCTTCCTCATAATCAGCGCATAATCTCAATTTCTGAGACCCCTCTTTCTTTTTTGATTTCATAAACTATATCAGCTGCGGTTTCAAGTTCCTCATGGTGTGTTATAATTATTATCTGAGGAAATATGTTTTCCTCACTCAATTCCTTAATGGAATATTTTATAATATCCCTCAGATCGGACCTTCTTTCCTCATCAAGGAAAACTGTGGGCTCGTCCATTATTATGGTGTTCATGCTTGCACCAAGATACCTTGCTATGGCCAGCCTTATGCCTATGGCCAGAGCAGTTCTTTCCCCACCACTCAACTGGGATATATCCTTCACAGATCCATCCTGCATTACCTCCACATCCAGATCATCCGAAAGGCTTACATCCTCGATGGAAAGGTTGAATCTTGAAATGATGTTTCTTGCCTGGGCTGAAATGCTTTCCACAGCCATGCCCCTCAATGCCTTTGGAATCCCATCCCTTGATATGGCCCTCCTGAGATTGGAAAGAAACTCATATTGACGATTTTTCCTTTCCCCATTCCTTACATCTTCTTCCAATTCCTGCTTCATCCTTTTTTTCTGTTCAATTTCACTATTCATTCCGGATCTTTTCTCTATTTCCCCATTCAGTTGCTCTACTATTTCCCTGTATTTTGCATTTACCCTGCTCAATTCGCCCTGAACTTCATCTTCCTTCCCAAGTTTTTCTTCCATTTCCAATTTTTCATTCTTAAGCCTGTCCCTTTCCCCCATGGTGTTATCAAGCTCAGTGGCAATCCTTGTTATCCTGCTCTGTAAATCGCTGCTCTGGATTTTTCTTGCAATCTTTTCTATTTGTTCTTCAACTTTCCTAATTTCATTTTCATTCACACCATTCTCAACCAGAATTCTTGAATCACCCATACCTTCAATCTCATTTTTTATCTTTTCAAGTTCCATCATCTTTTCAGATATCTTCCTGTCCATTGTTTTTTCATCAAAACCCTCGACCTTTCCCTTAAGCATTATATAATCGGTATAGGGCTGATTGAGTTTTTCCATTTCATGCCTTAAGGAATCAATCTTTCCCTTGATCTCCATATATTTCCTGTTGAACTCTTTCAGTCTTTCAAGGTTTTTATGGTTTTCATCAAGTTCCTTTTTCCATTTCTCCAGATCCTTTTCATTCTGGAAATAGTCCTTCAGATCCCTTGAATCCATTACATTTAAGAGATCCTCGCTCTTTTTGATTTTCTTTGAAAGTGCATTAATATGGTTCTCCGAAGAATTAATTTTCTCTATCAACTCTTCTATTTTTTGCCTGTATGATTGAAGGATATCTCCGTGGGTGTGGTCATCCATCTCTCTTCCGCAGAGTGGGCAGGTCGATTGATTCATCAGCTGCCTGACCTTCTCCTCCATTTCCTCCTTTTGGATTTTCCACTGAGAAATGTTTGCATTTTCTTCTGATTTTGTCTCACCTGATCTCCTTATCTCATCCCTGAGTTTTTCAACCTGCTGCTGCACATCTTCCTCATTAATTTTATCAATGGCAATCCTGTCCCTGAGTCTGCTCTTCAGGAGCTCCCTCCTTTCCTCCATCTCTGATATTCTCTTTTCCATATTATCGGAAGCACCCTTCTGTCTCTCAAAATTTTTGTTTTCTTCTTCATATCTCTCAATCTCTCCCTGCAGACTGGAAATTTTCTCCTTATTGCTCACATACTGGATGTAATTGGGCTCAAGTTCAGAAAGCCTCTTTTTATTATTCTGGTTTTCTTCCTTTCCTGATTGAAGTTCCTTAAGATCATTTTCAATTTTTTCCATATCTTTCATGAGGGACAGGATTCTTCTGATTTCGTTTCTTTTTATGTAAATCTGACCTGACTGAAGTTCATCAAGTTCCTTTTTCATTTTTATAAATTCTAACTCTTCCTTTTTCAATAAATCCAGATCTATCTCTTTTTTCCTTATCTCCATCTCAAGGGCAGCAAGGTTTTTTTCCAGTCCAGAAAGATATTCTCTGATCTTTCTGAATTCACCCATTTTCCCATTCAGTTGATCTTTGAGTCTTTCAAGATCCCCTCTCTTTACATTGAGTTCATCAATCTTCTCAGAGCTTATCCTTAAGTTTTCCTTAAGCTGTCCAAGATCCTCCTCGATCTTTTTGATTTGATCCTTTTTCTGTGGAAAATCCCTTATTTCAAATTCAAGATTTTTCAGGATTGGGTCCAAATTTTTCAGGGCCCTTTCATAATCCTTCAGGCCAATGATTTCGCTCATAACGTCCTTTCTCTGAGCAGGGGTTGAGGTGATAAGGCGATCTATATCACCCTGCTTCACATATACGGAATTTATGAAGGCTGTCCTGCCCATTTCCAGCTCTCTTTCCACGGCCTGGTTTACTTCTGTAACACCCTCACCCAGCCTGACTCCATCCCTATAAATTATGGCTCTTTTTGTGTTTTCCTTTCCCCTCTTATTTTCAATAATCCTTATTATTTCATATTCGTGGGAATTGTGCCTGAATCTGAACTTTACCGTAGCTTCCGTTTCCCTGTAGGACACAATCCTCCTTTCCATGTCTGAGCTTCCAAAAAGAGCCAGTCTTACGGCATCCACAACGGAGGATTTGCCTGCGCCATTCTTTCCTATTATAATATTCACACCTGTGGAGAACCCGATTTCACTGTTTTTGTGCGAAAGGTAATTCTTCATTTCAACCTTTTCAATCAGCATTGTAACCCTCCTCCGCAAGTTTCAGTATGAGTTCATCGGAATATTCTCCATTTTTAAGATCCTTGAAAATTTCATAGGCAATATTGCCCTTTTTTTCGCTTTTAAAATAATTGATGAATAGATCAACCTGCCTTCTGGCATTTCCAGGGTCTACCTGGCTTTGATCCTTCTTAACCTCTATCCTTGGCTGCCTTATGATCATATCCTCTGAATACTCTTTCATCTTTTCCTTCAGGTATGACATCTCTATTTTTTCTGTAAAGGTCATATTTATCAGAGGTTTCTTCTTATAATTATCTCCTCTTATTTCATCAAGCCTTGCAAAGATTTCTTCCATATTTCCTGCCAGATCGAACTGCATTCTGGTGCTTTTAAGCCTTATCCTGTTTATTTTTGCCTCCTGATCCATATCAACAATATTCACGCCCTTTCCCTGCCTCACAAGGCCTGGAATCTCCTTTGTTGCCTTTACTTCAGTGGAACCTGCGTATGAAAACAGTGATTTTCCCACTCTTTCCGATCTGAACTGGTGCACATGGCCGAAGGCCATATAGGTGAAATTCACCGGAAGATCGGATTTCTTTGCCTCACACTGTTCCTCAGGAAAGAAAGGGTCAATGGCCTGGTGGGATATGAAAATGCAGTTTTTCATGCCTGCGGCTATTTCGTTTGCCCTGCTGTATATTTGCCTGAGCTGGTCTGCCTGATAAAGCTTCATATTGCCTATTCCACCTATATCCACATCTCCCTTTTTCATGAACTCAAGATCATCCATTCCAATCATTCTCAATCCAACAAAGTCAAAAATTCCATGAGCGGTGAGATCCCTTCCTCTGGGTCTGTCATGATCTCCCGGGATGCATATCATTTCGATCTTTTTATCATAAAGCTTAAGAATATTTTCTTTCAAAACGTGAAGTGCTCTGTTTGAAGGCCTGCTGGAATCAAAAAGATCTCCTGAATGTATTATAAAATCAACCTCATTTTCTATGGCCGTGTCGATTGCCTCTGAAAAAGCCTCATAAAAATCATTTTCCCTTTCCTCCATTCCATACTGGACGGCGCCCAGATGAGTATCTGAAACATGCATAAATCTAGCCATTTCGCAACAACCATTACAATATGCATGCTTCAACTTAAAATCTTTTCCCGACAGGTAAGAAAATGGGCAAAATAGTGTTTTTAAATAGGACTGTGAAATTTTTCTTAATTTTCATGCAAAATTTAAAATGTAAACGGGATAAAAGGAACATCTTTATTTTTTCATGCAATATTGGAAAGGTCTATTTCCAGCATTATTCTAAAATTCCATTTGAGTAAAATTGCAGGTGAAAATATGGTTCAGCAAAAGTGGATTGCCCTATCCAATACAACACTGGGGCAGCTTGTGGCAACTATAAACACAAGCATAATAATTGTGGCTCTGCCTCCCATATTTAATGGTATAGGATTGAATCCCCTTTCTCCCGGTTCATTTTCCTATCTTCTCTGGGTAATAATGAGTTATATGATTGCAGTATCCGTCCTGCTTCTTACTGTTGGTAAAATATCAGACATGTATGGACGTGTACGCCTTTTCAACATGGGTTTTCTCATATTCACGGCTGGCTCCATCCTCCTGTATCTGACGCCTGGGAGGGGAGATGCAGGGGCAGCAGAGATAATATTTTTCAGGCTGATTCAGGCTGTGGGTGGTTCTTTCATCATGGCAAACAGCTTTGCCATTATAACGGACAATTTTGAGCCATCCGAGAGAGGGCTGGCCATATCCATAAATAGCGTAGCCTCCGTATCTGGCGTGAGCCTTGGCATAGTTCTTGGTGGAATTCTTTCAACCATATACTGGAGGGATGTCTTTTTACTGAGCGTTCCTCTCGGAATATTTGGCACCATCTGGTCCTATGCAAAGCTTAAGGATAATTCTGTGCGAAAGAAAGAAAAAATAGATCTTGCTGGAAATTTCCTGTTTGGTGCTGGCATTATCATATTTCTTCTTGGGATCACATATGGCATAGTTCCCTACGGCAGGAGCCCCATGGGCTGGAGCAACCCCCTGGTGGATATTGCTCTGATCTCAGGCATCATAATTATTGGCATATTTCTCCTGTGGGAGAAAAGAACACCCAGTCCAATGTTTGATCTGAAACTGTTCAGGAGAAGGGATTTTTCCATAGGTTCCCTTACGGGGTTCATATCTGCTATGACCATGATGGGTCTTCTATATATGCTGACATTGCTCTTTCAGGGCATATGGCTTCCCCTCAATGGCTATTCCTATTCATCCACACCATTCTGGGCAGGGGTCTATATGCTCCCAATGACTGTAAGCATGGGCCTTGTTGGCCTTTTTGCGGGAAGGCTTTCTGATCGCACAGGCCCATGGGCACTTACCTTAACTGGCATGGTTATTTCAGCTATCTCCCTTTTCCTTTTGACTCTTCTGCCCTATAATTTTGATTACATATGGATGGGAATCATAATAACGATGTTTGGCACAGGATACGGTCTTTTCAATTCACCCAATTTATCTTCCGCAATGTCCTCTGTTCCGCCAGAGGAAAGAGGTTCTGCCTCAGGAATGCTAAATAACATGAGAAATACGGGATATGTGGGAAGCATGGGTGCTTTTTTCAGCATACTCATAGCAGGTCTTGCAACCGATCTCCCCTCAAGGATATCCTCATCACTTAAGGCTGCAGGTGCAGGTGCCCTCTCGCCCTATCTGTCCCATATGCCACCAACTGTAGCCATATTCGGGGCATTTCTGGGGATAAATCCGGCAGCTGCCCTGATCAGTTCCATGAAAAATATTCCCCCATCCATATCACCCACAACGCTGAATGTAATAGAAAGCAACACATGGTTTCCCGGGGTAGTGTCCGTACCACTCATGCATGCCTTTTATCTTGTGTTCTACTCTGGATCCATTCTCACGGTGGCCGGGGCACTCATTTCCATTCTAAGGTCAAGAGGGAAGAAGTGAGATTAAAATAAACATCATTTTATTCCTCCAGCAGTTTCCTTATACTTTTCCTGTTTTCATCCGGATTGATTCTTCTTTCCCTTGCCTCAAGGGATTCCCTCAGAAGGGAAACCACATCTATGTCTCCTCCACCCTCCCTTGTCTCTCTCTTTCTGATCCTTACTATCACCGGGAATTTCACAAATTCACCAACCAGGACTGCCTCTCCTGTGTTGAGCGATGGGAGATCGTTTATGACGCTGGCGCTTACACCTTCGCAGCTCTCCTCAATTGCCCTCTGATCCATTGGATTGGTAATCCTCAATATTATCTGGGAATTGCATTGGCTCAAAACATCCTGATCAATCTTTCCTGGCCTCTGGGTTATAACAACCAGAAACATTCCAAATTTCCTCCCCTCCGAGGCAATCTTTTTGATCAGATCTGAAAGTTTTCCTTTCATATCTCTGCCCACAAAGTTATGAGCCTCCTCAATGAAAACAAAAACTGGATATTTGAATGTGCCGGCAACCTTGGCATCATATATTTCATCAAGAACCCTCAGGCAGAAGTATGACATCACATCCTGATCAAGTCCGGAAAGATCCAGAATGGACAGCTGGCCTTCTCTGAGATAGTTCTCGAGCTTTGTTGTTGTATTTCCAAATATGCCCTTTAAAGCCTTCAGCAGGGATATCCTCCCAGCAATCCTTCCTCTGTCTGCCTTTTCCAGATTCTGGTAGGATCTTATGAAATCCTCAAGGTCCCCCTTTCCCTTTGTTCCCTCAAGGGTTTTTCTTGTAATTTCCCTCAGTGTTGTCCACTCCTCATCTATTCTCATTATGTCGAATAGATCATTTTCATCAAGATCCTGAAACCTCAGGGTAAACTGTTCTGTTAAGGCATTCAGTTCTTCGCTGTATCTGCCCGTGCTCAGGGGCGTTTTAAAAACCTTGGTGAAATTTCCAATGTTTTTTTCTGCCTTCATCAGTGCATAATCAGCGTGAGGGTCAAGGACAATTATGGTCGCGCCCTTTGCCATGAGCTCTTCTATCATAACAGCGGCGGTATTGCTCTTTCCCGCACCGGTCTGTGCCATTATGGCCACATGCCTGCGCAGCCCATTGAGGGATGCACCCACACTTACGGAGGAATAGTTGCTTAAATTTCCAAGAATGATTGATTGGTCACCATCATATCCAAATAATGTCCTCATCTCATTTTCCGTTGATCTGTATACTGGAACCCCTGGCCTTATGAGTATTCGATTTCCCTTGGAAACATTCCCTGAAGAATCAAGGGTACCCACAGTTCTGCATATTCCAATATCAACGCTTTTCGATGATATGGTTTCCACTATCTCTCTAAGTTTTTCATAGCTGATGCTTTCCTGAATCATTTCATTGAATGACTGGAGCCTCTCCACTCTTCCTATAATGGAAAACTCTCCAGTTTTGATGGTTACATATTCCCATTTTCTCAATTCAATATGAGGATTCAGTACAAATCTGAACACATCGCTGTCATTCTGGCCTGTGGTGAAACCAACCACAGAAAGGTCCTCTTCCATATGAAGTGTAAGTTAAATTAAGCACATAAATTCTCAGTAATTGGCATCTCATCATGCCTTACCTGCCTTGAATGAAATCGGTTTGAGGAAATGGGTTTTCTCCGTTCATGAATTTATACATGAAATTTCCCTGAAATACAATATTTTTAAAGCAAACCTGCCAAAGTTTTAGGATACAATCAATGTCAGGTTCAAGTATTTATATTATCCAGGCATAAACAGTAAGAGTTAGTGCCATGAAGGTTCTGGATCTTTTCTCCGGCATGGGTGGTTTTTCCCGGGGTTTCATAAGGGAAGGTTTTGAGGTTGTTGGAGTAGATATCTCTGAAGATGCTGGAAAGACCTATAATCAT
>JAGDXN010000044.1 GCA_023256455.1 Cuniculiplasma sp.
ATTTAAAACCGCGTCCATTTCTGCCACAATTCCCGCCGTGACTGGAGATGCAATGCTTGTGCCCCAGAAACGATAGTACCCCGTTGACCCGCTAATTGATATTAAAACGAAAGTATTATTGGCTATGGCTGAAATATCGGGAACTCCCAGTCCTTTGTTCTGGATTACATTATTGGCTTCCGTATCCTTCTGCCATGAGGTCTCGTTGAATATGCTGCTTATTCCTCCCGAGCTTCCTGCTGGACCACTATCAGCTGTATCATTTGCAGATATATACCACGCGGTTTCATTTAAAATGTGAAGATTGCTGTTCAGTTTAAGTGTGTCTCCTCCAACTGATGTTATTCCAAAATTATTAAACTCCATTGATGCAGGGAATCCAAAATCTGTACCCACATATTTTTTGCTATTTGGATTATCCCCGGAGTCCCCACTGCTTGCCAGAACCGATATTCCCCTTGCCTGTGCCTCCTGAAGATACTCATACCATGCCGTATTGTTAGAATCCGGCCCTCCCCATGAGTTTGATATTACAGAAACATTATTCAGGGAGGAATATGTTGAGTTTGGATTCAATATGAAAGCGAAGGCTGCATCCAGACTCTCATAGGTTGAATTGGGGCCATAAACATTGTATATGCTTGAACCTGGAGCAGTACTTCCGGCCATTTCAAGATCCAGCGTATTTTCCTGATTGGCACCTGTAATATCGTAGCTTGCAGATACACCAGGTTTTGCAGCACCGTTCAGTGGAACTCCAAAAACCTTTGCATGCGGTTCGTACGATGGAAGGGTTGCGTTGTAATATGCATAAATGTTTGCCGGATAAAATGGACCCACTGGCTGCCCTGAACTGTTGGTCCCTGCCCACAAAATGGTTGCTATAACCTCCTTTGTGGGATAGGTTATATTTAAGAGGGACTGTTCGTCATAGGCAACCTGTAGATCAGATCCATAAATATACTGCACGCCAGAATTGTTAGCAGGTGTTGGGTAAGCTCCTGTTTTCATCTGACCCTGCAATCCTGAGAGAGGGGACAAACTGTGAATATTCAGGGAAAGATTCAGAGGTGCATTTGATAATCCAGTAATTAATGAAACATGGGATGAAAGAGAAACAGGAAGTTCTGGGGCACTTCTGGCCACATAACCTGATTGGGTTCCGTTGGAAACAATGGTCGTATTCAATAATCTTCCAATTTCTCCCGCAGGACCGGTCAACTGCATTGAGACCCTGTCTGCATATGTTTTAACTGTCACGTTATTACTTTGTGAAAAATATGCAAGCGCTTCAGAATATATATTATCAGGCACTGAAAAGTTAGATGCAAACTGTGATCTGGTTAGATATTTGTGATATTTGGTGCTATCTGGGTTGGAAAGGTTTGAAAGCAAAGAATTTAGCCTGCTCTGGTTGCTGAATGAAAAGGTTACCATGATGGAAACATTTCCTCTGTACACTGAAGAATTTATATTGGCGTAACTGTGAGGTGAAGCATGTACCGGCAGATAGGACTCACTATCCATCTGCAGGGCAACATTTCCATTTAATGATTTTAAACCTGATCCACCCTTTGAAATCTTATCGTTAAAGCCAGAAGGATTACTAATTCCTGCCATAACAGATGAAAATATCATTATTAGGACTACAAACATGGTTAATGCAATAACCTTTTTTTTGACAGTATTCATTTTGCCCCATATAACTGACCATATTTAAATATTATTAAAATTAATTTTATTGCATGAAATAGTTAGTTTTTATTTTTAATAATAATTGCCAGACATTATTTAAAAATAATTAAAATCATTTCAAAGTTATCTGCTGTTTCATTTAAGAATTAATTTTTTAATCGGGGGAATGATGAATATTGTTTTTTTCCAATATCTATGTAATGTTCGTCCCCGATGCCACAGTTCCCAGCCCGGATAGAATCTCCCTGCTTGATAGGCTGCCAATGCACTTTCCAGAACTGTCCACAATGGCAAGCGTTTCAACATTATTCTCCTTCAGGTATCTCAAGGCTGTGGGAATATTCTTATTTTCCTCAATTGTTACCACCTGGCTCAATCTTATCTGGCTTACCTTAATGAGATTTAAAACACTTTTTGGCAGAAGAAGCAATTCCACAATGTTCAGTATACCCACTGGATTCTGCCTGCTGTCCACAATAACAGCAGATGTTAGATGCTTCTCTGTGAGCCCATCAAGGACTGTTTTTGCAGTATCTTCCAAAGTGAATACTGCATTTACAGTATTCACATTGCTATCATTCACTGTCAGGTCTTCAAGGTTTTTTGCAACAATTTCTCCCTCCTTGGATATATCCATCTCATATGGTGCCTTTGTAACTATGCTTCTTACTTCCGATAGTACAAAACCTGTTACTATCCATGCGAGAAATATGGTTGTATAGGACTGCACAGTTGAATATGCAGAATATATCATTACAACTGTGCTTATGATTGCACCAAATATGGCAAGTATGAATTCATTGTAGTTTCTCATTTTGTTTATGATGCTTTTTCCTGCTCTGAGTGCAAGCCTTCTTCCCCTTCTCAGGCCAATCCTTATGAGAGAAAAGTTTGCACTTATGTGTATGAAAAGGCCACCGAGGGATGATATGGTTCCCAGGACTATAAATGCATTTTCAGGTGTGGAATATATGAGGAATAGAACAGGAATAATTATCATTATTATGCAGGTAAAAATTATTGCCACAAGTGGATTGCCTCTTTTATCCTTTCTGGAGAAAAAGCCCGGAAATGATCTGTCCACACCCATCCTAAATATGGTTCTGGAGGCAGCTGATCCAAAGGAAAGAAGGGCAAGTATGGCATCGTTGATTGATGCAAGACCTATGGCATAATATAGATATATTCCAGATCTTCCAAAATCGTTTTTCAAAATGGAAACAACTGGCAACTGTTCCGAGGATGAAATTACAATTCCCTTTTGAATTATAACATTGGCAATTGAATATATCATCAATGTTGCCAGTGTCCCTCCAATTATTATGACAGAAATAACGCTTCTTCCAACATTCTTCTTCGGATCTATTACCTCACCGGAAACAGGTGCTATTGATCCATATCCTGTGGGTATGCCCATGGCAAACAATATACCCAAAAAGAAGCCTGCGGTGGTTATGTGATATACCGATGGATTTGGGACATAGAGTGAGCCTTTGGTGATGATTATGGAAAGTATGATTGTTACAATCATGACACTTATTTCCAGTATTACTGCATAGAGGGCATAGGTTGATGATGCCCTTATTCCTATTATGAGAAATGTTATGGATGGAATAACAATTATTGCAAAGGCAAGATATACAGATATACCAAAAACAAGGTTAATTATGAAAACTGCACCCATGAGGTATGCAAGGCCATAAAGAATTGAATAGAAAATATACATCCAGCCCGTATCAAATCCTATTCTTGCTGAGAGTGCCTGGAATGCATAGGTGTAATATCCTCCTGAGGATGAAAATCTTCCTGAAAGCTTGGTTACAACAAGTCCGTTGAGCAGGACAAGCAATGTTCCGATGATCATTACAATGGGGGCATCTGCTCCGGCAAGGGTATAGGCAAAGGCACCGTAGGTTATTATGCTCAAAAGTGGGGACATTCCACCAAATGAGAGGAAAAAAAGATCTTTAAAACCCAATCTTCTTGTGAGCTCCTTGCTGCTGTTCTGCTCTTCACTGTTCATAAACTTTGACTGATCATCTTATAAGTATTAATTTTTCTCAGTATAAGTTGATAAAACCTACAGTTACTGATTTATGAGTTTGATAGTGTGTTAGATATTCTGTAAAATTGAAAAGGTACTGCACAATTCAGATTTGAAGATTATCAAAAAAATTAAAGGAATAATATTTCTTTCTCCAAGCATACTTTATAATTTTTAATCAGACCTTATCAAATATGCTCTGAATTTCCAAGGACTCCATCTTCTGTGGCTTTGTCAGAAATAGGTTACTGTTTCCATGGGATGAAAATTTATAGCCCTGTGGAATTAATTAAAAAGCTCACGTTTGAATTTTCACTCTTTTTAAAATAATCGGGATTGAAAATCATCACTCCCATAATTTTCAATGCAATAAAAATTTAATAAAATTGAGTTTTCATAAATTTTAAAAGTTCTATTTTCCCAGGTAAAATCACCCTGTATACTCACCTGAATCCATATTTTTTTAATTTGGTTTGATTT
This sequence comes from Cuniculiplasma sp., assembly GCA_023256455.1. GTDB lineage: Archaea > Thermoplasmatota > Thermoplasmata > Thermoplasmatales > Thermoplasmataceae > Cuniculiplasma. Next base: position 4,220 of record JAGDXN010000044.1, read on the forward strand.
TCAAAATATTGATTTCAAATTCAGATAAAATATTTACATTTAATATTTTTCTGCCTGAGCCAAACAGGAATGTTTAAACAAATTTCTCCTATTGTTATCCATGGATTTGATTTTAGAGAAAAATTCCATTAAATTGTTTTTAATCTCTGTAATTTTATTTTTAATTTTATTTTTTGTAAACAGATATTATGGCGTTATTACCCTTAAGGGAATACTCTTAACATCCATTCTTTTATTCGTTTTGGGCATATTATTATCGATTTCCATAGAAGAATTGAGGTTTAAAGATCCATATAAGATAGGTTTCTGGTCGTCTTTTTCTTTTTTCTTGCTAAGATATTCCCTGAATCCCAAAAATTCAGGTATATCTAACCATACAATTTTTTTAATTTATAACACAGGACTTTCCATAGTTTTCGGTTTTTTTACAGGTACCGTAATGATATTTGCTCTGTGGATATCCAGGAAATTATTCATGGGAAAGAAAGATGGGAATACATCAGATGCTCATGAACCTTATCTCATAACTTCCATGCTTTATGCACTGGTTATCCTTCTGGACATATATCTGGGCAGCGACATGAAAATATTTTTTCTGAAGCCTGTTTTTTTTATTCCTTTTTTGCTTGCCTCCCTCATATCCTCGTTTTTTTCCATAGCCTATCAAAAAAATCACGGCTTCCGACTTAATTTTGCGTACTCAATAATTGTCCTTGTAACTTTATTTTCAATTTTCATTTCCTACATAATTCTCATTGAGGAAAAAAAACAGGACGGTTTATACACTGGAAATGTACAGGTGGCAGTCAATAATGTATACCTCTTTTCATTCCTTTTTTTTGTAGCGTGGATTTTCATACTGATTATTTTCAAGATTCCCCTTAATTCTTCCTATCTTCTTCTTATCCTCTTTCCTCTACTCACAGGAAACGTGGTATCTGATGATATCCATGGCCGGAGAGCAATCAAATACCACATTCAGCAGAATAGAAATAGCAATATCATTGGTATCATAGGAGGAGCAGGTATGGAGGACGGTCTGTGGATTATTATAATCGTTACTTTACTAATCTATCTGATTATTCGCTCAGTATCCTTACATTCAATGATATTTTCCTGAGGAAATAGTAAGAGAGGACATGGATTCTTATTTGTATTAAATGTCCCCTATCATTTTAAGCGATTAAGTGATTTATTTAGAATCTTATAGGTAAAATTGGAATATTTTCTTTGTAAAATTGAATTTTTAAAGAAGTCCTGCATCCTGAATTCGTCAATGCCTCTTTCTTATGAACTGTAAAATTTTTGAACCGGTTGTGTCCAAAATCAAAGCAACAAAACCAATAACTGCAGCTAGAATTGTATAAAATTCAAAATCAGATTGTGTAAAAATCGTTCCATGGGTTTGACCATTGTTTCCAGTGATTTTCGTGAAAGATACAGAATCTCCTGATTACTTCCATTTATGTATAGTGTACCTGACTTAATGGATGAACTGTATCCAGGGATGCTCTGTACCTGAAATATGTATGAGCCGTTTGCTTCCAAAAATGTTATCTGCCCTGAATAGGTGCTCTCAGTATTTCCACCAAGTTCAACACTCCATAAAGTTCCTGAAAGCAGTCCGGTTTCCTCAAAAACTATGGAATATTTATCTGGAACTTGAGGGAATTTATTTGAGCTGTTTGTTGAAAGAAAATCTTCAACGTAGGTAAGGTTGTCTGATTTTGAGTTTGAAATATAGAGTACATTATTGTAAGGATCATAAAACATTCCCCATGCCCCGTCAGGAACCTGCAATG
>JAGDXN010000081.1:0-1284 GCA_023256455.1 Cuniculiplasma sp.
GTTAATTCAGGTCAGTGCAGTTATTTTATTGATGTATTCATGGGCATTGAACCTGCTTATGGATAATGCCTTGGAGAAACCCAATTTTATGCTATCATCTAACTTTTTATTCATTACTTCGAACAGATTATCGCAGCCTGACCTATTGGCAATATTGGGACCTGCAACCTGCATTCCCTTTAATACCATATTATTATAATCGCCTCAATAATTATTCATTTTTTACCCAGTCTTGATAATTTTAAAATCATCTTACTTTTATGATTTTTGAAACCGCCCCTGGAAGATAACTTCTAATTAAGGTGGCTGTGGATGTGCTTTTCCAAGTGTTTCATAGTATTTCCATTCCCTTCCCACGGATGCATTCATCCTATCTTATCTAACATGACAACTTTTCGAGTTCATCTACAAAATTGGATTGCTTATGGCTGAAAAATTCTTAAACCTTAGTTAAAGGATGGTAATTTTGGATTGCAAAGAAGTAATCTAAGAAATGGTAAATGTTGCCATAGCTATCACTTAAATTTTCATATGAAATTAGATTTAGCAGATTCTTTTTTTAATGATTTTTCCAGCCAAAGATTCTTTATGCCTCGATCCTTATTTTTTCAATTTTCATTTTAAATTTAAACGTTTTCCCAGGGGTGAAAGGTATAAATAACGCAATATCAAATATATAATTATGAAGGAAAAAGTGTGGTTTAAGAAATGGAACCATAATTTAACTTACGAGCTTGATTATCCCCGAATATCTGTTGATAAAATCCTTGAGAAGAGCGCTGAGTGGTATCCTGATAAGATTGCAATGATATTTTACGGAAAAGAGATAAATTATGCAACAGCATGGAAATACGTAACAGGCCTTTCATCTTATTTAAGAAATATGGGAATTAAAAAGGGTGACAGGATTGGCCTTTCAATGCAAAATTCTCCACACTGGATAATATCATACTTTGGAATCGTGCATTCCGGTGCCGTCGTTGTTCTGCTCAATCCAATGCTGAAGGAGGAAGAACTTGAGAACATAATCAAGGATAGTGGATTAAAAACAATTATGACAACAGATGATCTTCTTGGAAGAATCTCCGGGGTTGCTTCGAAACTTAATGTGAATGTAATTTCAGGGGATATAAGATTCTTTTTGCCTGAAAAAGCTCATATACACTTACCTCCGGGAATTAACAGCGGATATGAAAGAAAAGGTGCCATGTCCTGGGAGGATACCATAAAGGCCGAACCAAAGGAGGGAAATGCCCAAATTGGTTGGGATGACCCTGCAATGAT
>JAGDXN010000081.1:1375-5992 GCA_023256455.1 Cuniculiplasma sp.
GTGTACATACTCACAGATCGATCATTGCAAATGCCATGGCTTCTGCCTACTGGAGGGGAGAGACCCCAGCAACTGTTGAGCTTGGGACTGCACCCTTTTTCCATGTAACTGGACTTTCATTCTCTGTGGTTGGACCCATTTATGAGAGCGGCACAATTATACCCCTTTACAGATGGGACAGGCAGGCAGCTGTGGAAAGCATAGAAAAATTCAAAGTAACCCACTGGGTTGCAGTTCCAACAATGATTGGGGATCTCCTTGCAATGCCCGATCTTGAAAAACATGATTTTTCCTCACTCAGATTTATTGGGGGAGGTGGCGCAGCCGTTCCCAAAGCACTGCTGGAAAGATTTGAAAAGATCGTGGGATTGAACTTTGTGGAGGGTTACGGGATGACTGAAATGATGGGACAGAGCCATGTAAATCCAACGCCATGGAGAAAGCCGGGAAGCATTGGCATTCCTCAATTCGGTGTGGATGCAAAGATCATAGATCCTGAAACCCTTAAGGAATTGAAACCCGGAGAGACTGGAGAAATAATATTTACCGGACCATCCATGTTCAGTGGTTATTATGGAAAGGAAAGGGAAACGCAGGAAGCATTGGTTGAGATTGACGGAAAAAGATATGTGAGGAGCGGTGACATTGGCTTCATGGATGAGGATGGTTTCTTCTTTGTGGTTGACAGGCTCAAAAGAATGATCAACCGGTCAGGGTTCAAGGTCTGGCCCCTTGAGATTGAAAACGTCATATACAGAATTCCTGAAGTAAAAGAGTGTTGTGTTGTATCCACAAAGGATAGCAGGGTTGGAGAAGAGGTAAAGGCATATGTTGTACTGAAGCCTGGCTACGAAGGGAAGATTTCCAGGGAGTATATAGTAAAATACTGCAAGGAGAATCTGGCAGATTACAAATATCCAAGAATTGTGGAGTTTGTTGATGACATACCAAAGACAGGATCAGGAAAAATAGACTGGAGAACACTGCAGGAAATGGAAAATCAAAAAAACAGAAATTAAAATCATTTGCTTCAAAATGGAATATATAAAAGACTCTTTTCTGCCTGTAACAAATCCACTTACTTTTTAAAAATTATTTTGAATTTCTATGTTTTTTCTCCAAATTACTGCTGATACCGCTTGAGAACAGGGCAAGATTTTCGCTTTCACTGTAATCGTAGCTGCGATAAAGTTCTATTATGCTTGCCTCTATGGAACCTTCGGCATGGATCATTGCTGATGTAAACAGGGCCCCATAGGACGATATTATATCCCTTACGGTTGAAATCAGCTTGAATCTCTCCTCTGTCTTCTCCGGTATGGCTCCTGCAAGATATTTCAACAGAAGGTTTCGCTCTTCCCTATTGTTCATGTCATCATTATGGGGAAGTGTTGAAGCCAGTCCTCCGGCTATATCCACCAGATTTTTCACAGAATTTAGATAGTTCTCGTTGGCAAATAGTTTTCCCACATTGGTGTATATTCTGTTTGGCACATATATGCCCGTTGCATGATCAACTTCAGCGAAATCCGCAGCGCCATTGCCTGCAAGCCTCAGTGTCTCCTTGTAGGTTATTAAATTTACCACATTTCTCCTTATATTGGATGCCTCCGATGTTCCGTTATGTTCAGCAAGAAGTTTTCCAAGACCAAGATAAAGATCGGCCATGGCTGCCCTGTAGGCTATGGCCGTATATCTGTGGTATGTGGGGAACATGCCTGCAAGAATGCCCGCATATTTCCATTCCCCTGCAAGAAATACCCTGTTCCATGGGACAAATACGTTTTCAAATATGGTTAATGTTTCATTTTCCGCATTGTTATTGCCCATTACAGATGAGGGATCATTCATGGCACCTTCCACCTCGGTCATTGGCCTTGAAATCAATGTGACCCCTTTGGTATTGGGCGGAATGGCAAAGGCCACTGCATAATCTTTGTCCCCTTCAGTCATATTTCTTGTGGGAATTACAATAATTTCATTGCTTGCAACTGACTGAGTTGTATGGGATTTTGCTCCACTTACAATAATTCCATCATCCCTTCTTTCCACAATCCTCACATACATATCAGGATCGATCTGTTCCCCTGGCCTTTTTGTCCTGTGGCCCTTTACGTCTGTCTGTGCAACGGAAAGCGCCAGATCTTTTTTCACCACATCTTCATAGAATGATCTTATGCGGGAACTGTATTCTGTACCGTTCTGAGCATCCACGACCCTGGAAACAAGCATGAGGGCAAAGATTGCATCTGAACCTATTGCCTTGACAATGTTGAACATGCCCCTTCCCATTCTCGTGGTCTCATAAATAAGATTAAACCTTCTCTTGAGATCATCAATGGATTCCGGTATTCTGTAAAAGGAACTTATTTTTCCATATTTCCGATCATTGTGGACAAGAAGATCTTCAAATTCAGGATCATTCTGCCATGTGAAAAGATCAGCTGCGTGATTAATGGCTACCTTCAGGGCAGGATGAACCGTTATATCTTCCACCAGTTTTCCACGGTAAAATATCTTCCTTCCATCCCTGAGACTTTCCTTAAATTCCTGAGCATTTCTTAACATAATTTAAAAACATGAGACTTTTATTAATAAAGATTCCCAGACTGAAATACTTTTTTCCATATTTTGAAACTCATTTCCCATCAATGCTCTTACCGCCTCTGCCTTTCCCACCTTCAAACATTTTGGCACCCTCGAAGGGAATACCACTGTTCAGTATGTAATAGCCGTTCCTCTGCTCGTGCATGATCCCGCTATCAAGATCTGTGCTGGAATAAACTGCCTCTCTGTCACTTAAAAGGGTATTTTGTGGGTAGGACGCAATTGTTCTGGCCATCTCCATTGCTCTTTCCATCACCCTGCCTGATGGTACGATCTCATTTACTATGCCCATTCTCAGTGCCTCCTTTGCATCAATAAGATTCCCTGTTGTTATGAGATACAGGGCATTGCCCAAACCCGATATGAGGGGCAATCTTTGGGTACCTCCATCTATTAGGGGCACGCCAAACCTTCTCTCGAGAAATCCGAATTTTGCAGTTTCATCGCATATCCTGAAATCTGCCCAGAGAGCGATTTCAAATCCACCGGCAACACAATATCCGGAAATGGCAGCGATTACTGGCTTACCCGGTATCTTTCTTGTCATTCCCAGGGGACCTGCTGGATTCATAGACCTTCTGGAAAGGGCATCAATATCCTTCAAATCTGCACCTGAGCAAAAATTTTCTGATGTGGAAGTAATTATCCCAATCTTCAGTGATTGATCCTTTTCAAAAATGTCCCATGCTTCCTCAAGCTCATTGGCTGTCCTTAAATTTACGGCATTTCTTACATCTGGTCTGTTTAACTTTACTGTGAAAATTCCATCTTGCTTTTCAACAATTATATTTTCCATGATAATCCCATATCCTATCTGCATATATTTTTTAAATTTTATCTGGAAAAAATTGTTGCTTCAGACAACACTGAAAAATAAAAATTCCAGGCGCAGATGAATTACTTTGACCTGATTCGTCTGTAAATTTCCATATTGTTTGAGGATATGTTAAATCGGGATGTTATGATTTTCAATGAATTTATATGGTTGCTTAATAAGGCGTGAAAACAATTATAACTCGGATAACAGGTAGATGCTTAATCCAATATAATTCTAAGGAAAATTTGAAATGCATCAAGTTTCTATTTGGAATATTTTAGTGGGTTTTGTTATTTGTTGATAAGAGATGTGACTTATGAAAAGAGAGTAAATGCAGTGAAAATCAGCTCTATATGAGTCTACATAATATTATTCTCTATGCCGCCTGAAACTACCATAATCAAGCAGTGTATCTTGAAAATCGTTCTAGTTAAAATTAACATAAAACCATTCTATATTGAACATAAAAAACTTTTAAGGCAAAAACAATTCAATCATATGGTGCCTTAATGGAGAGTGAAAAACGCAGAAATATAATGAAAGGAAAGTTTAAGATCTGGCTCATCCTTATTGGCATAGCATTTGCAGATGCTCTGGTTCTCTTTTCTGTAATGTATTTTGTTCCATCCAATTCTCCATTTTATACGCCTCTTTACTATGTTGTGGATGGCCTTACAACTGGAGCTGTTCTCATTGCATTCCAGGCCATAAGAACAGGATCAGGATATGGTAGGTACAAAAAAATTACTCCTTCAGGGGGAAGAACTTTCAGCCTTTTGCTTGATGATGGAAGCTCAGAAGATTACAAAGAAAGAGTCAGAGTGGCATCGGATCAGTATATCCAGGGAAAAATAAACAGCGAAGATCAGTTTTTCTCCATAATTGGCCAGCGCACAGAAAAGGAGGAAAAGATTTTTAAAGCATTGAAGAAAATCAAGGAGGAGATTGGGGAAATTTGATATCAAGTACAATGGAAATCAAATTTAAATGACAGAAACAAAATTTCCAGTAAACCACTTAAAACATATGTGGAATAAAACCAATTTATAACAAAAGAAGTTAAAAATAAAAAAGAAACAAAACTCTCTGAACTGCTTAATATCTTTTTCTCTGTTTTAGCCATTTTTTTCCCTTACCGGCTGGTTTAATCTGTTCAATTGAATTTTTCTCTTCAGTCAGGAGTGTCCTAATTA
>JAGDXN010000002.1 GCA_023256455.1 Cuniculiplasma sp.
ATATGGATGTTATAAATCCTGAGAAATTTCCTTGCTATACAGAAGAACTCTGGAAAAATGGAAAATAAGCCAGCGCCAGACAACCCTTTTCCAGATGCACCTCAAGGTACATAAGTTATCTGGCCTTGCCTTTAATTTACTTATTTAAATCGTATATGTTCAGTTATTGGTCAGAGGTCATCGGCCTGTCTTTATGATTTATTTTCCATATCAAAGGAGAAAGTTGAAATTTTCCTCCACAATATGCATAAATTGTTCACCTTCCATTATTTTCTCCATCTCGTCCATGTCCCTGTAGATTGGCCTGTCTTTTTCAAGATAGGGGATTTTCTTTCTTATGAGATCGTGGATTTCAACACTTGTTTTGGAATATCCCCCTGGAGATAAATCCATAGCCTGTGCACCCATTACAAATTCTGTTGCAATGATTCTTTTCAGGTTGCTGTTTATTTCCTCAAGTTTATTTGCTCCGTTTGTGCCCATGCTCACATGATCCTCCTGATTTGCACATGTTGGAATTGAATCTGCAGAACCCGGATAGGATAAAATCTTATTTCTGTTGCATAATGCCGCTGCGGCATACTGCCCTATCATGAATCCTGAATTGAGGCCGCTGTTCTTGATCAAAAATGGTTCAAGTCCACTCAAAGAGGAATCAGTAATTCTTGCGAGCCTCCTTTCAATCATATTTCCAAGATCTGTGAGGGCAATGGCAAGAAAATCGCAGGCGAATGCCACCGGCTCACCATGAAAATTCCCTGTTGAAACATATTCATCACCATTTATGAGTGGGTTGTCCGTTGTGGAGTTCATTTCAGATGTAAATATGCTCTCAACATAGGAAATGGTATCAAAAACTGCACCATAAACCTGTGGAGTACATCTCAAGGTATATGCATCCTGTATCTTGAGACTGTCCTGCTCAATGACCCTTTCGCTCCCTGAAAAAATACTGTACATTTTCGAGCCAATTAATGACTGGCCAAATTGCTTTCTCGTGGCAAGGGCCCAGGGTGTGAATGCCTTCCTGGTGCCTCTCAGGGATTCAAAGGCAGGGAGGAATGATGCGCCTGCCATTGCAAGATTCTTCTTTGCTTTGATCAGTTCAACTGATCCAATACCGGTTATGGCAGATGTACCGTTTATGAAGGATATGGCCTCCTTTTCCTTCAGTTCATAGGGCTTTATTCCCATTTCCTCCAAAGCCTCCTTTGCAGGAACCCTCTTATCATTATGTATTATCTCTCCCTCTCCGATCAATGCCAGGCACAGGTGGGCAAGTGGTGCCAGATCTCCGCTTGCACCAACAGAACCATATGCAGGCACAAAGGGGTAAACACCTCTGTTGAGGAATTCCACCATCTTTTCGATTAGCTCAATGGATACTCCGGAAAATCCTCTTGCAAGACTGTTTGCCCGAATAAGCATTATTGCCCTTACCTTCTCCTCAGAAAGAGGATTGCCATAACCGCTTGAGTGGCTTCTTATGAGATTGAGCTGAAGGTTTTTGCTATCCTCGGCATTTATCCTCTTATTAAGTAGACTCCCAAAACCTGTGTTGACACCATAAATTGGATTTCCCTTCTCTATGAGTTTAAGCAGTGATTTTCTTCCATGATCTACCCTTTTCCGGGCTTCTTCTGAAATTTTAACCTCTTCCTTTTTTTCAATTACACTTTTCAGCATTTTAAGATCAAGATTTTCACCATCTATCTCCATAGTATGATAAGATATTATACCTTAAAAATGATATGAGGCCATAAATAGAATGGAGATTTTAGAAAGATCAAATCTGACAATATATTTTAACCTGATTCGCCTGAATTTAAAAATGAACAAATAAAAAAATGAGGTGTTATGTGTACAAAACAAAATCTTTAAACCTATAAGGCTATTCCTTTCCTACTGGGTCTGTAGCTTAGCCAGGTAGAGCGATGGACTCTTAATCCATAGGCCGGGGGTTCGAACCCCTCCAGACCCGTGATATACCTATTTCAATTTCCCGTTCCACTGTTCAATAAATTAGAGTTGTTGATTGAATCTACATCTATTTTCATGGTAATTTTGATGGGCGTATTTATGGGTTGTGAAATACTCATAAATGTTTATGAAACCCATAAATATTTAGTAATATGGAAATTAATAATGAAACTTAACAGGATAGAAAAATGTAAAATGTAAAACTTTGGCGAATATATTTCCTTTTAATTTCCTATCTTCTCCCATAAAACAATTTGATAACATAGTGTGCTGAACTGGCAAAGAAAATTTCATCTGGTACTTCGAAACTTTTCATCCTTTTCCCTATTTTTCTGCCAGGAACAAAATAGTCAATTATCTATCCCATACTCCTCTGCCTTGCTCCGTTAATATACGATTACCTTCAATTAATATTAGCGCCCCTGTATTTCAGGAACGCCTTTTGGGAACCTTACATTTTAAAGATCGATTTCCAGAAAAATTGGTGCATGATCTGATCCTGTAATGTCACCGAGTACTTCTGAACTTTTCACCCTTTCTCCTATTCTTCTGCTAACAACAAAATAGTCAATTCTCCATCCTATATTCCTTTCCCTCGCCCTGTTCATATAGGACCACCAGGAATATATTCCACCCTCTTTATGAAATATTCGGAATGTATCAACGAATCCTGAATCGAGGAAGTGGGAAAACCACTGTCTTTCACTGTCTGTAAATCCAGCACTGTTGTGGTTATCTGCAGGCCTGGCTATATCAATCTCTTCATGGGCAACGTTGAAGTCCCCACATATGATCAGAGGTTTTCTCCTATCAAGTTCAAGGCAATATTCCATAAATCTATTATTGAAATCCATCTTGAGATCAAGCCTTGAAAGATCCCGTCTGGAATTGGGAAAATAGCAGTTGATGAAGTAGAAATTTTCCATTTCCACATTGAGAACCCTCCCCTCATCCATGCTCAATTCTGTTGAAACTGAAAGAGGTTTGAACTTGCTCATGGTCATTGTACCACTGTAACCAGCTTTTACAGCCGGGTTTACTGTGATATTATAACCGGACATGGTTATTTCAAGGGGCAGGTTTCTCCCATCGTTCTTTATTTCCTGGAATGCAAGAATGTCATATTCCTCTGAAGAAATTATATCCATGAGGCCCTTCTGCATGGCAGATTTCAGGCCATTTAGATTCCATGATAATAGTTTCATTATGAACACATATGATCTTGAATCTAATTATCCTTTACTGTGGAATGATTTATTTTTAAAGGATTTCTTTAAATTTAAGTGTTTTATTACAGTCATATGATTGAAAAACTCCAGACAGTCAAAAAAGGTGAGACCTTCGCTTCAAAGTTTACAAATAACAGGGATATTGTTGCAGTCACATTAAATGGCCAGTTGCATGACCTTAGGGAGGTTGCAATGGAGGATTGCCAGGTTCAGGGGGTGAGCATAAGGGATGAAGAGGGTATAAAGATACTCAGGCATTCTGCAGCCCACCTTCTGGCCCATGCTGTGAAAGAACTGTATCCGGAGGCAAAGCCAAACGCAGGCCCTGTTACGGAGGATGGATTTTATTATGATATAGATATGCCCGCACCTGATAACGAGGAGCTTGAGAGAATTGAGAGGAAGATGCACGAACTTTCTGATATGAAAATACCCATTATGAGAGAGGAGCATACAAGGGAGGAATTGCTAAAAATCTTCCATAATAATAAATACAAAATTGACAAGATAGTGGATAATGTTGAAAAGGAATCAACTGTCTACAGGCAGGGAAACTTTGTGGACTTCTGCAGAGGTCCCCATGTCCCTGATACATCCTATGTGAAATATTTCAAACTCCTGAATGTGGCAAGCACGAACTATAAGGGAGATATAAACAGGGAGAAACTGGTAAGAATATACGGTACGGCATTTCCTGACGAGAAATCCCTGAAGACATTCCTGAAAAACAGGGAGGAAGCTGCAAAAAGAGATCACAGGAAAATAGGTCAGGAGATGGATCTGTTTGTGTTCAATTCTGAAAGGGCACCTGGACTTCCCCTGTACACGGCAAATGGGGCCACCATAAGGAACGAACTCATAAATTTCATGAGGGAATTGAACACAAAGTTTGGCTGGGAAGAAGTGTGCACGCCCCACCTTTTCAAAGATACCATGTGGAAGATATCCGGGCACTATTACAAGTATAAGGATGATATGTTCCTTTTTACCCTTCCTGATGGGGATTCCTATGCGTTGAAACCCATGAACTGCCCTGGCCACATAACAATCTATGAAAACAGGCCTCATTCCTACAGGGAACTCCCCGTGAAAATAAGTGAATTTGGAACTGTTTACAGATATGAAAAATCCGGAGAGGTTGGGGGGTTGACAAGACCCAGGACATTCACCATAGATGATGGCCACGAATTCATGAGACAGGATCAGATCCAGGGTGAGATTGAGAAGGTCCTCGAAATGATGGACATAACATTCCAGACTTTCTTTTCCAATATTGATGTTAACTATGATCTTTCAGTTGCTGATAAGAGCAAACCGGAAAACTACCTTGTGAATTACAGATGCAAAAAGTGTGGTTTTCTCAACGAGCCAAGAAGGATGTCCTCAGGAAAGGATGAGATGGTGTGCAGCAACTGCGGTTCAAATGAACTGGGGGCTGATTTTACTCTCTGGGATAATGCTACTGAGCAGCTGAGAAATGCTCTAAAATCCAGGGGGATAACTTATAAGGAATATCCAGGGGAGGCAGCCTTTTATGGCCCCAAGATAGACGTGCATATTAAGGATGCCATTGGAAGGTCATGGCAGCTTACCACAATTCAAATTGATTTCTTCATGCCCATAGCGTTTAATCTCTATTATATCAATAGTGAAAGCCAGAAGGAAACCCCTGTGATGCTTCACAGGGCCATATATGGATCCATAGAGAGATTCATGGTCATACTTCTGGAAAACTCCTATGGAAAACTTCCACTCTGGATCTCTCCCATTCAGGCATATATAATTCCTCTAAGTGACAATGAGAGGGAATATGCAGAAAAGGTTAACGAAGAGTTAAGGAAGATTGGTGTGCGGACATTCCTTGATACTTCCAATGAAAGCGTATCTAAAAAGATAAAGCTGGGAAGGATATTCAGGCCATACTATTTTGTCATACTTGGTAAAAAGGAAATGGAAGATGGCAGCGTGTCTATAAGGGACAGAAATGATAAAATTTCAAGCATGAGCAGAGAGGAGTTTTTAGTAAATGTGCAGAAAGTAATAAAAAATAGAGAAAAATGATCCTTCAATAAGATGATTTGGGAGGTTGTGGAAACAGGAATTAAACAACCACTATCCCAATTCCATGATCTATTGATCAAAAAACATTCCTCTATCTATTTTTTTAGCTTGACTTAAAATAATAATCTCTTTCATTTCTTTAATTTGTTTCTCTATTCCAGTTGATTTTTCCCCTATTTCTTGGATTATTGAGTTAAAACTAATTGTGTATAATATAATAATTTTAAAGAAAGGAGTATGTTTTCAATAACCAATTATTATATGGTAATGATCTGATGAAATTCATATTCTATTAATGTTCTATTTTATTTAACCCCATAATTCAATCTTAGAGAGATTCTCCTTTCTTTCAATCTTATAATGGTTCATATTTAACGCATAAGAGTGTGAATTATATCGCAAATAATATTCTGTCATAATATATACAAATAGGGTTATATTTTGTCTATTACCAATAAGTTTTTTATAAATTAATATTTAATTGTTTTTCGAGGTGCAATCACCAACATAGTTTTCCTTAAGCGGAATATAATACATTAACTTGCATTCTTTAAATCTACCTATAACTACTTATTATCCCTATACGCACCTGATCTAGTATGATTAATATTTCAAAAAATAAGTATTTAAAAATCCTCCTTGATTTAATTTCCTGACATAACCAATCTCTAAATAATAATGTA
>JAGDXN010000052.1 GCA_023256455.1 Cuniculiplasma sp.
AATTTTCTGCTTACCTGACAAATAACGACTGGAAGGTTCAAAGCAATGTCCAGCCAGATAAGGCAATATTGCAGGCATGGAAGGCAGGTTTTCTAAGAGGGTTGATTGCTGCAGACCGGGCACTTACATTTGTTTTCACATCAGATGGATCCCAGCTTAAGGTCGATGTTGGCGTTGGAAAACTTCTGGGAAATATCGCGATCAGTGCCATAGAAATATTGTTGATTTCAGAAATTTTCATTGCGGTGGATATTCCCGAAATTGCCTGGTCTGATCATGTTGAGAAAGAATTGCTGACAGAGTTGCAAAATATTGCATCAAATTGAGAACGTATTTCTCAATTAAATAGAAACCTCATCTTTCTTTTCTAATCTAAGTTAAAATATGGTAAAATAAGATTTTTCCTTATTAAAAGATACTGCAAATAAAATAATTTATTTTAAAAATATGAAATATGGTTCAGGGTGGGCTCTGAAGATGCCCATAGAGAGCAAGATATCCAATTACCAGGGCAAATATTGTTCCTATGCCCAGTATGACCCACTCTGCATAGTAGAGATATTTCACTGGACCAGACTTCCCTTCTTCTGGCTTCAGGTAAACTATGGGCACAAGAATTGCACCAATTGCATCAAACAGATAGAGGCCCATGGCCGTTATGAGATCCTGACCCTTTTCAAGGTGGAGATCAACTATGCTGTAGGCACCAACGAGAACATAGCCTCCCAGTATTACACTGAGAAGGGGCATTATTCCAAGTTTGACATTTTTGTGCACCATTATGGCTCCAATTATGAGCAACAAGCCGAATAGAAGGAGTGGATCCCCGAAAAGCATATTATATGGAGTTCCAAAGGATGTCATAGGCCATGCAAATGACATGTAGAAACCACTTATAAAATCGAACACACCAATTCCAACTGCCGGATATACAAGACTTTCGATCTGTTCCCTGTTACCTCTTGCTGCGAAGAAGAAGTAAAAGGCACCGATGCCTGTACCCATGGCCAGACCAATAAGCATTACTGCCAGTGGATCAACAAATACCATCATTTTCACCTTTTTTGATTTGCAATTGTTAATTGCATGAATATGATTTTTAAACAAATAATAAAAATGAAGGCTTAATTGTAAGGTTAAACCCATTTTCAATGTGTAAAATTTATAATTTTATAATGTTTCAATGGAATCTTACTTATGCCCCCTAACTGGGTATGTACCAATCCATAATATTCAAGTTCAATTGAAATTTAATCTCCATTTCAGAATTTTTTAGAATTGTTGATTAAGGATCATACATAACAATCTAAACCTTATATGTAAGTATGAATGTTTGAATTGCCTACGCCTAATCAAACACTCCCAGTTCTGCCTTTACCACCTGATCCAGCTTTATATTCCTTGTTTCAGGCAGTAAAAGAGTTAATACCATTCCTATGAGCATTACAATTCCAAAGATAAAGAACATGTGGAGGTTTGACTCTGTAACCTGGGAACCGATAAGAAGAACACCAACTACTGCACCAAACTTTCCTGTGGTTGCTGCAAGGCCGTAAGCACTTGACCTGAAATTTGTTGTGGCAAGCTCCGCAGGAAATATTCCCACCGTTGCAGCCGGAAATGAATTGGAAAATTCAGCGATTGCAAGAACAGATATGAGTGCAGTGAAGAAGAACTCCGGTATGAGCATCAGGGTGATGCCCATGGCCAGAAATCCCA
Organism: Cuniculiplasma sp.; assembly: GCA_023256455.1. Lineage (GTDB taxonomy): Archaea > Thermoplasmatota > Thermoplasmata > Thermoplasmatales > Thermoplasmataceae > Cuniculiplasma. Next base: position 1,720 of record JAGDXN010000052.1, read on the forward strand.
GAATCTGCAAGTTTCTCCTGCCTATCCTGTCTATAAGCATTATTACTATAATTCCCCCTATCAGGCCAATGATGAGAAAAAATGTGGTAACTAAGGCGTTGTCAGAATTGCTCCTTAAACCGCTGAGCGATAATATGGTAGGAACCAGAAGGCCCACGCCAAAAGCACCCATATCGTAAATGAACCATACAACAGATGTAAGTATGGTGAATTTACCACTTGATCCATTAAACATCCCTCTGACCCTGACACTTTTTCCCGAGGCTTTGGCATCCTTCCACATCCTTGATTCAGGCATGGAAAAGCGCATTATGAGAACTATGACAGCAGGTATGAGACCGATGCCAATGAGATATCTCCAGGAACTGTCAGGAGCATGGATGTAAAAGAATATGAACGCAACCAACGCACTTGAGACAGCCCCTATCACAAAGGCTACAGCAGAGAATGAAAGGAATTTTCCCCTGAAGCCATCAGGAGCCATTTCAGCAATATATGAATTTGAAACGGGATAATCTGCACCTATGGAAATCCCCATCAAAATTCTGAATAGAACTATGAGATTAACACTGGAAGTGATTATTGATGCCAGGCCAAATATGGTGAAGAAAAGAAGATTGAACATGTATATCCTCTTCCTTCCAAAGAGATCGGAAAGATATCCAACTGTAACTGCCCCAATTATTGTTCCAAGTATGAGAGAATCTATGAGCAGGGATGACTGGAGAGGTGTCAGACTCAGGTCAGGCTTCATTATGAGAATGGCAAGGGCGATAACCGTAAGCTGATAACCGTCCAGCAGCATCCCTGCAGAGGACATCAACAGCATTCTTATGGATGAATATTCAATATTTCTCAATTCAGTTTCAAATCTTTAAGACAAAGGGAGATTATAAATTATATCTTATTTCTGATATATAGAATATATTATTCACATATACACGGCGAAAAGAGAGAAGTGAAAATGGCCGTGATTCTGAAATGCACAATCAGATTCTTATTCTTCCGGTTTTCAATGGAATCCCTATGAATTCTTAAATTCTGCCCAATTGTCAATAGATCATTTTTCTATTAGAATATATCATATATAAAAATTCGGAAAACCATGGAAAATATTTTTATTCCAGAATTGTTTAATATTTTTAGGTCTTAGAAATGGTGAAGAAAAAGAACCTTGATGACCTTGAGGAGCTGGAAGCGTCGGACATAGATGAAATGGACAGGTTAGTCTACGGAGATGATAGAAAAAGAAAGAGTTCAGGGAAAAACTCTGGTTCTATCTCTAGGAAACAGTGAGGCCTCCCTGACATTTGGCAGGTTAAGTATAACCTGGGTCAGCCTTTCAAGGCCAAGACCCCAACCTGCATGTGGAGGCATTCCATATCTGAACGTTTTAAGATAAAATTCGAAATTTGAGCTGTCAAGACCCTTTTCTTCTATTTTCTTTTTTAATGTTTCCGGGTTATGGACTCTCTGGGCACCTGATGTTAGCTCGATTTCCCTGAATTGAAGATCAAAGGATTTTGTAAAATTCTGGTTGTCTTCAAGGATGGAAGTGTAGAATGGCCTTACTTCCCTTGGCCAGTGTATAATGAAATAGAAGTTGTCGAACCTTGAACCTATAATCTTAAGCATTTCATTGTTCAGATCCTCCCCCTTTGGAACATCTATTCCCTTCTCCCTGAGAATCTTTACACATTCTTCGTAGGTTATTCTTGGAAATGGCGTTTTTGGTTTCGTTTTTACCAGCGAGAATTCTGATGCGTTCGGGACAGTTTTGAGAAAGTTCTCTATTCCACTGGCAATGGAGTTTTCCAGCATGCTCATGGCATCATTATGGTCCGCAAAGGCCATTTCAATATCAATGGATGTGAATTCGTTGAGATGCCTCGGTGTGTTATGCTCCTCTGCCCTGAATGCAGGGCCGACTTCAAAGACCTTCTCCACACCTGAAGCAATGAGCATTTCCTTATACAGTTGAGGGCTCTGGTTCAGGAAAACATCCTTTTCAAAATATTTGACCCTGAAAAGATCTGCACCGCCCTCAGTTGCGGCCGATACTATCTTTGGTGTCTGGACCTCAGTGAATCCCTGGGAAATCAGATAGGATCTAATTCCCCACAGAATCGCAGATTTTGCCCTGAATATCCTTGCATGCTCTGGCTTCCTCAAATCCATAAATCTGTTGTTAAATCTTGTATCAAAATCAACCTCTACCTCATCCACTATCCCTATGGGAAGTGGAGTTTCTGCAATGTTGAGTATTTCAATATTCTCAGCAATAAACTCCCTTCCAATCTTGCTCATAATCTTTTCCGGAACCTTTCCCCTTACCCTTATGACAGATTCCCTGCTTATCTTTTCAAGATTTGGAAATGGCTCTGAATCCTTTTTTACTGTAATCTGGACAAGACCCGTCTGATCTCTCAAAACAATAAAACCCACATTCTTCATAAGACGTATATCCTGTGCCCATCCCTGAAGAGTTGCCTCATATCCGGGGGATTTTCCATCGAGATCTGAAACGAAGAAATTCTTCATGCTATAGGGTATTTTGTCTATTTAAAAATCCTTTCCATGCTTTCAAGAAATTCCTTTAAATATAATGTCGCTTAATTTTAATGTCATGAAAAATGATTTCGCTTAGATAATCATTAAGCTGCTTGAGTTCCCGTCAGCCAATACTGTAGGAGTTCAAAAAGAGTGAAACCCTGCAATATGGAAATATTGGTCTATTTGTTTGCAGTCATTTAAGGCAGATATCTGAATATATATTCCACTCTAACTCCTCAGAATCTTGGGGAATAACTTTATCCCAAGTATCTCCTCTATCTCCCTTGCCTTTTTTGTGATTTCAGAGAATACTCTGCGAGCCCCCATTGTTATTATGTAAACTCTGGATAACTCTGTGAGAACATCATTCACCGAGAGCTTTCCGTTCACACCCTTATCCTTGAGTATGTTCAGTATCCTGTATCTTATGTAAAGAGCAACGAGTATGGTGAGAAAATATCCCCTTACAGAATCATCATCTTGCAGGTATGTCTTGTCCTCTTCAAGATCATTCTTCATGATGTCGAATGCCTCTTCAATCTCCTCCCTGGTTTTCCACATTATGTATATCTCCTCAGGATCCTCATCCAGGCTGGAGAGTATGGGAATCTTTCCAAACTCCTCTCTTTTTTTCTGGAGGGATGACTGATCCTCCTTTCCCTCTGATATTCTGGAGATGAAGGAGCTTTCCTGCTCATATCTCAGCAGGGTATCCTCATACATGTAAAGGAAACCTGAATCCGTTGATTTCCTGGATGCATTTATCCCTCTTCCGTTGAAGGAGAAGCTCTTCTCTATCATGAAGTTGTAATCAATCAGTGTCGATTTGGACTTTAGAGGTATGATAAAGCCGGCACCAGATTCTCTCAATGTTTCAGGAGAGGATCCTCTATCTGCAATTATGATGCATTTCTTCATGGGATATTCCTGCATCAGCGATCGGAGTGCCTTTGGATCCCGGACGGATCCGGGAATGGGTTTCAGCACTGCAGGCATCCTCTTCTTATTGGAGAAGATCATGGCCATGTTGATCTGTCTTATGTGCAGATGATCTGGATTGCATCCCTTCTCTGCAAGCCTTATGTTCTCCGATCTTGTGAAGAGCGCTGAGAGATCAAAGATAAGGTACCTTGATCCTGTCAGGAGATTGGTGAACAGTCTTCTCTGTACATCGTAATCCGATCCTATGATCTTGAGTGTTGTAGAAACAGCGTTTGGTGACAGGTGTGCTTTCATTTCCACTGATGCATAGATCTTCTCCCATCTTGTCTTCATGAGCTTTATTGGAACAGAACCAAGGTTCCTGAGAATGCCAATGGCCATAATGTCATGGTAGTGGGAGGGAAAGCATGATCTCAGATCAGGTTCAAGTTCCCTTGCTATTTTGAGGAGAATGCATGAATTCCCATATTCGTGGACGGTCCTTCTGTTCTCGTTCACCATGCCATCCTCGTTTACCTTTCCTATGTACTTTGATATCTTACGCCTCTTCTTTCTCTCCTTATCCCATACAGAGGTGACCTGATACGGATAGTATCCACCGCCTGTATGTTTAAACTCAAGTGGCACCCCTCTGCGT
>JAGDXN010000089.1:0-2984 GCA_023256455.1 Cuniculiplasma sp.
TTCGATCTCAACGGATCAGTTAATCAGAATCTAAAATTATTATGAAGTCACTTATACCTCAGAAAAATATGCAATGACTCTCTTCTCTTGAAAAAGGCCTGACGAAGTTTGAAGAGGTATGAAAATCGCTTAGTTTATTCTTTGGTTAACTTTTTACATGCTAGATCGCTTAAGGTTTCATTGAAATAAAGATTTATCATTATTTAATCATTAGTTTGAGGCTAAACAAGGTAACCAATGCTCATTATCATTCAATAAATATTGTAACTAACTATGGGCAAAGTTTATTTTGAATTAATAACTGAGAAAACGAAGAGTATGAATTTCGATTTGAATTATAAGTCCAGATCTGATCTTATTAATAAAATTGAAAAGACAACTCTAACAAGGTTTCAGAAGGATGTTCTGATTTACACACTTTCCATACCTGAAGGTGAGACACGGACCTATTCTGATGTGGCAAAAGCCATAGGTCATCCCAATGCCTTCAGGGCCGTTGGCACTGCACTTGCAAAAAATCCCTTTGCGCCCGATGTTCCCTGCCACAGGGTAATAAGAAAGGATGGGGGAGTAGGAAACTATTCAGGCGAGGGAGGCGTGGAAAGGAAGATAACCCTTTTACAAAAGGAGGGAGCTATTTAAATTCTTCAAACTTTTTAGAGAATCATTCAATATACACAATTCTGGATCCCAGATTTTCCACTCTAAATCTGTATCGTCTGAGGTCATTCAGGGCCATTTCAATATTCTCATGTTTTTCAAGGGGAGCCATAAATATAAAGAAACCACCTCCCCCGGCACCCATAAGTTTTCCTCCCGTCGCACCTGCTCTGATTGCCCTTTCGTATAAATTATCAATTAATGGATCCGTAATGCCCTTGCTTAGTTTTCTCTTTAGAGACCAGTTTTTGTCCATCAACTCACCTACTTTCTGAAAATCCTTTGATTTCAATGCGTCATAGGTTTCATAGGCCATGTTTCTCATCATTTCATATTCTTCCTTCATGTCTGCAATCCGGGAAGATTGATCCCTATGTATATCTGTAGATCTCCTTTCAATACCTGTATAAAAGATCAATAATCTCTCATTAAGTTCCTCAAGATCATTCATGCTCATTTCTATTCTTTTCATATTTACAGTATAATCGCTGTTAAACTGCATCAGTTGAATTCCACCATGAGCTGCTATATATTGATCCTGCCGGCCTCCCGCTTCCCTTAAAATCTCCCTTTCAATCTTGACTGCTTCTGAGGCGATTTGCTGTGGTGATACGGTTTCCCCCTTCCATGTGTGCAGGGCATTCAACAATCCTACAAGAAACGAACTGCTGGATCCTAGACCCGTGCCTCCAGATGGAATTTCAGTAATACTTACTATCTGTATGCCAGGTTCTATATTCAATAATTTAAGAGACTCTCTAACCGTGGGATGCTGTATTTGATCCACATCCTTTATTGCATTTTCCGTTTTGGAATAGGAAACCCTGATTTCATCCTCCCGAAAGTTTCTTGCTATGGTAACGTAGATAAATCTATCGATTGTCGCAGACACCACTGCCCCTGGGCCAAAATTTCTAAAATAGTCTGGAAGATCCGTACCTCCGCCTGTAAAGGTAATTCTCAGGGGAGTCTTGGAAGTCACTATTCTGAATCCTGCATTCGTCATAATTACCCATCCTAAATATCGTCTTCAACCATTTTGGATATTATATGACCTATGGCTATTGTAGATTCCTGTATGAATGATGTTCTATCGCTCGGTATTTTGATCAGGTTCCTCTCTTCTATCAGTTCATTGAATTTTCCACCTTTCTTGCCCGTAATCCCGAATATGTTGCATCCGATCTCCTGTGCAACCTTGATTCCACGTACAACATTTTCTGAATTCCCGCTTGTGCTCAATGCTATTATGAGATCATTTTCTCTGGCAAATGCCCTTATCTGCCTTGCATATACATCGTCAAAACTATAATCGTTTCCTATTGCAGTAAGGGATGAGCTGTTTCCGTGCAGGATCATGGCTGGAAGCGGTTTTCTCTCCTTTTCAAATCTGCCAACAAACTCCGCTGCAATGTGCTGGGCATCAGCAGCACTTCCACCGTTTCCGAACAGAATTATTTTGTTGCCGTCTTTAAATGTCCTGGATATGGATTCACCCAGATGATGTATCTTTTCAATTTCCAGTGAATTCCTTATCTTTGAACCCTCCAGTAGATAATTCAGTATTTCTTCCCTGTCCATATTCACTGTATGAAGCACAATGTTATTATATTTACCTGTAAAATATGATTAGTCACTGCACGTTTTAGCACAGGATCTTAATTTTTTAACGATTCAATTTAAAAACAGGAATGTCTTAGATCACATTGATAAACTATTTTATAACAAAAGTAATTAAATATTGTGAAAAATAAGGCTCTATTTGTTGACAGGGACGGGACAATCAATAAGGATTGCCCCTATTGCAAGGACCCTTCCCAGATACAGATTTATGAAGATGTAGTAAGATTGATGAAAGAATATCAGGAAAAGGGCTATCTCATAATAATAGTCACAAACCAGTCTGGTATAAACAGAGGATATTTTACGCTGGAACAATTCCACAACTTTCAAGATGAATTGATCAGGACACTGATGGACATGGGAGTGGTAGTTAATGACACTTTTTTCTGCCCTCACAGACCCGATGAAAACTGCAATTGCAGGAAACCAAATACAGGGTTAATAGAAGAGGCCGCCAAAAAATATGACATTGACATATCCCAATCTGTAATAATTGGTGATAGAGACGATATGGAAGGAGAAATTGGAAGAAAGCTTGGGATGAAGTATATAATAGTAAAACATTAGAATAAAATGCCAAGGTAATTATCTTTTTAATTTAAATTATTGTTAATGAATAACATTATAAACAACCTCCCATACGGTACACATGGCCGAAATAGGAGTAATAAGATATTTTCTCGCAGTTCTGGGTGGAGCGA
>JAGDXN010000089.1:2994-5735 GCA_023256455.1 Cuniculiplasma sp.
CGATTTCGACTGTGCTTGTCTTTTCCCCGGCTGTAGCGGCAGGCGTGCTTGCAGGTGCGGGATTCCTAATTGTTATAGTTTTTGGAGCAATTATAGCTTTTCTGTCCTTTGCCATTATAAATTATGCAAAGGAACTCAGGTCAAGCAGCAAAAGTAAAGTTACTTATGGATTCCTCATAATTTTGTTCAGCATTGTTCTCTTTCTAATGGGTGCAGGATTTGGAATTGGTCCAATTATTTCAGGCATAGCAGGAATTCTAATACTTCTTTAATTTTTTTTAAATTTTTTATTCATTCTGGAAAAACTTTCTTCTTGAACTCAGTTCTGATATAAGGTCGTTCAGCAGTTTTTCCATACCACTCTTTAACGATTCTATTCTTGCCCGTACCATATCTGCCATTTTGTCTATGGGAAGAAGACTGTAAACATAATAATAACCCCCCTCCGGGATTATTCTTGTATCCCTGACCACAAGGCCGCAATTAATCAATTTCTGCAGGGACCTGTATACCGTGCTGCTTTCCCTCCCTGTAAGCTGGGATATTTCATTTACCGACTTCCACTGCCCCTCATCCAGTGAATAAAATACTATTACCTCAGTAGGTCCCAGTGAGAATAAGGTCTCCAAAAGATCTGAACAGCAAGCTATATCAGAACTGATTTTTGAAGATAGATTGTCCCTTCCCACATGGGTTTATTATAAGGGAATATTTAACGGTTTTGTATGATATTGCCAAAACCATAAATTACTTAAATCAGTAAATAATACGAGAGTGAATCTTGGAGGGATTTAAATGGATGATGATTCAGAACTTGAAAACATTAGAAAGCAGATGATTGCCAGGATTCAGAGTGAAAGTAGTAAGAAGGAGGTAAAAAATATGAAACCGATAGAATTGACGGACAGCACCTTTGCGGATGCAGTTAAGAAAGAAAAGATACTTGTAGTTGATTTCTGGGCCTCATGGTGTGCACCATGCAGATTCCTTTCTCCCATAATTGAGGAACTTGCAAAGGATTATGCGGGTAAAATCACCTTTGGAAAGGTCGATGTGGATGCAAACCCAAGAGTGAGCGCTTCATTTAACATAAGCAGCATTCCAACCGTGATGATGTTCAAGGATGGAAAGGTTGCCGATATCAGCATTGGAGCGGTTCCAAAGCAGATGCTTGAGACAAAACTTAAAAGGCTGATGAACTGAAATGAAATATGATGTGATCGTAATTGGAGGGGCTTTCGCAGGTCTTACTGCGGCCATATATTCATCAAGGCAGGGTATGAAAACTCTTGTCCTGACAAAGGATATAGGAGGACAGGGCCTTCTGACTAACGACATTCAGAACTATCCTGGATTCACATCAATTTCAGGTTTTGAACTGGCCACAAAGTTTCAGGAACAGGCATCAATGTATGGCACTGAATTCATATATGATGAAGTAACTGGCCTGGAAGAAAAGGACGGGGAGTTTCAGGTAAAAACAAGGGAAGAAACATACACATGCGATTCCCTTATCCTTGCTTTCGGAAAGACACCAAGAGATCTGGGAGTACCTGGTGAGGAAAAGTACAAGGGAAGAGGGGTGTCCTATTGCTCCATATGCGATGGACCTCTTTACAGGAAGAAGGATGTGATGGTTGCAGGTGCCGGGGATCATGCACTTCAGGCGGCCCTTTATCTTGCAACGGTTGCGTCAAAAGTATATGTCCCCCAGAAAGGAAACAGGATCTCTGGTTCTGAAGATATGATACAGGATGCGAAATCCCTTGACAACATCGAATTCCTATATGAATCAGAGGTTGCTGAGATTAAGGGCGACAAGACTGTGCAGGCAGTTACACTCAAGACTAAGTCAGGCTCCGTATCGGATGTTCCCGTTAAGGCGGTGTTTGTGGAAATGGGGTATGTTGCAAAGACATCCATGCTTAAGGGCTTTGTAGACATGAACAAAGATGGAGAGGTACTGATTGACATGAACGGTGCAACCAGCCATGCAGGGGTATTTGCCGCAGGTGATGTTACAAATATACCATACAAGCAGGCCATTATTTCAGCAGGTCAGGGTTCTGTAGCTGCCCTTTCAGCCATTAACTTTATCCACAGAAAGCGTGGCAAGGGTGCAATGAAATCAGACTGGAAATATATTGATACATCAAAGTCTGAAAAGGTAAAACTATGAATATAGAATTCGATCCCAATGCCTTCGATCAGAAGGGCAGGCTCAGGATAGAGAAGGCAGGGATCGACATAACCATTTTTAAAAGAAATGAGAAATTTTTCGCAGTTAATTCTAAGTGCCCCCATAAGGGTGGTCCTATGTTTCTATCCAAAAATATAGGGGAAAAGGGAATAATGTGCCCGTCACACCACATTATTTTTAATGTTGAAAGCGGAGAAATTATGGAAAACCCCATACCAAAAACAATGGGCGATTATGCCCTTTGCAACCCTCTTAAGACTTACAAAATTGATTCAAATGATGGAAAATATTATGTGATTGTGGATTAAAGTTTGAATTTCTTCTTATTCTTTCTCCACCATATTCTATCCAGATAATTATTTACGATCTCTTCCTGAAACTCCTTTTCGTGGAGTTTGTCGAAGATAATCTGGGCTTCATCGATTTTGTTCAATTTATACAGACATATTCCCTCATGGAGTGATGCTTCCTCATCTTCCTCAATTTCCTGGGCAGTTCTAAAAGAATCTGCAGCCTTTTCGAATTCATTCAATGATTCCAG
>JAGDXN010000005.1:0-4116 GCA_023256455.1 Cuniculiplasma sp.
CAAGGAAGCGATCTACCTCTGATCTACCAGCCCAGTAGACACAATATTATTCCTTACTATATGATTTTAACGTTATGTTTCACCATTCCTGTATTTAACAATTATGCTAAAACTTAATTATGATGATCTGTTTATCTTTTTATCCTATGAATTTACCTAAAATGCCAAAATTAAACAAAGATAAGAGAAAAATTAAAAAGAACAGAAATCAAGAGGAGGAAGATGCTGTTAAAAACGAAATGCCTGAAATAAAAAAATATGAAGTAATGGATGAATACAGCATCATCCCAAGGGTTGTGTCTGTAGAAATTTCCTGGAATCCAGACATTCTTGAGGCGATTTATGTTGTCAACGAACCCATGATGAATGCAGAAGAACTTGAACTTCTTGAAAGAATAGAAAAGAATATGGAACAGGTCGTTAAGAGTTCAAAGACATTGCCAGAAGATTTAACATCACTCACAATAGATCAGATTATTGAAAATTATCTTTCAAACAGAAAGAACAAGTATCCTTTGAAAACTATTGATAAACTCAAATATTACATAAAGAGGGATTATGAAGGCTTTGGACCTCTGGACGCAGTCATCAAGGATCCAATGGTAGAGGATGTTTCCTGCAATGGCGTTGGAATTCCTGTATTTATAGAACATAAAATTCATGGATCTTTGAGAACAAACATTGTTTTTGATTCAGAAGAAAAACTGGATTCATACGTTGTAAGACTTGCACAGATGTGCGGCAAGGAGGTATCAATGAACGAACCCATAATTGATGGGACATTCCCTCAGGGACACAGGATTCAGCTAACATTTGGAAAGGAGATTTCCACGAAGGGTTCAGCATTCACCTTCAGGTTATTCAGGGAAACCCCATTTACTCCTATTGAGTTAATTAAATATGGTGCTGCAACCCCTGAAGTTGTCACATATTTATGGTTCGCAGTTGAAAATCTAAAGTCTGCGATTATTGCTGGCGTCCCGGGAGTTGGAAAAACTTCAACAATAAATGCAATGCTCATGTTTATTCCTCCTAACACAAAGGTTTTCAGCATAGAGGAAACAAGAGAAATAAATATTCTCCATCAAAACTGGGTAGCAACATCTACAAGGGAAAGCATTTATTCATCGGGAAATGCGGATGAGAAAAATCCTCCCATAGGAATGTTTGAGCTGGTTAGAATGGCTATGAGGCAGAGGCCCACATATATAGTTCTTGGAGAAATCAGGGGAAGGGAATCCTATTCCCTTTTCCAGGCCATATCTACAGGCCATACGGCATATTCCACAATTCACGCCGATTCCATGGAAACCCTTGTAAACAGATTGGAATCAAATCCACTGAATATACCCAGAGTTCTTATTAGCGCACTGAACATTGTGATGTTCAATAAGTTTATCAGAATGGGGAGCAGGAATATGCGAAAGTTAACTGAAATAGATGAGATACTTGGAATAGATCCTGATACCGGCGAAATCCTTTACAACAGGGTTTATGCATTCGATTATAATCAAAATAAACAGGTATACTCTGGTTACAGCAAAATATTGAACGAAATCAGAGATTCAAAACAGTGGACAGATGAAGATTTGCAGGCAGAATTCGAGAAAAGGCAGCGTCTGCTGGAAGGAATGTTGAAAAATAATATTACGGATTATGCAAACATAACTAAAATTATCAACATATTCTATAAGGATCCGGAAACTGCATTGAGGCTTGCGAGTGGTACATAATGGCGAAAAAAAATAGTATTCAGATAACTTCCATCAATCAGTCCAGGAAGTCCCTTAAGAAAACAAAGGAAAGGAAATCCAAGCTGGCGATTCCAAAGCCAAATGCCTTCGATAATTTTTCAAAGGCCATATTTGGAGGACTTTTTGAGAAATATGTGAATACATCCAACATGGATGTAACCCTTCAAAAGGCAAAGATACCCATGACTGCGGAGGAATATCTTTCAAGGGGAACAATGGGAGCAGTAATTTTTTCCATAATATCCTTTGTTATTGTCAACCTGTTCTCCCTTGAATTTGCAGGTTTCACCTATCTGTTCTTTGCATTCTGGTTCCTTGCAGTAATACTGTATCTGGCCTTTATGGGTGAATACCCCAATTCAGTGGCAACATCGAGAAAGAAGAAAATTGATGCTGTCCTGCCGCTGGCAATGGGATATATTGCAACAATGGCCTCTGCAGATATGCCAGTGGAAAACATCATATATGAACTTTCGAAAAGCAAGGAATATGGAGAACTTGCGAGGGAGGCCAAGGGTATATCTGTATCCACAAGGTTGTTTGGAAAGGATATCATAAGTGCAATCAAGGATGGTGCTACCTATACACCATCTCCAAGGTTTTCTGAGTTCCTTCAGGGAATTATTACAACAATGACTTCTGGAGGAGATCTAAAGGAATACTTCAAACAGAAAGCCCTGCAGTATCAAACAGAACTGAGCACTCTCATAAAAAGGAACACTGAATCTCTTTCTGTTCTTGCGGAGAGTTACATCATTGTGGGAGTCATGTTTCCACTCATTCTTATGGTCATCATAGGTACGGTTACATCAGTCATACCTGGAGAGGGAAGTTTGACAATAGTTGTGCTTTATCTCATTGTAGGCCTTATAATTCCCATAATAGCCGTAATGTTTGCTCTTATTTTGAGCAGCACCATAGGAGAGGTGGACGTATGAAATATGAATATGCTGGTCTTCAGTTAAGATATATTGTTCTGGCGGTATCCCTTCTTGCAGTATTTATTATGGTGTTCCTGGGTATATTCATTAAAGTAAATGCCCTGGATCCAATTATACATCCCTTAACGGTCAGTTCCATCGCCCTGATAATCATGTTTCTGCCATTCGGTCTGGCTGATTTTGCTGAAGTTAAGAGGAGAGAGGAAGCAGAAAGGAGGCTGCCCGATTTCCTGAGGGATCTTGCGGGCCATACAAACTTCGGAACACCAATGTCGGAGGCCATATTGAGAAGTTCTGAGGTCAATTATGGGCCGCTTTCAGAAGAGGTTAATCAAATAGCAGGAATGATCAGGCTGGGAATCCCTGTGGAAACTGCCCTTGATGATTTTGGTAAGAGATTAAAGTCTGAAACCATAATAAGAGTGGGAAAGATCATCAAAAAGGCAAGTGAGTCCGGAAGCAACACTTCAGATGTCATATCTCTCATATCCAGTTTTACAACACAGACCTATCTTATGAGGGAAAGCAGATTTGCAGATATGAGAAGTTATTCCACCACAATGGCTGTTTCCTTCGGTGTGTTCCTTTTCGTTATTATTATGCTTGATCTTTTCTTTTTCCCTCAGATAGCAGGTCAGAGTCTTGGAGGATCAGGTTCAACACTCAATATAAAGGCAACTTCCTTTGGTTTGATTGAAAGGATTTTCAGTGCAGGTATAATCATTCAGAGTGTTGCCAGTGGCCTGATATCTGGCGTTTTCAGGGATGGAAGGCTTGTTTCGGGTTCTCTTGTAAGCGGCATACTGGTGTTCCTGAGTATGGTTGTTCTCTTAATTGTGGGGGTTATGTAAATGAAATTGCTGCCAAAGAGCAAAAAGGCAAAGGGAAGAGCGAGGCGAAGCAGAAATAAGTATGCAAGCAAGCAGGTTGTAACAAGGTTAAGATATCCAAAGAGGACTGGCGAGGATAAGCTATTTGAAGAAATTGTTCCAGGAAAGGTGTTTGCCAGGGTATATTTTGACAGGGCAAGCACCATATTCAAGTATGAAGTGGATGAACCTGAGCTTAAGGAAAGAACCATGAAACTTTATCAGAAGCTTGTTCTGGAGTTCCTGAGAACACTCACAGATCCTGAGAACAGGGAGATGAAGGATGTAACAAAGGAAGGGGCTGCAGAAAAGTTCATATCCGCACTCAGGGAAACGGGCTCCTTCACAATGGAGGAGATGGATTCCATTTCATACTATGTGGAAAGGGATATTGTGGGATTTGGAAAAATAGATCCACTTATGAAAGATCCAAATATAGAAGATATCTCATGCGATATGCCAGGAATTCCAGTATTTGTCTTTCACAAATCCTTCGGATACATACCAACGAATATAATATATGAGGATGAAGGTGAACTTGAAACATTTGTA
>JAGDXN010000005.1:4126-20872 GCA_023256455.1 Cuniculiplasma sp.
TTGTAAAGAAGATTCTTCAGGATGTTGGAAGACATATATCCATAGCCAATCCCATAGTGGACGCAACCCTTCTGGATGGATCAAGAATATCGTGTTCCATTGGCAAATATGTAACAAATAAGGGGTCATCCTTTACCATAAGAAAGTTCAAGGAGGAGCCTCTGACTCCCATTGACCTGATACAGAGAAATCTGGCTAACGCAAGAACCTTTGCCTATTTCTGGGTTTTAACAGAATATGGTGGGAATGTCATGGTTGTGGGTGGAACTGCCACAGGCAAAACAACATTGATGAACGCCATACTTCTGTTCATACCTTCACAAAAAAAGATTGTGTCCATAGAGGATACAAGGGAAATAAACCTCATACATGAAAACTGGGTTCCAATGGTTACGAGGACAGGATACGGAAAATTAAACCCTGACACCGGAAAGAGAAGCGGTGAAATTGACATGTTCGATCTCCTGACCATAACCATGAGGCAGAGGCCCAGTTATGTCATTGTGGGAGAGGTAAGGGGTGCAGAGGCATTTACCTTGTTCCAGGCAATGTCCATAGGAAGATATGTTTATGGAACATTCCATGCGGATGATATAAGCACATTTATACACAGGATGGAATCAAAACCAATCAATGTACCGAGAAATCTTCTTCTCACACTGGACGTGGCAGTCATACTCCAAAACGTCATTGACGAAAAGGGTTCAAGAAGGAGAATCAAGACCGTATCTGAGATTGCAGGACAGGATGAATCAACAAAGGATATTGTGGTAAATAATGTGTTTACCCTGAATGAGGTTTCTGATACCCAGGTTTACTCCGGTTTCAGCTATACATTAAAGAGAATAGCTGAAAAGGAGGGAAAATACGAGGCAGAGCTTGAGAAAGAGGTTGAAATAAGAACCATGGTCCTTGAAAAGATGATTGAAAAGGGTGTGAACAACTACAAGGATTTCTATAATGTAGTGAACCTTTTCTACAAGGACAGAAGAAGGGTATTTGCTGCTCTTGATATTGAAGAAGAAATTCAGGCCTGATCAGGTATTTCAGGCAGCAATTTCCCTGCAACCGTTGGTATGTACACCGTCTGGAACAGTATGGAAAGCAGAACTATGAATGTGACATTTATTTCAATTATGGGGCCCCATGTTAGGAGAAGGGTGTTTCCTGAAGCAAGGCCGATGGCATAGGGAACTGACGATTCCACAACAGAAACAACTCCCCTTGGCCCGGAAAGTGCTATGAACAGTTTTGTCCTCCAGCCGTTAAGAGCATTTCTGTTCTTTTTCCTGACGGGAGGAAGGGACGTAAATACTGCAGCAGGCCTGACAACGAACATAACAAGCACCGTGAGCAGCAATCCCTGGAAGAAATAGTTTTCAAAATCCTTGATTGTCATAATGCTCCCCACAAGGATGAATATGAGACCCTGGGCCAGAAAGGAAAGATTTTCCTGGAAGTTCGCTTCTCTTGACCAGAATATGCTTCTGTCTGAGAAATTGCCCACAATGGCACCGGTGGCTATGATTGCAGGAAAGGGTGTGACACCAAAACCTTCAAGTATGGTGAGTTCAAAGAGGATAACGCCAAGAAGAAGTCCCACAATAAGGTTTTCGAAATTCAGCAGCTTGTTAAGATAAATTATGCCGAATCCAACCACAATGCCAAAGCTCGATGGAACAATTATCTGTATGATAAGAAATGAAGGTATGGCAGGGTAAAACCCAACGAAAGCGGTTACAGAATTGAAAAGAGCTGAATAGGATGACCCTGAATATATGAGTGAAATTGCAAGAGTTACCATAATGATCGCAAGAGGATCATTGAACAGGCTTTCTCCAACAAGGGTACCTGAATAGTTGTCATTTATCTTTATCTTTTTAAACAGGGGAATCAATGTTGAAGGATCGGTTGGGGAAATTATGGAACCGAACAGAAAACCCACAATGAAAGGTGCACCTGTAAATAGTGAGAAAATAACGCCGGCAACCACAGCGGTCACAAGCATTCCCACAGTGTTTAAGGAAATGATTCCCTTTATGAATTTTCTGAGAACCCTGAAATTTATGTTGTGGGATTCATAGTAAAGTATGATTACCAGACCAAGTATTCCCACGCCAAATCCGGCAAAATCATTTACGAGATATGTTGCATAGGAATGCTTTATTACACCAAGAACCGGTCCAAATAGCAATCCCAACCCTATGAGTATGGGTATTTCCACCAGTGAAGCCTTTCTTGCGATGGGTATGGAGAACGATGCGATTATCAGTAGAAGACTGAGCTGAATAAAGTCAAGATTTTGAAATAGGCTCATCTGACCTTTTCTTCTCCGGGTGAAAGTGGCATTCCCCTCTTATGGGCATTCTTCTCGTACATGGACCTTACTTTCAGTGAAACATCATCATTGCCGAATTTTCCATTGCTCCTGAAATAATCTATGGATTTATCTATATCATCATAGGTGAGGCCCATTTCGGATTCATCGGTCTGGCCTTCCCACAGACCTGCAGTGGGAGGCTTGGTAATGATGCTCTCAGGAATGCCCATTGCCTTTGCTGCAGCTCTCACCTCGGTCTTTGTAAGGTTTATTATGGGTTCCAGATCACATCCACCGTCTCCAAATTTAGTATAATACCCGGTGATATATTCTGTAAGATTGGTTGTGCCAACAACCAGGCCTCCATTCAGGTTTGCATAATAATAGAGAATCGTCATTCTTGTTCTGGATTTCAGATTTCCTCTTACGCCTGCGGGGGCCTCTGGAAGTATTTTCATGTAGTTTTCGATCACAGGTTCAATGTTTACCTGAATCAGATTCAATTTGAACTTTTCACACAGTTTCCTGACATCATTGTAATCTCTTTCTGGCGTTCCCCTTTCTGGCATGAAAACAGGAATTATGTCTTCCACAGGGATTGATTTTGCAAGGAATGCAGAAACAAGTGAGCTGTCTATCCCACCACTCAGTCCAATAACTGCCTTTTTTCCAGCAAGGTTTTTCCGCAGGAATTCAAAAATATAATCATAAGTCAATTCAGATCAGGTATTGGTATGACATTTCACAATAATTATTTATTGGATTTGTTTCAAAACATTTTTCAATATTTCAATCTGTCCTCTATCCTGTCCATTGCCATCCGGACAAAGTTGTTCATTATGACACTTGTAGTGACCGGACCAACACCACCTGGAACAGGCGTTAAGAAAGAAACGTATCCTTCGAGATTTTGCCTGTCGCAATCTCCTGTAATTCCCTGAGGTGTGCTGATTACTCCCACATCAATAACCGCCCCTCCTTTCCTCACATATTTCTGATCAAGGAAATGGGCCTTTCCGGTGGCCGTAACAACTATATCACATGAAGATGCGATGGCTGGAAGATTTTGTGTTTTGCTGTGACATATGGTAACCGTATAATCCCTGTTTATAAGAGCAGCTGCAAGCGGCCTCCCTATGATCTGGCTTCTGTTGATTATGCATACATGTTTTCCGTACTTTCCCCCAAGGCTTTCTATAATTCTCAGGGTTGCCTCCGCTGTTGCAGGAATGAGTACCCTTTCACCCATGAGGTTCCTTCCCATGGTCCTGACGTTTGCCCCCTCCACATCCAGGTAATCTGGAACAATATTTTCAATTTCGGAAAGTGGAAGCCATGGAGGCAGAGGTCTTTCCAATATTATGCCATCCGGTTCAGTTTCTTTTATGACATTTTCAAGGTATTCTACAGGATTAAAATTGCCTTCTGGCTGTGGAACATTAATGGAAATCGCATCTATGTCAAGGTTCAGGGCCTTTCTTATCTTGCTTCTTCCATAGACACCTGCCTCCTCTGTTCCCGTCGCATCTATTATGGCAAATTTTGGCTTTTTTCCCCTTATACTTCTGAATCTTTCTGAGAGTTTCTTTGTTTCCCTGTCTATTTCCCTGCCGAATTCCTTACCATTAAAAATCGTGGTATCCAGATTACCACCTTATGACACTTTTAATCTCACCTGAAGGCTTATTTTCAAAAAGATCAGTCTCCCCCGGTTTGAAATATCCTGTAATTATTTTATCCATGGCATTCCCATGCCTTCTTTTCCATTTTGATAGATAGTCCAGAGCCCTGATGTAGTGAATTCTTGCGGCATCAACCGATCCTGCAATGGTTATGTTTCTTTCGATTATGTAATCAATATCTTCTCCGTCAATTTCTGTTTTTGGAGCCTTTCCATTGGTTCCAAAAAGTATGGCAATGCCGTTGTAGTTCATTTTCCTTACATACTTGAATATGGTTCCAGGATCACCGCTCGTATCAATCAAAAAGTCTATAGGAAACTTTTCAGGGAAATCTGGTTCTTTGGACGAATCAATAAATTTAATCCCAAACTCATTGCACATTTCAATTTTATTATCCTCTATGGGATGCCTGTTTAAGATATATGTGTCAAACCCGTAATCTACTGACATAAAGGCATATATGAAAGCTTCAGAACCTGTTCCTATTATGAGTGCTTTTTTTCCCTCATATGTTGAAATATTGTTTGCATAAACCGATCTCTGCGAAACCTTCTCAAAAACTTCAAAGGCCTTTACAACATTTTTTGTTGGCTCAGTCAGGACGGCAATATCTCCAAGATCAGGGTCACTCACCTTTACAAGATTAAAATCAAAATCCTTAAATTTCTCCCTCATAAATCCATGAAGGCCCGTAATTCCGGCCTCATGTTTCTGCCCGTCGGAGCAGTTATCTGGTCTCCCTATTCTGCAGTTGGGACAATCTCCAGGCCTCCTGACAAGCGGAACCACCCTGTCCCCCTTCTTGAATTCAGGTGAGTCAGACTCAATAACTTCGCACAATGATTCATGGCCGAGGACAAGAAAATCATAACCTTCAGGATTGTATGTGAAACTCAGGGAACCTCTTACCATGCCTCTGTCAGTTCCACATATGCCCGTTAATACTGGCCTTAGTGTCACATTCCCTTTCTCATCGTTTATATTAACCTGTTTAAAATTTACAGTTCCATGTGGAGCATCTGTAATATATGCGTTGACCTTTTCCATGATGGCTCAGTCTCACTTTTTAGAAAAATATTTCTATAACTGATGGCCCATCTTTTCTTTCTTTGTCATCAGGTAGAATTTATTGAATTCTGTTGCCTGGCTCTTCATCGGAATTCTGCCGCTTACCTTTATTCCGTTTTCCTCAAGGAAATTTATCTTCTCAGGGTTATTCGTCATGAGTTTTACAGATTTAATCCTGAAATATTTTATTACGTCCACGGCGTATGAGTAATCCCTCTGGTCTGCAGGCAGACCAAGTTTGAGATTTGCCTCAACAGTGTCATATCCTTCCTCCTGGAGGCTGTATGCCTTTATCTTGTTTATCAAACCTATTCCCCTGCCCTCCTGCCTGAGGTATATGAGCATACCATAGGGCTGCTCCCCCAGGTAAACAAGCGATTTTAAAAGTTGATCCCTGCAGTCACATCTCTTTGAACCAAAAACATCACCGGTGAGGCATTCACTGTGTATCCTCACTGGAACATTTTCCTTTCCTGTCACGTCTCCCTTTACTATGACAGCATTTTCATTGTTTTCACCGTCATCGAATGTGTATATATCAAAATCGCCTGCAAGCGTTGGTAATTTTGCCTTTGCAGCCAGTGTTATCATTTTCTATCAAGTAATGATTTATTCGTTATATTAAAAGGTATATTCGGATTTTTTTGATTTTGATATATTTTTCAGTCAGTGTAAATAGGCATATATGAAACACTGTACGGCATTGTAATTAATTGTCAATCTTTTTAAAGAAAAAACCCTTAAACACGATTCAATAAAATATTCGGTCAATTTCCAGTCTTTCAACTTCAAAATTCACAGATATGTTGTATTGTTTATCATCATGATATCAGAAAAAAATGGGCAAAGTATTATTAATATTCATTCCAATTTGCATGCATGGCGACAGAGGAAAATATTAAGCAAATTGTGGAAAACACCAGGAAAATATCAGAGGATGGCTCACTGGTGACCTATGATCTAACATCAAATCTCGATAATCTGGATCCAAAATATGTGGCAAAGGCTTTATCGGAAATTTTTTTTGAAAAGGATGCAATGAATTGGTTTAAAATAGAGGATGGAGAAAGGATAAAATTTGAGCCAAAGTACAAAGTGAGATTCGTATTTCCAGAATCCCACGGGGAAAAGATAAAGAAGACGGTGGATAATATTCTACAGGACATTAAGGATGATGAAACATCCGGAAAGCTTAAGCAGATCATTTCAAAAAATGCCTCTGAGGATGTTAATGTGGATTTCGCACTGGCTGCTGGTTCCATAAGATCATTGCTTTTCAGGCATTCTGAAAGGAAAACCCTTGAAAATTATATTGACGATGACCTTTTTACAGATATGCTTGAAAATATAGAGATAAGGTCACTTAACAATAAGGACCTGATGGACTGGAAAAAACTTCCCCTTTAATATGGAAATCTCATTCCATTTGGATTTTAGAAGGATTGGAAATCAAAACCAAAAATAAAGATGTTTAAAATAACCATAGAAGATTAAATTCGTAAAATTTGCCTAATTTTTGCCATTCATAATGGTTGTTTCATCAATCTTTTTCCTTCCTGATCCAATATATGTATAAATGAACTTTTGAGAGACAATATGGATATTTACAGGAGAATGAACTGAAATATGTATACATTATAGGTATTTACATACATTTGGCAGTAATTCGTTGTAACGATTATGCCTCCCAGCGCAGGGAAAGAAATAAATGAAACAAAGTCCAATACAAAACAAAGAAGTATATGGTATCTAAACACATTGAAATAAGGAAGAAAATCAGAAATATATATGGGAAGAGGTTATAAAAGGCCAGAAACAAAGACCTTTATTGAAACCCTAAATCCTCGAAAATGAGACATAAGTGAAGAGTATCTTTAAATTTATTTCAATATTTTGGGTATCTAAACCCTATATGGCTTTAGGAGAAATATTCTCCAGCAATTTCCCTTTGGATCTTATCCCTGTCATATCCATTCAATATTCATGAATTGAGTTTGTCTGAAATGTACTCCTGGGTAATTGGAGGTAGCTTTTTTAGACTTTCAAGGCAATCATTATCTTTTAAAAGATGACATATTTCCCATATTTCGATGCATTCTAACATCGGCGGTCTTTTATCATCAATACCCTTTACTTTTCCACTATATATTTCATTGAAACATTCTTCATAATACAATCTCAGCGGTCTGTCTCTATCAATTAATACAACCAAATGGGTTACCATGGTATTTTACAAAGATCGCATATTAATCCTTTATTCTGTAAAAGTTCATGATTTAATATACAAACTGATATTTTTTTTAAACTTTGTCATAAATGGCTCACTGCCTATTATTTTAATTAATGATGAGTCTATTTGTCATAAATCATTTCCCGCCAAGCAGAATTTTCAGGCAAAAATCTTAAAAATTCGCATTCCAGCAGTCAATATTTATTCGAGGCATTTTCCCCAATCCATGTGTTTTACATCTTTCTTAATAATGGAATCAATTTCATTGTATTACGTTCCAGAAACTTATAAAGCATCATCTGAAAATAAGAAATGCAAAAAATAAATTAAAATTACTTAAAATTCCAATGTTACGATGCGGGTGCCGGGATTTGGACCCGAGGCACGAGCTTGGCAAGCTCGCGTGTTACCAGGCTACACCACACCCGCCTTTATTGGGTATAATTCTTTTAGTAATAAATTTTAGGATAATTGCTTATGTTCAGAGCAGATCAAATTTTCTCTCAAAAGTGCTTATGGTTTCAGCAGCAATGGTCCATATGGTCAATTCCTCATGGAATATGGAATATGGGTGCATTTTCTCATAAACATTGCTCGTGAAATCCCCTTCGCTAAAACCACCAATGAAAACGCTGGCATCAAGGGAAAGTGGAATATCACTGGCCTTTATTTTTTCCCCTGACGGGCTCAATAGAACATTTTCGTATTTATCGCTTAACAGATTTTCCCAGGATCCATTTTCAATGGACAATAGGGTTTTTCCCTCCGGTGATTTTAAATCACCCTTTGCCAGGAGTTTTTCCATGAGTCCTGCAAACCTGTTATAGGATTTTGGTATCCTTGTCTCAGGGGCAATTCTTATTATCTGGTTATTTTTTGTGTGGATATTTACCCTCAACATATTCTTCTTATTTAATATGGAATCCTGAGTAAAATTTAGCAATGTATGGAATATATCCGGCCTTCCCATTCTGTTGGACTTTCCTGGAAAAAACCTTTCAATCGCCCCATGCATATAGTTGGAGTCAAGAAGCATTTCGTCATATTTTTTGCCAAGATTTTTTGCAACTTTCCTGATCTGATAGTCATCCTGCATGATTTCCGGCACAAGTTCAAGTTCTGCGTCTATAATATTTAAAATAAGCACATTTCTTGAATTTATCAACATTATTTATCCTTTTAGCATATAAACAAATCCAGTCCACAGAGAAATGATTAATATATATTGTATAATTCAGGAAGCAGATGGCCGGGTTGGGGTAGGGGATATCCTTGGGGACTGTGGATCCCCGGACCCGGGTTCAATTCCCGGACCCGGCCTACCGAGGAATCTTTACACTTTTTAAAAATCAGAGGGTAAAAATAATATTCTTGTATGTTTTTAGATCCCATTATGATTTTAAGGTTAGAATCCAATGAAAATTGGAAAATTTTCCTCGACGCATTATTTTTAATTTTGTTCTCAAAAGAAATAATATGATTGATGGATTCAGGGACTGGAGGTAAAAATAGTTGAGGCTTTCCCTTTATAAAAAATATGGAGAGAGAATGGGAAATTATCTTGAGGAAAAGGGCGTTTTCCAGGTACCCGGAAAATATGATTCAGATCCAGAGGAGGGAAAGATATGGTTATCCCATTCCTATCCGATCAAGGCATTCGAAAAGTTTCTCGGATATTATGATAAAGAGGAGAGAATTGCATACAACCCATCCATATCCTTCAACACAGATTTTTCATACTGTCTTGCGGCCTGCGAATATTCAAAAAATCCCGGTCAAGACAGGGTTATTATGGATGATTCTGAAAATGAGATATACAGTAAGAAGGCAGATTTCGCCCTGAAGAAGTTCAGGCGCGACTATGCCATAAGGGGGAGTTTCCGCTTTTTCATAAGGAGATACAGGAAATACTCAAGGGCAAAGGGGATGAGCGAGTCTTCGGAGGTTGCAGCAGCCGTAAGCAAGGCATTGATTTCCTGCTCATTCAATGGCCAGGCCGATGGTGATGGTGGCCTTCAGTCAAGGTATGCCAGGTATGTTTCCGGCTCAGGAACAAGGGCAGTATTCCAGGGTATTTCCATGTGGCTATCCTATCCCGGAATGGACAGGGATAAATGTATTGCGGGAAAGATTGGGGAATCTCCAGATAAATTTTATTATGGAATTTTTCCCAAGGACCTTCAATCACCAACGGACAGGGCCCACAGTGCCGCTGTTCAATCTCCCCTATATGAGGGCTGGATTAATGACAAGTATAAATTCCTGAACAAAATTGTTGATAGGGATTTTTCCCCGGATATTCTCTTTGAAAGGTCATCCATGGATATGCTGAGACTGAATTCAGTTCTGATGTCATCGGGCATAATCATCCAGACGCCTGAAAGCCTGAAAATTCTAACAAAGGCGATCCAGTTCAGGGAAAAAAATCCAGACTTTTACTTCACGTCAGACACTGGCCCATCAATTTTAATTGCATCAAAAAGTAAATCCTTACTTGAGGAGTTCAGGGAAAACATAAATGATCCCTTTATAGAGGGGAGTTTCAAATATGATCAGCATATTAATAAAATGAATGAATTCAAAAGAGAATCGGAGGAATTTTTCAATTCCCTCTGAACTCTGGGAAAAGACATTCCGAAATTCTTGAATATTTTTCAGCCTTAAGTATCTCAGGTTCAAATTCCGCAGTTTCCTTCTGTGAAAGCCTGGATATGAGATTTTTCCTGAACATTCCGGGAATAATGATTCTGGAAATTGCTCTCCTTCTGTATACCGTGATCAGGTTGCTGTATATGGGTATCCTCACATCCTGGAATTTTTTATATAAAATATCAATAAATGGCATTTCCAGGTCAGCCTCCACAATATTTGAATCGATTCTTATTTGATTCTTTGCATCTCCAGCCTGGCCATAAAAAATAGCCCTTCTTGTACCGCCTGTGACCATGCCCTTAATCTCTATATTGAGGTTTTCCATATTTTCCAATTTTAGATCGTGGTTAAAGGCGATCTCAAAAACGTATGGGTCATAATCTTCTATGAACCACTTTATGTATCCCCTAATATCGGTAAACTCACCAAGTCTTTCTATATTTAAATCAACAGGTTTTTCACTGGATATGATAAGGTTTGAAACCTCATCTGTCACTGCCCTGTTGAACCTGAAATGGAAAAAATGTGTTCCGTTCATAACATAGGATATATCGGGCACAATGGAAGGAATTTCAATGAGTTTTTTGAGAAATACATACTCACTGTAAATGGAACTTGATGCATAAAGGGTGTATATTCCGTTCACCTGCCTTGCACCATAAGTTTTGAGAAATATTTCGAGGTCTCTTTCGATTTTATCCTTAAAAAAGTAATACAGGAGGCCAAATTTGTTACCGTCGCCTATGGTAATGCATGGTATGTTCAGGTTAAGGCGCCTGCTCAGCTCTTCAACTGGAAAGGCACTGTAGTTTGAAAGTACCAGCTCCCTGTCCAGGGCATCTGGGGGTTGTATTTTCACGTCTGACATGTTATATTTCTGCACCCTATTACACATAGAACGAATATATATAAAGATTAAATCAAATATTGATTATATCACTTAATACGGCAGATGCCGTCTCCAGAGGGCCGTCGAACTCCTCAATCAGGGTGAGGTTTGCTCTTCCGTAGAAACCTATTTCTGCAGCCATTGCAGTGGGTGCCATTTTCAGAAAAGGATCATTTTCTTCCAGAATTTGAATGTCTGATTGTGCTTTAAATTCCCCATCATCGTTGATGGATACCAGAAGCATTGAGTTTTGCTCGATTTTATTAAGATTGAGGCCACCATATTTGAAATCGCTCAGCCTGAATTTTTTTCCAAATAGTGAATTGCAAACTATTACTGCCTTTCTTGCCGAATCTTTCCCGGTAAGATCATCTGACATATCTGTCTCGGCAATTCCTAATCTTATGGCCTCCTCCTCAGCATCCTTTAAGGGTACTCCACTGTTTACCTTCTTTATTATATAATTAGATGTAAGGTTGACAATACCCCTGAAGGATCTGACCTTAAAATATCCACATGATGCCCTCAGGGTGCTGAAAATTGGCAATCCTCCAGCAACGGTTGCTTCATAAAGGATATGGCCATTTTCATTTTCGCATGATTGGAATATCTCAGGCCAGTAATTGGCAAGGCCAGACTTATTGGCAGTCACAACATTTTTTCCTTTCTGGAATTCAGAAATGTAACTTTCAAGTTCCATTCTTCCATCCCGGGATGCTGTCCTCAGGTCCACGAAAATATCATATTCTGCTCTTTCCCTATTCTTTCCAAATTTTTCTGGATTTTTAAGGAAGTTATCCACATCATTGTTCGTTAAATGATCACCGGAGATCATTCCTCTCCTGTTTTCAAGTCCGGTTATCCTCACACCAGTATTATATTGTTGAATCAGCCTTATGAGATTTCTCCCAACATTTCCCGTGCCTGATATGAAAACTCTTTTCATTTCTCCACCATTGAATCAACCTTTCCGGCAGATATGACCTCATCACTCTCATCCAGGTTTATGAGTTTTACACCCTGCGAATTTCTGCTCAATTCTCTTACAGTATCCACATCTATTCTTATTGTCTGCTCATTCTTTGTCATTATGATAAGTTCATCTCCGTCGCTGACAGGTATGGCAGCAACAACATTTCCGGTCCTTTCAGTTATTTTCATTATCTTCACACCCGAAGAGCCACGGTGATGCACTGGGAAACTCTCTTCCGATGTTCTCTTGCCGATTCCCCTGGACGATATGGTAAGTATATCCTGTCCATCTTCCACAGGGAAGGCCTTGAGCACATATTCCTTCTCTCCAAGCCTTATGGATTTGACACCTCTTGAACTTCTGCCCGTTGGTCTCATTTCCACAGACTGGAATCTTGCAGCCTTTCCGGTATCTGAAACAACTATTATGTCTCTTTCACCCTCTATGAAGAACACTGAGGCCAGTTCATCATCTTCATCCAGTGAAATGGCTCTTATTCCGTTTGCCCTGACATTCTGGAATTCTGAGAAGGATGTCTTCTTAATGAAACCCATCCTGGTGGCAAGAATGAGATATCCCGAGGAGTTCTCATTTCCCCTCATCATATCTGTAATTCTTTCCCCTTCTCCCAGTTTCAATATGGCCGATCCGATGACGCCCACACCTTTTCTGCTTTTGCTCTCAATTCCGTAAGCCTTCATTGAGTACATTTTTCCAGTGTTTGTGAAAAAAAGTACAGGATCATGGGAACTGCAATAAACTATGGATCTTACCTGATCCTCATTGCGTACAGTTGTCTGAACACCCTTGCCGCCACGTTTTTGCGACCTGTATTCATCAAGTGTAACTCTCTTGAGGAATCCCTTTTCTGTAAGAATAATTACGCTCTCTTCCCTTGGAATTGCGTCCTCGTCCCTTATGCTCTCCAGTTCTCCAAATTCTACCTTTGTCCTTCTTTCATCCCCATACTTTTTCATTATTTCGTTGACTTCAGAGATCAGTATTTCCTTTCTCTTATCTTCAGATGAAATTATGACATCAAGCCTCTTTATTTCCTCCCTTGTTTCCTCCAGTTCCTTCTCTATCTTGCCGACTTCAAGGGTGGTCAATCTCTGCAATCTCGTATCAAGAATGGCATCTGCCTGCTTATCTGATAGTGAGAACTCATCCATGAGAGATTTCTTTGCCTCTGGGCCATCCCTGCTTTTTCTGATTATTTCGATTACCCTGTCTATATTTGTCAGGGCAATATGCAATCCCTCCAGAATATGCTCCCTTTCCTTTAGTTTTCTTGATGTGTATACACTTCTTTTAAGAATTATTCCCAGCCTGTGCTTTATGTAACTTGTTATTAAACCCTTCAGATTCATCTGCTTTGGCTGGTTATCCTCCAGAACCAGGTTTATTATGCTTATGCTCTGCTCCAGCTCTGTGTGCATGTAAAGTCTGTTTAATATGAGGCTCTTCATCTCCTCATCCTTGATTTTAATGACGATCCTCATGCCTTCCCTGTTGCTTTCGTCCTTTATGTCCGATATTCCATCTATAATTTCGTTATTTATCTTTTTGACAAGATTTTCAAGGAAGTTTGATTTGTTTACACCATAGGGAAGGCTTGTGATTATGATTCTTTTCTTCTCTTCAAGCAACACTTCCCCGCGGCATTTTACCTTTCCCCTGCCGGTCTCATAGGCAGAAATGAGGTCATTATTGAACCATATTATGCCTCCACCAGGAAAATCAGGCCCCTTAACAATCTTCAAAAGTTCTCCTATGCTTATTTCATCATTTTTAACAGTTTCAATTATTGCCTTTCCAATCTCATTGAGATTGTGTGAAAGCATGTTTGTTGCCATTCCCACGGCAATCCCTGATCCACCGTTAATCAGGAGATTTGGTATGCTTGAGGGAAGATATACAGGCTCCTCTAGAGTACCGTCAAAATTAAGCATAAAGGGCACAGTCTCCTTATCTATATCGTCTAACATTGCCTCAGAAAGGCTGTTCATCCTTGCCTCTGTATACCTCATGGCAGCAGGAGCGTCTCCGTCGATGGATCCGAAGTTCCCCTGTCCATCTATCAATGGATATCTAAGAGAAAACTCCTGGGCCATCCTTGCCATTGCGTCATATATGGCGCTGTCACCATGGGGATGGTACTTACCCATCGCCTCCCCAACAATCCTTGCAGATTTTTTATATGGCTTGTCTCTTGTGAAGCCATTTTCATACATGGAATACAATATTCTTCTCTGCACAGGCTTCAAGCCATCCCTTACATCAGGTATGGCCCTGCTCACAATAACACTCATTGCATATTCTAAATACGATTTTTTAATTTCATTCTCTATGGGCCTTGTTGAATCCATTTAATCACCTACAGGTCTATCTCCTTGACATATCTTGCATTCTCTTCAATAAATCTTCTTCTCGGTTCCACCTTTTCACCCATCAATATGGAAAACAGATGGTCAGCCTCGATGGCATCTTCCACAGTTACCCTGACAAGCCTTCTGGTTTCAGGATTCATTGCCGTTTCCCAGAGCTGTTCAGGATTCATCTCTCCGAGACCTTTAAATCTCTGAGTTATAACATTTTTTCCGAGCTGTTCCACAATTTTATCCCTTTCATCTTCAGAATATACATAAAAGACCTTATCACCTTTCTGAACTCTGAACAGTGGAGGCTCTGCAAAGTATATGTTTCCTGACGTGATCAGCTCCTTTGCATGCCTGTAGAAGAATGTCAACAGGAGTGTCCTGATATGTGCCCCATCCACATCAGCATCGGTCATAATAATGATCTTTCCATATCTGAGGCGTTTCATATCCATGTTGTCTCCCGTACCCACACCTATTACAGTTATAAGATCGCGTATTACCTGATTGTTAAGAGTCTTATCATCAGAAGCTTTTTCAACATTCAATATCTTTCCTCTCAGGGGAAGGACAGCCTGAAACTCTCTGTTTCGTGCTTGCTTTGTGGAACCACCTGCAGAATCTCCCTCCACGATATACAGTTCATTCTTCTCAGTATCATTGGAGGAGCAATCTGCAAGTTTGCCCGGCAGATCACCGCTTTCAAGGGTAGATTTTCTCTTTACCAGTTCCTTAGCCTTTCTTGAAGCCTCCCTTGCCTCAGCTGCCGCAATTGATCTTTTCACAATCGCATCACCAACATTTGGGTAGCTTTCAAGATAGAACTTCATGGAACTCTCTACAATTGATTGTACCACACCCTTCATTTCACTGTTTCCAAGTTTTGCCTTTGTCTGCCCCTCAAACTGTGGATTGAACATTTTCAAATGCACAACTGCAACTATGCCCTCTCTTATATCATCCCCAATGATCTTTTCGGAGCCCTTTATGTTTGGCCTTTTTCTTGCATAGTCCATGACAGCCTTGGAGAGACCGGACTTAAAACCTATAATATGGGTACCTCCCTCTGGAGTGTTAATATTATTTACAAAACCCTCAATTGTTTCATTGCTTGATGTTGTATACTGCAATGCATATTCCAGGCTGATGTCATTTTTATCCTGCCTGTCCCTTATGGTTTCTTTCAGGATTGTGTCATATCCTTCTGAAAGGTAGCTTACAAACTCTGAAAGCCCTCCTGAAAAGTGGAAAGTTTCCATTGTGCCATCCCTTTCATCATAAAGTGTAAAAATAAGGTTTGAGTTGAGATAGGCAAGCTCTCTCAGCCTCTTTTCCAGTATTTCTCTGGAAAACTCCAGTACCTGGAATATTTCCGGGTCCGGCCAGAACTTTATAATTGTTCCTGTTCCTGATTCCTTAAATATCTTAATGCCGGAAATGTCCGGGTAATTTTCCTGCTCTTTTCTATCAATCGTAACGAGTTCTGTTTTTGGAAAACCCTTTTCAAACATCATGTAATGCAACCTGTCATCTTTTTTTACCAGTGCAATCAGTTTTGAAGACAGGGCGTTGACAACATGGACACCTACACCATGCAATCCTCCTGTTATTTTATACACTTTCTTGTCAAACTTTGCACCACTGTGAAGTTCAGTCAATACAATTTCTATTCCAGGCTTTCCATATTTTGGGTGAATATCTACAGGTATTCCTCTTCCATTATCTTCAACAGTTATGCTTCCATCTTTCCCAATTGTTACAAAGATGCTTTCCCCGTATCCTGCACCCGCTTCATCAACACTGTTATCCACAACTTCGTAAACCATGTGATGAAGACCTTCCACATTGGTATTCCCTATGTACATTCCAGGGACTTTTCTTACAGCCTTAAGTCCCTCGAGTATCTGAATCTTAGATGCGTCATAATCGTCCAATTTAATCAGACGCATATATCATCAGATAATATTAAGTTAACAACTTAAAAATTCACTTTTTTCCGCATAGTTTTTTATTTTCTTCACTGTTGTGATGTCGGAATAACATGGATTATATTTACTTCAGTTTTCTAAAAAATGTATTTTAAAGGGGAAAATTTTGAATTTACCAAACTTTGACGCATTCCATTTAAGTTATTCCATCTATTGAACTTACAGAATGCCCTTTGAGAGTATTGTTACTGGCAATGATTCCACTTCCTATAAGCAACAGACCACCTATTATTGTAAATAAGGAAGGAACCTGGCCCAGCAAAATTAAGGCGAACACTATGGCAAACACAGGATCAAGATAACTGATTATGGAGACTATCTGTATGTTCAAATTCCTCAGGGAATCATACCAGAGGAATAGGGCAAGAACTGTCTGGACAGAACCTGAGATTATAACTATGATTGCTATGTCCCAGTTAAACGCAAATTTCAACAGAAAGAGAAAGGGAGAGAGCATTATAATAGATATTATGGATTGAAGAAATACAAGATTCAGTGATCTGACATATTTTGAAGAAAATTTGCTTACCAATGACAGAAGTCCATAGGTTATTCCTGATAATAGG
>JAGDXN010000005.1:20888-37055 GCA_023256455.1 Cuniculiplasma sp.
TGGCTATTACCGGCCCTGAATAGTAAAATATTATGGCCTCTGAAACTGGAATCATTGAAACAGCGTAAAAGAGGAATACCCAATTTAGGGCCAGCAAAATACCGGATAGGAATATGTATGGGTTTAGCAATTTTTTTAAGTCCTCAAAAAGATTCTTCCTTAAAAGGATCGCCAGAAGCAAGCCTGATATGAGAACCCTGAAAAACACAAAAATTGGGGACGGCAGCGCGGACCAGAGGGCAAAAACAGGTATGGAACCCCATATTATGGTTGATGCCAGTATTTCTGTGAAGCCTTTTCGAGCGTCCGGATAATCGATCTAACCACCTAAATGACAGTTACCAATCTTATAAATATTTTTTTTCAATTAGACAGGAAAAAGGCAGTATTTTCCTTCAGGAAATTAATTTATTGAGAGCACAATATGGAATCATTGCCTCAATACTGTAACGAAGTTTATGTTCCTGATTTCCAGATCTATTGAGATTTCTAAGCAACTCTATAAAGAAAAAATAGATTTAAAAATTGGATCTATACCCAATAATTTACGGGCCCGCCGGGATTCGAACCCGGGTCTTCGGCTTCGAAGGCCATTAGGATATCCTGGCTACCCCACGGGCCCACAATTTAAACTGAGATATCTTAGTTCTTAATTATCTTCTCTATTCTATCAAGATCAGTTTCCCTGTCATCCCTTTTTTCTACCAGGCATCTGGTTATGAGTTCATAAAGTGGAAGATCATTGAACCTTTCTATGCTCTTAATATCCTTTTTTAATTTTTCAGGTTTTCTCCCAGTGAAGGCAATTGCGCCAAGAGAATATATGTCTGAATCTATATAGCAAACGCCTTCCCTTAACTGTTCCGGTGCAGAATACCCCTCTGTTCCAATTTTGCTGCCCTTCATTTTAATCATATCAGTATCTGATGGCAGTCGTATGGATGTGCTGAAATCTATAATCTTTGGATTGATGTCAGGCATCATTATTATATTTGTACTGCTCAGGTCTCTGTGCACGATTCTATATTTTCTCAGATATTTTAAGGCACCAATCAACTTGACTGAGAGGTCCCTCGCCATTTCATATCCATAATCTTTCTCCTCCACATACTGTTTTAAACTGATACCATCAACCTTTTCCATAACCAGGAAAGGTTTGGATTGATATTCCCCGCTGTCCACATACTTCACGATATTTGGGTGTATGAGCAGCTTTAAGTTTTCAATTTCATTAATAACCTGATCATTAAGAGGATCATCTCGCATGGGGGCAAACTTCTTTGGAATCTTAACAACAACGGACCTTCCCTGTGAATCATACCCCTCAAGTATTTCTCCCATCCCACCACTGGCGAGAAATTTTTCTATTTTGTACGTGTCTCTGAAGCCCTTTATGCTGTCAATCTTGTTTTCCATTCTCTATCCGGATTACATCATGATAAATTTGATTATCGATTCATTCTAAATTTTTCTGGATTTTTCTTATTAAATTAGAATCTGAGATTTTCTGGTTTAGCCTTATGATCTTATTTATCACATATTTTGCCCTGTCCTTCTCACCTCTCTTTAGGAGTTCCCGTGCAATGATATAATAGGGAAGAATAAGCATTGATGGCATCTTTTCTGCAATTTCATATTCATTTTTGAATTCGAAAGTTTCAAAATCCTCTGTTTCAGGGTTTTTACATATTAACATTGACTCTCTCATAACCGATGTGTAAAGGGTGGTTTCATACTGGTTATCTTTTTCAATCCTATCTATTTCCCTTCTGAAAATCTCATCATCACCAAAATAAAGGTATATCAGGGTTCTTGTAACACTGGCATATCTCAATGCAATCATATTGCGGTTTATTTTGGAAATATCCAGAGCAAAATCGGCTATTTTTATGGCCCTGTCTCTTTCATACATTATTATGGATCTTAAAATCATAAAGGTCATTATAATCGGGCCCCAGTCACCACTAACTCCACGAAGATCTTCCTCACTCAAATTCTCAATCAGGGCCGATTTCTTAAGCGTATTCAGTTCCTCCACCATTTCTCCCAGCAAAACAATTTCAGGTGGCATCTCATTATTTTCATACATTTTCCTGATATTTTCAACATGCCTTCTGGCATCCTTAAAATTTAACCTCACTGTGTCATAGATTGATAAAAAAGTTTCATATTCAAGCCTTAATGGAATAAAATTGATCATCTCAACCATTTTTGTAAGGGGAAAGAGATAAAGTTCAACCTTCTCAAAGTCCCCAGTCAGGAAGTATAATTCAACGCCATTAATAACGGCTACAGCCCTGGAATATATATCATTTTCAATATAGCTTAGCCTTATTACCTCCTCCATATTGTCAATGGCTTCCCTTATCATTGCTTCCCTCTGATATATGATAATAAGATTATTCCTGGCTGAAAGCTCTGTCTTTATCTTTCTGCACTTCCTGCTCAACTCAATGGATTTATTTAGATCTCTTTTTGCATCCTCAAATCTTGATTCTGTTATCTCAATTATTCCGGAAAGATTCAATATATCGGCAAAGGTTGCATCATTTATTTTTCCCTTGCCAGTAAATTCCTCAATTTCTCTCCTGGCTTCATTGTATTTTCCCCTGTTGACAAGAATGGATATCCTTAAGGCAATAATTTCCTGTATTTCAGGTTCAGGCAAACTGATCTTCAATGCCTCACTTATGAGTTCATTGGTTGTTTCGTAATTTCCCAAACCGTAATTTATTTTAATTTTCATCCTGTACCATTTCAAGGGGTTCTCTTTCCTGTTATGCTCATTAAGGAATTTTTCCGCAAGGTCATACCTCTTCATGTCTATATAGAAGTGGGCGCAGAGAAACTCAACAGCCGATCTGTATTTCTCCTCCTTATTTGCCTTAAGCACATCTTCAAAAATTTTGGCCATTTTGTCCGGTGAACCGTGATGAAGGAGTATGTCATCATAATTTTCCCCTGCCATTCTGGCCAGTTCATTGAATTTTTTCAATCTGTACAGGATAAATATGATCTTGTAAAGATCATCTTTGTTCAGGATCTGCTCATCCCAGATTTTTTTAATTATGCTATTTTTGTAGTCTTCATTTAACAGTTTTTCAACCATATCGTAAATGAATGTATTGGAGATCTTTGCAATTCCAGATTCAACCTGGTAGAGATGAAGCCCTAAAAATTTTTCCATTTCTACATTTTTAAATTCCGGGAAGGCCTTTATGATTCTTTCCAGAATTTCCATATTAAATTCCGGCCCAAGTGATCCTATGGCATAGAGAAATCTTATTTCCTCTGTGCTCAATGATTTCAATATCTCTTCAATCCTGTCCTCAATGGCAGATGGTATGGGAAATTGCCTTATTAGCGATTGATTTAAATTACCTCTAGAATCGATAATGTAATTTTGTTTATAATATTCAATGGCATCAAAGGCAACATCCAGATTCTTTCTGGACATTATCATGAGATCCCTTATGAACTCCGGGCTAAGATTCAACTTTGCATTTTTAAAAAGGGTTTTTGCATCGCCGTCAGTTACATCTTTAATTTTGATTATTTCTATATTCTGATTTATTTTGGAAAGTTCTCTCATGTTTTCCATTCTGGATTTGCTTTGCTGGTTGTTTGGATCATTTATCATTATCCCTATAATCCTTATATTTGATTTACCCGAGGAATTTAATAGATACATCAGAAGGTTGAAGGTATCCTCTTCATATTTTTCTATATTTGAAAGGATCATTATGCAGTTTTCATCCCTTTTGAATATCTCGTCGATCTCATCCACGATCTGGCTTAGATTCCTCAAATTAAATTTATTTTCAATGGTATTCAGAAGTTCGTTAAAAGGTTGAAATCTTACAATCTCTCCCCTTCCAAGGGTGAAATTGGCATATACTCTCTTCCTGGATTTATACGCCTCCCTTTCAATCATCCGAACTGTATTCTTAACTCCATGGTTAAAATCTGATGTAATGATTATTCCAAAGGATTTCTTACCTCCATTTATAAGACTAATTAAATAATCAATACCAAATATATAATTAAAGGAATTCTCCATAACTCTATGGCTTAAATAAATTCCAATATAAATATTATGGTTCACCTATCTTTCATTTAATATCATGGAAAATCAGAGTTCTTTCTTTGAAATCTTAGTACAGAAACAATACGGTTTCATAGTATAACCTAAATACTTTTACCACATTCTCAAACATGGGATACAAGAATTTGTTTAATTTTGCCAGGGAAGCAGAAGTGATTTTGATAATGAACGGAGGGGAAAACTCTCTGGATAAGACCTTCAGATACATAACCCAATCAAATGGGGGGCTGTTTGAGAACTCCTTCATAATTGCAACACCCGAAAAGGCGACCATATATACATCCATACTTGAAGAGGAAACCGCAAGGAATACGGGACTTGATGTCAAAATATTTCATGGAAGGAGAGAATTTGAAGATATGATGAAATCTGCCCTTGCAAATAGCAATACTGTGGGCCTGAACTATTCCTCCCTCTCCCTTGAAAACTACAAGACCCTTCTCAGAATTATTCCAGATAAGGAATTTGTAGATGTTTCAGTTTCCATTTTAGAGTCCAGGAAAATAAAGGATAGCAATGAAATAAAAAACCTCAAGGAGGCTGCAAAAATAGCAAGTGAGTCCATAGAAAAGGTTTATTCATCCCTCAGGGAAGGCATGACCGAGAAGGAGGTCGCTGCACTTGTTGTATATGAAATGATGAGGAACGGTGCGGATGGGCCATCCTTCTCCACCATAGTTGCATTTGGAGAAAACTCATCCCAGCCCCACTATTCTCCCGGGGACAGGAAGTTAAAAAAAGGGGATGTGGTATTGATCGATTATGGGGCACTTTATAATGGATACTGCTCAGATGTGACAAGAACTGCAGCCTTCGGAAAGGCAAGCGATGAGGCAAGGGAGGTTTATTCCATAGTTTACAGGGCTCAGCAAGAAGCAATGAAATTAATAAGGGAAAACGTCAATGGAAAGGATGTGGACCTGAAGGCAAGAAACATAATAGATTCAACAAAATACAAGGACACATTCATCCATTCCCTTGGGCATGGAATAGGTCTGGATGTTCACGATCATGCTGCCCTTTCACCCAATATAGACTTCCCATTGAAGGAAAACATGGCAGTGACAGATGAGCCAGGAATATATCTTCCAGGTAAGTTCGGTGTGAGAATCGAGGATGATGTGATCGTGAAGAAGGACGGTTTTGAGCTCATATCTGGAGGAGCACCTAAGGAAATAAGGGAAATATGAGGGAAATGGAAACTTACAGACCAGAAGTATATTCCACAAAGTATGTAGCCTCCTCATCCAGCATCTATTCATCCCTTTCGGGTGCAAGGATCCTGAAAGAAGGTGGAACGGTCGGGGATGCAGCCATATCCATGAGCGCAGTCCTGGCAGTGACCCAGAACAATCTGTGCGGCCTTGGAGGTGATTCTTTCATAATGGGAAGATCCGGGGAAGATATATTTGTCATTAATGGTTCGGGAAAATCCTCAAGGAACGCAAGGGCAGATATTTTCCTTGATAAGGGTTTGAAAAATATACCGGGCAGAGGCCCCTTAAGTGCCATCAATGTTCCAGGTCTTGTTAAATCATGGATAGATCTTTGGAAAAGGAATGGAACCATGGAGTTCAGGGATCTGCTGGCTGATGCAATAAATCTGGCAGAAAATGGATTTCCAGTCACACAAAATTATGTAAATTCAGTAAATGCCTCCTATTATGAGGGAATGGACAGTGAATGGATTAAAATATTCAATCCTGGAAAGATCAGGACAGGAGACTTATTGATTCAGAAAGATCTTTCCACAACGCTGAAAACCATATCAGAAGATCCAGAATCCTTTTACAGTGGAGAACTTGCTGATAAAATAGTTGAAGGTTTTCGTAATAAGGGGATAGTTATTGATGAAATCGATATGAAGGATCACAGAAGCTTGATGCAGAATCCATTGCATGTTGATTTCTCTGGTCATACCATATATGAAACGCCACCAAACAGCCAGGGTTCAACCCTTCTTGTGTGGCTCAGGCTTTATGAGGAATATGGGCAGGGAAATTTAAGAAAATTCTTCAGGGCAGGCCTTGAATCTATGGAATTCAGAAGAAGTATGATCGGGGATCCTGAAATGTTCCAGTTAGATCAGTCATACTTCAGCAGAGAAATGGGAAGAAATAAAAATACGGTATCTGGCATTTCAAATTACAGAGAAAAGGAGGATGGAGATACTACCTATTTTACGGTTGCAAACAGTGAAGGGGATATAATATCCATGATACAGAGCAACTATATGGGATTCGGTTCCCTTGTCATACCCTCAGGGACAGGCTTTATTATGCAAAACAGGGGCTCATATTTTTCTCTGGATAGAAAAAACCATAACTTTCTGGAACCTCGAAAGAGAACATTTCATACACTTGGTGCATGCATTGGAATGAAAGATGGCCAGCCAGCCTTTTCTCTTGGGACCATGGGAGGGGATGTGCAGCCTCAGATTCATGCTCTCTTGATAAAAAATATTGTTGAAAATGATATGAAGGCACAGAGATCTGTTGAGGAGCCAAGGGCAATATTTCCAGGAACAATATATGAGTCCAATGACACCCTTTATTTTGAAGACGGTTTCAGGGGCGTTGAGGAAATCCAGGATCTTTTCAAATCTGTCAAAAAAATTCCATACGGTGATAGCAGATTCGGGCATGCACAGGCAATCAGGTTTCTCCAAAATGGTGTGCTGAACGGAGGGGCTGACCTGAGGGGAGACGGTTATTCCATACCGGGGATGTAGATCTTGAAGAAAACTAAGGAGATTGATGGGGAAATAAAGAAAATTACCATAGAAGTATCAGATCCATTTGGGGATTCCAGTGAATCCATTTGGGAAATTATTTCGTTCCTGAGGGAGAATTCAGAGGGAAAGAAGAGCGAAGGAAAGCACATCTTTGATTTGAAGAAAAGGGAATGGGAAATAAACATGTATGTTACCCTTTACCTTCTCAAGATCATAGATGTGGATTCATTCACGTCAAGGGTGATTTATAGAATCAGGGATATTATGGAAGATTCACTCTCCAGTTTGGAAGGTGAATCGCTTTCCATTGAAGCTGATTCCATTGGAATACCTATGGAATTTGACACTAAATCCCAACTTTATTTTACAAGGCTTCAAAATTTTACCAGATCCTGTTCCAGAATAAGCGGTAGCCAGTTCAGACTTGTATATCAGGTGTTTGACCAGAAAGGGATCATTTCCAGCAAGAATAAGGTT
The DNA here is from genome assembly GCA_023256455.1 of Cuniculiplasma sp. Classification (GTDB taxonomy): domain Archaea; phylum Thermoplasmatota; class Thermoplasmata; order Thermoplasmatales; family Thermoplasmataceae; genus Cuniculiplasma. The sequence continues at coordinate 28,205 of JAGDXN010000005.1, forward strand.
CAAAAAATAATCAGGGAATTTTTAGTTCAGGAAATGAGAGAAATTGTTGAAGATATAGATGGGGAGGCGGCCAGGCGTTATTTTGAATCTTACATGCAAGACCTTTCCCAAATAAGGTCAGCGGCAGAAAAGATGGTAACCTCAGTGGATTTGGGTTCAGTTGACGTGGATTCATTCCCTCCTTGCATGAAGCATTTTATTTCCGATGCGAAGAATGGTGTAAACATACCTCACCTTGGAAGATTTGCCATGGTTTCCTTTCTCAATAAAATAGGAATGAAAGAGGATGAAATCATGAACATATTTTCATCTGTGCCGGATTTCAGCAAAAAGGTAACTGAATATCAGGTTAAGCACATAATAGGGGAGATTTCAGGAATCAAATACGTTCCTCCTAAATGTGAGACCTTAAGGTCCAACCATCTTTGCTATATGGACGATGATCCCATATGCAACTCTCCCAATATGAGGCATCCCCTTACCTATTATAAAATCAAAAAAACAAGAAAGACTAAATGAGAAAAACTTTCATTGGAGCCTTCTCTCAACAATCTTTATAAGAGTACTTTTCTTAATATTGGCCTCTATATTATATATTTTGCATTTTTCATAGGGAACTCTTGAATATCTTCCTTCCCTGACATCGTAGACAACATTCAATTGCCTCAGTATCTCAACAAGCTTATCGTCAGTATACTTTCTGGCAACATCTACCGGTATTTTTCTTCCCAGTCTTCTACTTATCTTTGGATTAAAATATTGTGAATATAGGGTTATTTTCATAGCAATACTGCATTTATGACTCCATCCTGGCCAGGCCTGGATGTAATCTTTGCAAGTCCTGCCTCTGTCTCAACAACTGTTCCCCTGTTCATTATATTTCTCTGTACATAGTGAGGGTTTGCAGGATTTTCCTTAACAGTAATGATCTTTGCCCTCACTGTCTTCTTTTCCTTAGGATTGTAAAGATTCAAAACCTGATCGTTTAGAACAGCAACCTTAACATTTCCGCCTCTTATTCTCAAAACCTTTCTCTGCGGATTGTTTATTCTTGTAAGAGTTGCCTCTCTACCAATCTCAGATCTTCTTTTTGATCTGAAGTTTTTGTATTTACCGCCTGTGAATTTTGTTGAACTTCTTCCTTGAAATCTTCCCACTGTAACACCTTTCAAAGGGAAATGTATGCATAGTTTTAAATCTTTTGTATGACACGGTTCTTTATACGGTAATTTTCAGGTAAATTATGGGTGTAACTGATCCTGCGAGCTTATGCAGAAGTGGCAGTTGTAATTTCCATCTACCTGCCTGTGGCTGCTTTCAACCCTTGCATTTAGAAGTTTTTCAAACATTTTCCTCTCCATTTCACAGGCCTCAGGGAACATAGATGCTATCTTGAAAATGGGGCAATTGTACTCCATAAGGTTATAATCACTGGATGGGGTCATCTTCAATTCAGGCATATAACCGTCCTTCTCCCTCATCTCCTTCAATTTCAATATTTTTATGGAAATATCTCCCTGCAAAAAGTTCTGAAAATTTTCTCTGTATATTTTTTCATATCTCTCCTCCAGAAATTTTTTTCCCAGATCTTCATTTCCCATCCTTTTCAAAAAGGCAAAAAGGTCAACAAGTATTTTCTCTGAACCCGAACTTTCAGAATCTATCTGGGAACCCTTCTTAATTTCAAACAAAAAGGACGGTCTGCCATTTTGATTCTTTTTGATTTTCCTGCTTATCAGACCATCATTTTCGAGTTTTCGTATCCATTTTAAAGCGCCCATTTTCGAAATCTTTATCTCTTTGCCTATTTCTTCCAGAGTCATCGGACCATTCTTTTTCAGAACTAGATAAATGGATCTTTCCGTGTTAAATCTGTTAATATCTTCATTCATGTTTCAATATCAAGAATGGGTTTATAAACTTTATAAATTGTATAGTCTATAAACATAGCCCAATCTCCAGCTATGCAAAAATATTTTCGTGCCTTAATTGGAAAAACCATGACCGGAGTTTCAAATTTCTCCACAGAAATATACCTGTCCTACTATTTTTCTTTCAACAGGCAATCCATCATTTTGTTCGCCATAAGCAATTTTTCGGCCATGATCCTTGGAATGCTCCTTCGTGTTCCCATAGGCAATATGCTTGATTCAAGGAACAGAAAGCATGTACTTTTGATGAACCAGATCTTTACATCCCTGTTCCTTTTTGTAGAATTCTATTGCGCCATGATACCTATTATGCTACTTCTTTTTATCACTTCCATAATGCTTTCAGTATCTTCCGACATTGGTTGGAGTGCCATAAACACCATAATGCGTTCCTATTCTGACGGAATAAATACGGGTATGATGAATGGAATGTCTGAAGTTTTCGGTCAGCTCCCATCTCTCTTAAGTGGCATTTTTTTCTTCTCCATATCAGGTTTTATCAACCTTCACAGTTCCCTGAATATTTCAGCCATTCTGGACCTTTTAAGCCTGATTTTCCTTCTGTTCATACCCTATGAACACAACAAATCTAAGACTGGGAAAGGGAAGGTTGTGAAAGTCAGAAAACAGTCACCGATTGAAGCATTCAGGGAAAAAAGAAAATGGAAGAAACATTTTGAAAGAAGTTTCCTGACAATGGGCCTTATGCTTAATGCCCCCTTTATACTGATTATCACCGGTAATTTTGTTCTTCCGGTCATAGAAATATACTACCTTCACAGAGGGGCAGATTTCATTGCCATAATGGAGGCTGTATATGCTGCAAGCGCAGCCCTCTCCGGAATAATTTTCCCAAATATAATGAAAAAGATCGGACTCAGGAATTCCATATTTTTCTCCTATTCTATTTTTGTATTTTCCTTTATTATAATGAGTGTATATCTGACTCCTCTTACTCTGATCCTGTCATCAATCCCGAGGGGCATTGGGAATGGGGGTACACGAATAGGAAGGAATACGATGATTATGCATCGTATTGAAAATGCCTATATTGGAAGATTCAACGGCTTACTCTCTTTCTATGTGGACGCACTTAAGATTCTCCTTGTATTTCTCACTGCATTCAGTTTTCTCTTCATATCACTGTATCTTGTTATAGAAATGGAAACCATCTTTATTTTTGCCATGCTAACCTTAATAATAGGCATGGAAAGGAAATTTAGAATAATTCAACACTAAATATTAATTTCAAATATTTTTTTTAGAAATTTTAAATTTTTAATATCACATACTCAGATTCCTGATCGTATATTTTTGTAAACTCTTAAGGAGAGCACAAAAAATATGAGCATTGCAATGAAGAGTATTCCCGAATAATAAAGTGAATTGTAATCAACTCCGGATATGAATGATTCTCTGAGAATGTCTGATATGAAACTTAAGGGGTTTCCCCCTGCGATTACGTGGAGCCAGCCAGGGGTGGAGTTCGTAATGGGGTAAAACGCAGTGCTTGCAAAATCCAGAAGGAAGAAAAGAAGTATGGTAATGGTGTTATATGCCTGCATGGATTTGGCTATGCCGGATATTATTAAAAAGATAGATGAAAAAAGCATAGTGCCGACGACCATAGTAAGGATAAACAGACCTATGCCGGCTGGAGTAATATTGAATCTGACCGGGATAGTAAGGGCGAATCCAATCATAATGGCAGATCCAACAAGAGAAAATATTATGGATACAAAAATTATTCCAAGAAGATATTCCGATCTTCTGAAAGGACCCACCATAATCTGCTCAAACATGCCCCATCTTCTATCAGACCAAAGCATGCTGCCTCCTATGTTTCCGGCTGTAAATGCCTGCAAGGCAATTATGCCAGGAGCAAGAAATGTGGTATATTTTATAGCAATTCCATGGTACTGTACAACCAAACCTCCGTTGGGGTTTATCCCCTGGAACATGAATCCCATGACGAAAAGGTAAAGGGTGGGCAGTCCAAGCATAAATATGAGCGTTCCCGGATCTATGTTAACCACAATATTTCTGATAGTAAGCCTAACAAAAGCTGGCATTCTCATCTTTCAACCACCCTCATAAACACATCATCCAGTGTTGGATTTTCAATGGAAACATTTTCCACCTCAATTCCCATTTCATAGAGGGAACCAATAACATCTCCAACCTTTCTATCAACATTTTTTCCGAGAATTAATATCTTATTCTCATCAAAGGAAATATCTTCATAATTCACAGTTTTGATCCTTTCCTTAATTTCATTCATATATTTTTCAACATTTGTCTGGGTTGTAATTTTTACAGTCCTTAATGTACCGAATTTCAATTTTAATTCCTCAGAAGTGCCTTCTTCAACAATCTTTCCTCCATCGATTATGCCTATTCTGTCGCATATCATGTCTGCTTCCTCAAGGTTCTGTGTGGTAAAGAGAATTGTAAGGCCATTTTTTGCCTGTTCTCTGATATATTGGAGAATCTTCCTTCTCATAATTGGGTCAAGGCCAACGGTTGGTTCGTCAAGAAAAAGGACCTTCATTTCGTGCATGAATTCCCTGGCTACCTGAACCCTTTTCTTCTGGCCTCCACTCAAATCATACATTCTTTTCTTCCTTATCTCTTGAAGGCCAAAGAGATCAATGAGTTTTTCCATCCTCTCTTCCCGGATATTCTTTGGAACCTCCCAGAGCATTCCTGCCAGTTTAAAGTTGTTCTCAACGGTTGTAAAGTCAAAGGATTCTTCCTGCTGGACAACACCTATAATTTTCCTTATTTTCGAACTATCCTTTCTCAGGTCATAACCCGCAATATTGCAGGTTCCTGAATCGAAATTTATGAGAGTTGTCAGGATTTTTATGGTTGTTGATTTCCCTGCACCATTTTTTCCAAGGAGTCCGTAGATCTCTCCTTTTTTTATGTGGAATGAAATGCCGTCAAGAGCCAATTTCTTTCCGTCATAGCTCTTTTTAACATTTTCAACTACAACTTCATACTGATCTTCAGGTAAAGAATCCATTGGCGAATAAATCTTTTCTGATATTTATTTTTATTGTAATTCTCTTTAATTTTCGTCCTGCATGGAAAAGATAATTTCTATGTGAGCAATCCTTATTTATGTTGGAAGAGGATTATCGTTACATCAGTTGCGGCGGAGATCCTTTTATGTATCTCAAGAGCACCTTCAAGGCAACAAAACTTGAGCTTGAGCCAGGTCAGGAAATAAGAATTCTACTGAGTAAGGACAAATTCCCCTATGAAGAAAACATATTCCAGTCCCTCGCGAATCAGAATAAACTCAGAATAACCTCATTCAAAGTTGAGAATAATGACCTGATAATAGAAATGATCAGAGAGAACAGTTAATCTTTCTTAAATATGTAAGGTAAGTTAAGCTTATTTAAGTATCCTGCCATATGGTATTATGAAGAAAGAGCAGGCAGATATAATATGCCCGATGATAACACCCTTTGATTCAGAGAAAAAACCATCAAGGGAATACCTGAAAATATTTCTTGAAGACATGAGAGCTTTTGGGGTATCAAAGCTTTTCCCTCTTGGGAGTAACGGACTTTTCAACCTGATGAAACTGGAAACAAAGAAGAACTTTCTAAAAATGATTCAGGAAGAGGCCATGGATTTCGAGGTTCTTGTGGGAGTAGGATCTCAAAATACGGAAGAAGCAGTTGAAATGGCTAAATTTGCCGAGGATTGCGGTTTCACCAGAATCGTTTTACAGCCGACCTATTATAATAAAGCAGAGCAATCCTGGATGATAAGACATTTTGAGGCCGTGAGTGAGCAATTTAACGGGAAGATATACATATACAGCATTCCGCAGCTGACAAATTCAAGAATGGATATGGAAACATATAAAAATATAATGGAGTCAACAGGGAAAATTGAGGCCATTAAGGAAAGTTCAGGAGACATAAGATATTTCAATGAGGTCGCTGCTAACTTTTCGTCAAAGGTTAAGATATACCAGGGACAGGATGATCTGTTGCTTCAGTCTCTAATGCTTGGTGCCAGGGGAGGAGTGTGTGGGACAACAAATATAACCCCAATGGCTCTGGATGTTTATACAAGTTTCATAAACGGTGATTTTGCAAGAGCCATTAAAGCACAGAAACTTTTAAATCAGTTCTTCAGGCTGGTGAATGAATATCCGTTCCCTTCCATGACCTATGCAGCTTTCTATAAGAAGCATAATCTTAAGGGGAAGCTTCCAGATCCAATTACGACAATGGAAAGGATTGTGGAGCCAAAGATAAACGAGGTCATAAATATGGCCGCTCATACACTGGAAGAATAAGTTTTATATGACTGGGAAGACCCTGGTCATATGCACATTTATGGGGGTATAGGATTAATTCGCATTATGTACTCTTCTCTGTTCCATCCAATCCTATTTTAAATTTATTGCAATGACAGGAAGTCTAAATCTTTATTTTTTCATAAGATCACTTGCTTTGTCAATATACAATATCCTCCGATTCCAGAAAGGGAGAAATCTTAGATAAAAATCTTCATCTTCACCTTGAGGGTGATACCTTCTTTGCACAGGTTTATATGGGAAGATGGATATTGTACCTTAATATTGCCATATTTTGAGGAAACAAGGGAATAAAATTTTACTTCATTTCGTTAAACAAAAACCTATTTATACATTCTTACGTTAAGGGCTTACTCTGTGAAGGAGGTTAAAAACAATGGACAAAGCAACATATGTTAAGTTTGAAACTCCCGAGTCTTTAGAGAAAAAGATTCTGGAACTGGTTGAGAACAGCTATAGAAGTGGAAAAATTAAGAAGGGAACAAACGAAGTTATTAAAACCGTAGAAAGCGGTGTTAGTAAGATAGTGATAATTGCCGAAGATGTAAACCCTCCCGAGGTTGTTTACTTTTTGCCAAAGCTATGTGAGGAGAGAAAAGTCCCCTATGCCTTCGTTAAAACAAGGGCAGAACTTGGCTCAAAGGTAGGTATCAGTTCAGCTGCATCTCTTTCAATAGTAGACTATGGAAAAAACGAAGAACTCTTCAAGCAGATAATATCTGAACTTTCCAACTTAAGCAAGTGAGGTGATGTAGTTGGCAGATGATGCGACGCCAGCAGAAGTAGTCGAACTGATGGGAAGAACAGGAATGACCGGAGAAGCAACAACCGTAAAGGTCAGAGTTCTTTCAGGAAGGGACCAGGGTAGAATTATAGCCAGGAACGTTCTTGGTCCCGTCAAAGTAGGCGATATTCTGATGTTAAGAGAGACTGCAAGAGAGGCTAAGAAACTCTCCATAAGGTGATAAAATGGTAAGTAAAACATGCACCTTTTGCGGAACTGAGATTGAGCCGGGAACCGGAATGACTTACATAAGGAAGGACGGAAATATTATGAACTTCTGCAGCAGAAAATGCAGGATAAATATGTTGAAGCTCAAGAGGGTTCCAAGAAGGGTTAAGTGGACCAGAGAATATCAGAACCTGAAAAGATTAAGAAAGAATTCAGAGATTCAGAAGCAAAAGACAGAGGAAGCGCAGAAAGGTGAGATACAGTGACAGAAAGGACCCTTGTCCTGATTAAGCCGGATGGAATTAGAAGAAGGCTAACCGGAGAGATCATAAGGAGACTTGAGTCAAAAGGTCTCAATATCATCGGCGCCAAGTTTATGCTTTTAAGTGAAGAAAAGGCAAAAAAGCACTATGAAGTTCATAAGGATAAACCCTTCTTCAAAGATCTTGTTGGGTATATAACAAGCGGACCCATAATGGCAATTGTCCTTGAGGGCAAAAATGCCATATCCGTAGTGAGGATTCTTACGGGAGCTACAGATGGCTCAAAGGCTGCACCGGGAACAATAAGGGGTGACTATTCCATAAGCATTGACAGGAATATAATACACGCTTCAGATTCAGAAGAATCTTTCAAGCACGAGTTTCCCATATTTTTCAGGGAAGATGAAATCATATCCTTCAAACATGGGGACGAGGACCTGTTCTGAGGTGTAATCTTATTGTATGTCAACCTTAAGGCAACCAATTATATGCGTTCTCGGCCATGTTGATCATGGTAAAACAAGTATCCTTGATTCCATAAGGGGGACGTCAGTAAGCAAGAAGGAAGAGGGCGGTATAACCCAGAGGATAGCAGCTACAGAAATTAGTGTGAACAGAATTGTTGAACTATCCGCCGGAAAACTGACAAAGAGCGTTTTTAAGGTCCCCGGCCTTCTTTTTGTAGATACGCCCGGTCATGTTGCCTTCGCAAATATGCGTACCCGTGGGGGAGCCCTTGCAGATATTGCCATACTTGTAATAGATATTAATGAAGGGCTTATGCCCCAGACCATAGAATCTATAAATATTCTTAAGAAGTTTAAAACTCCATTTATAATAGTTGCAAATAAAATTGATATGATCTCCCTTTTTAGAAAGTCTCAGAAGACTGCTTTTCCAGATTTTCTAAAGGAACAGCGGGAAGAATATATCAATGATATGGAATCTAAGATATATAACATAGTCAACCAGCTGTACCAATATAATCTTCCGTCGGAAAGATATGACAGGATATCCGATTTTACAAAGGCTGTTCCCATAGTTCCCGCAAGCGCCAAATATGGAATTGGAATTATGGAGATTCTCCTAACAGTTACTGGTCTCGCACAAAAATATCTGAGCGAGTCCATATCTAAGGTAGAAGGCCCGGGAAAGGCAAGTGTCCTTGAGGTAAGAAAGGGTGATTCTCTTGGTCTGACCCTTGATACCATACTTTATCAGGGAACCTTGAGAACTGGGGCAAGGGTTATTGTAAACACTTCACAGGGGATTAAGGAAACAAAAATTAGGGCAATGTTTGTGAACGTTTCCAACAGGTCTTCCAAGGTTGTGGAAAAGTCCACAGTAACCAGTGCCGCTG
>JAGDXN010000005.1:37065-39374 GCA_023256455.1 Cuniculiplasma sp.
GCCGCTGGAGTCAGGATAGTTATTTCAGACAGCTATGATGTGTTGCCCGGAACTACCATAATAGAGATTAACGGAAAGAATAACGAAGAGGCAAAGCAGGAACTCATGGATGAGTCAAAGATTAAGATTGAACTTTCCGAACATGGGATCACATTAAAAGCAGACACACTGGGTTCTCTTGAGGCAATTGCCTATGAAATGGCACAGAAAGAGATTAAGATAAGGTCTGCCCAGATAGGGGAGATAAGCAAGCGGGATTTAATCGATGTATCAACACTACCAGATCCCATGGACAGAGTCCTTGCAGGTTTCAATGTTGATATGTCACCGGATGCCAAAAGCTCCCTTATGGGATATGACGTTGGCGTGATAACATCTGGGGTAATTTACCATCTGGTTGAGCAGATAGAAAAATGGCTACAGGATAGAAAGAATTCTATTGAAGAGGAAAGAAAGCAAGGGATGCCTGTTCCGTCAAAGTTCATAATCATGCCTGATTATATATTCAGAGCTGCAAAGCCCGTAATAGTGGGTGTTAAGGTACTTTCTGGAAGAATAAAGGTTGACGATAATCTTATCAGGGAAGATGGAAAATACGCAGGAACCATTAAGAGTATAAGGGATGGCGAGGTATCCAAAAAATTCGCAGAAGCCGGTTCAGAAGTGGCCGTGGCAATTGACGGTGTTACGTTGAACAGGCAGATTTTCCCAGATCAGCCTCTTTATGTGGATATTAACGAAGAGGTAGTAAAGGCACTGAGAGCCAGGGGTCTGGATGAGGCAACAATGGCCACCCTTGAAGAAATTATCAAAATCAAGAGAAAGGAAAACATCTTTTGGGGTACTAAGGTTTAAAATCCAGTATCATTGATATGACTATGGCCAGAAATGAAATTAAAAGGGTGACTATCAGTTCCGGATTTCCATAGCTGAATGAGTACCCAAAGGAAATTCCAATGAGTGGAAAGAGTACAGTCCCCTTAATTATGCTACTTCCAGTCATTGTACCCTCTGCCGATCCTGCAACATTTTTAATCAGACTCTGTCTGATCATGGATATCTCTGGGATGGTACCCAGCAATCCAGGTATGATGAAACCTGCACTGAACTGGCTAATTTCAGCGATTGATGAAAGTTTGTCCGTTCCGTAAGCCAGTATAAGGGAAAACAGGGCAAGGGGAATAAGGAACAGATCTCTCCTCTTAAGTACATTTCTTATTTTTCCCGATATCCTTTGACTTTTTAAGGAATTTGATATAACAAGAATGATCACTATTAATGAAAGAATCAATGCAAGAGCGTATACAGGAATAATTTTCATATTGAATCCCGGGAATAAAATTAGAAGGAAGAATACAAGGGGTATGATGGAATAGTAGATCGGATGAATAAACCTCAAAGTTTTTCCCATGGAAAGTGATAAAATGAGATACATGAGAATGGTTATTGCTGTAGATCCCACCAGAGCACCTATGGAAACCATGGGGAAACCCCCAATTAATGAGACTGCTGTAACCATGATTTCATCAAGGGAAGTAATGCTTCCAAGAACAAGAAAGGAATAGGAATAGTTGTTTTCAGTGCCATACATTTCCTCTGAGAATATGGCGTCAGATGAAAGTTCAATTCCTCCTATGGCAAATAAAATTGCGATCAATATTGAAATAAAATTTTGGAAAAGAAAGAACAGGAATGAGAAAAAGAGTAAAAATATTAATAAAATAATTTTCCTGTGCATTAACTTTTAACTGGATTTCCCACAGGTTGAGCCAAAACTGTGGTCTCTGGAGCCCTGGCTCCTCTCTCATGCTTTTTGAATTCTATTTCAGTGGGCCTGAGCACGTCCCTTATATATTCAAATGCAACGTCTGCCTTATGTGGATCCCCGCATGTAAACAGGTCAAGGGTTATAAGGCCAAATTCAGGCCATGTGTGAAACGACACATGGGACTCTGCCAGCAACACTACACCACTGGCCCCAACAGGCTCAAACTGATAATAGTCAGAAGAAATCTTAGTTAGGTTTCCAACCCTTACGGACTCCTCAATTATGTCCATTAAGATTTCCTTTGTTTCCAGAAGCTCCGGCTTTATCCCATACATATCTGCAAGAATGTGAATTCCCACGGCCACCTTCATCGTCCTCCATCATATTCACCTCAGTACTAATTTATGAGTGATAATTTCAACTTATTTAAATATTTATGTAATTGATTCAGTGTTTGATTCTTTAGCACTATTTTTTCTCAGTCAAGACTTAATCATATAAATATTCTAATGATATCATAAATTTATTTATATATTTATAA
>JAGDXN010000015.1:0-3266 GCA_023256455.1 Cuniculiplasma sp.
CAGTTACATTCACAGAAACAGGTCTCCCATCAGGTACAGCATGGTATGTGAATCTGAGCAATGGAATGAAATCTGGAGCAATCACAGGATCATCCTATTCATTCTCACTCATTAACGGTTCATATTCATACAATATATCCACGCCAGACAGGACATATGCTCCCACATCCTATACGGGCTCATTTACTGTTAATGGTGCTTCAGTTTCAGAATCTGTTACATTCTCAAAGGTCACATACACAGTTACATTCACAGAAACAGGATTGCCATCAGGAACAATTTGGTATGTAAATCTTTCAAACGGGCAATCTTTCTCATCAAATACATCCACCATAACATTCACTGAAACAAATGGTTCATACACATACACAATTGGGAACGTTTCAGGATATAAGGTCTCAAATCAAACAGGAAAGATAACAATCAATGGAAGCAATATTTCCATATCAACCACATTTACATCTTTACCTTCCCCATATCAAGCATTGAACTGTATGCCATAATCGCTGCAGTTATAGCAGTGGGTGCAATAGTCTTTATAATAATATTCAGGAGGAGAAACTGATATCTTCTTCAATTTTTTACGTTAAAAAAATAAATTTGATGAAGTTAAAAACCAACTTCAAAATTTTGTGATTTGAACCCACGTTTTATTTATAAATTATCAAATGTTATTTTTTAAGGGCCTCAACAAGTTTGGGTACAACCATGAAGATATCTCCGACTATTCCGTAATCGCTTTCCTGGAAGATTGGCGCATCCTTATCCTTGTTAACTGCCACAACTATCTTGGAACCCCTCATACCAGCGATATGCTGAATCTGGCCGGATATTCCAAGGGCAATATACACCTTTGGCTTCACCTTCTTTCCGGAAAGACCAACCTGTCTTTCCTCACTCAGCCACTTGTAGTCAAGACATACTGGTCTGGAACCTGCAAGTTCTCCGTGGGTTGCCTCAACAAGGGGCATTATCTTATCGATGGATTCTTTCTTCCCTATTCCCCTTCCCACTGAAACAATAATGTTTGCGCCTTCAATGTTTGTGGAGCTCTTCTCCTTTGGCTTTGTCTCAATAAGATTTACCTTTGATTGAGGCAATTGAATATCTTCAAATTCGGATGTTTTCTCACCATTCTGAGGGTCAAAGGATCCTGGGGTAACAGTGATAATTTTTGCCTCAGATTCCTCCTCCATAATGGTTTTGCCTCCATAAAAGAATCTTTTTGTTACAATCTTCCCATTTTGAAGGGTGAAATCAAAGACCTCTGTGGCACATAGGAGATTTTGTTTTGCAGAAATTATTCCTGCAACCTCCCTTCCAAGGGTTGTTGAAGATATTACAAGAAGATCAAAGGATGATGGATTAAGTTTGGTTATACTTTCTGCAACGTTATCTGCAAAAGGTTTTCCTGTCAGGCCATATATCTTCTTTATTCCATAGCTGGATGATGCCTCTACCTGATCCTTCATAATTATGGCATGCACATCCCCACTATCCCTGAGTTTGGATGCGATTCCACCTGCATTTTTTGAATCCTCTGCGAATATTAAAAACTTCATCTTATCTCACCTCTTATGGCCTTTGCCACAGCCTCCACACCCTTGTCCACATCTTCATATATCTCCCTCTTTCTCTCACTTTTAGGTGCAAGATTGCTCAATACCTTTGGAACTGGAACATCCTCATCCTTTGCATCCTCCATATTTATGGGTTTTCTTCCTGCAGCCATTATCTGAAGAACCGGGGGCAGTCTTGGCTGGTTTATCTCCTGGGTTACAGATATTACACATGGTGCAGGGGAAGAGATTATTTCATCACTCTCATCAAGTACTCTCTTAACCTTAAGGTTGTTTCCATCAGCCTCGATGCTCACGGCATTTCCAAGAAGTGGGATATCAAGCATTGAAGACAGCATTCCCGGAAGCATTCCTGTATAGGAATCTGCAGACTGATTTCCCAGAATAATGACACTGTTATTTCCCAATGCTTTTATCTTTTCAGAAAGTATCTTTGCTGTTCTTTGAGGATTATTGCCCTTATATCCCTTAATTATGTATCCCTCGTCCACGCCCATGGCATAGGCCTCTTTCATTGCGGCGTTGGCTTTGTCTGTTCCAAATATTATACATGTTACCTTGCCTCCACTTTTCTCCTTTAATTGAACACCCGCCTCTATGGCATTCTTGCTCAGATTTTCAATCCTTAAGGGGATGTTTTGAAGCAGTGGCTCGCCTGTCTTAGGATCATTTCTTATCTGGTCAATATCTATTATCTGTTTTACCAGCACAATTATGTTAAACGCCAAAATATTACCTCCAGATGTGTATGTATGCATTTTTTAAATAGTTAATACATACATTAAGTCATAACTTCATGGATTAATAATATGTCGATTTCGTATGTCGATGTCGAAAATGTATTTATAAATCTTCTTCATATAGAACACAGTGTAACATATGGCAGAAAGAGATGTTTATATTGTAGATTACAGAAGAACGGCCTTTTCAAGGTCGAGACCTGCCCAGCCAGAAAGGGATGTGTTCAACTCCATAAGAATGGATGAGGCCCTGGGCATGTTAATAAAGGATGTTGTGTCCAAATCGTCTATAAATACTGACGACATAAACGATATGATAACAGGATGCGCCATACAGGCAGATGAAAACTGGACCTATGGTGGAAGGCACCCTGTATTTCTTGCTGGAATGCCCTTCAACATACCCAGCATGTCACTGGACAGGGCATGTTCATCATCCCTCAACGCAGTAACCATTGGAGCAATGGAAATAATGACAGGCAACTCAGAGGTGGTTCTCGCAGGCGGTATGGAACACATGACACACGTTCCACTGAGCAACAATCCTCACGTAAAGCCAAGCATGAGATTGCTGGTAAGGCCTGAGTATATGAAGTATCAGATGAATATATCATACAACATGCTTGCAACCGCAGAAAAACTGGCCGATCTCAGGGGAATAACAAGGGAAGAGATGGATAAATACTCCTATGAGAGCCATAAACTTGCAGCAAAGGCTCAGGATGATGGATTCTTCAAGGGAGAAATCCTTCCTGTGGAGGTTGAATATGAGGGGAAGAACATGGTTGTAGATACAGACCAGGCTGTAAGGAGAGATGCCACACTGGAAGATATGTCAAAGCTGAAGCCCGCATTTAAGGAGGATGGTGTAATAACGGCAGGAAATTCATCACCACTAAATGCAGGGGCATCTCTCGTGGCTCTCATGAGCGAGAAGAAGATGAAT
>JAGDXN010000015.1:3276-19590 GCA_023256455.1 Cuniculiplasma sp.
GATCCAAGCATTATGGGTGAGGGCCCGGTTCCTGCGACAAAGAAGGCTCTGGAAAAGGCCAACTTGAAACCTGAAGATATCGATATATGGGAGATCAATGAAGCCTTTGCCGTAGTTGTACTCAATGCAATGAAAGCATTCAATATACCAAGGGAAAAGGTGAATGTCCATGGCGGAGGAATATCCATAGGCCATCCCCTTGGTGCAACCGGTGCAAGAATTGTGGGCACACTGGGAAGGATCCTTAAGGAAAAGAACAAGAAATATGGAGTCGCCACACTGTGTGTCGGTGGTGGCCAGGGATATTCAGTGGTAGTGGAGGCGGTTTGATGGATTTTGATTTACCAGAAGAGCTTGAAGAATATAGAAAAAAGGTAAGAGAGTTTGCCCTGAGGGAATTCACACCAGAACTGGCAGAAAAGTGTGACAGGGAGGAAAAGTACCCTGACGAACTCAGGAAAAAAACACTTGCAGAGGGTCTTGTGGACTTTTCCAACCCATGGAAAACCATGATTGCCATAGAGGAGATGTGCAGGGTAGATCCTGGTCTTGGAATTTCTGCAACAGTTCCGTATTTTGGTGCTGAAGTCCTGATGCTCCACGGAAGCGACCATCTGAGGGAGAAATACCTTTCAAGGGTGGCTGAGGGTAAGGCCATAATGGGCCTGGGCGTCACAGAACCCGGAGGAGGAAGCGATGTGGCCGGTCTCAAGACAAACGCAAGGAAGGAGAATGGAAAGTACATTGTGAATGGCGGAAAGATGTTCATCACCAACGGTTCAATCGCAGATTTCTTTGTGATGCTTGTCAGAACATCCCCACCAGATGATCCAAAAAAGAGGCATCATGGCCTGAGTGTTCTTGTTGTGGAAAAGAATTTCAAGGGATTTGATTCCAACCAGTTAAAGGGAAAACTTGGTGTCAGGGCAACCAACACTGCTGAACTCATACTGAATAATGTTGAGGTGCCTGAGGAGAACCTTGTAGGAGAGGAAGGAAAGGGATTCTATTACATAATGGAATTCTTCAACATATCAAGGGTCTTTGTTGCAGCCCAGTCCATTGGAATAGCACAGGGTGCACTGGACAGGGCAACAGCATTCCTGATGAATGAAGAATCCAGAGGACATTTTGTGGGAGAAGAGAGGAAGTTCAAACTTGCAGAGATTGCCACGAGGGTTGAGGCTTCAAGGCTTCTGATGTACAAGGCTGCATCCTATCTGTTCAACTACAGGCCGAACCCAATGATAACCAGTATGGCAAAGGGATATGCATCAGAAACAGCAACCTTTGCAGCAGAAACTGCAATGGAAATTACCGGTGCCACGGGATTGCAAACTGACCTTGAGAGGCTTTTCAGGGATTCAAAGATAATGGAAATATGGGAAGGAACAAGTGAGGTTGAGAAAATAGTCATTTCAAGAATGATGATGAAGGGTGATAAAAATGAATGATCAGACAGAGATGATGATGGATAACATCAGGCAGTTTGCACAGGCAAACATAAATGACATCGCATTAAAAATTGAGAGAGAGGGCGTTTCAGAGGATCTTTATAACAGTTTGATACAGCAGGGCCTCATAGGGGCAAACCTTCCGGCAGAAATGGGAGGTGCCGGACTTGATAGAACAAGCTATGATGCCATTCTGTTCCAGCTGGCAAGGGCATCACCCTCTGTTGCATTCCATGTATTCATGAACAACTCCATCATACTGAAGATACTGGAAAAGGCATCAAAGAAAGATATGATAGGTCAGATAGTTTCAGGCAAAATAAGGCTGGGATTAATACCGGGGAACATAATTGAGGGCAGTTCAGAAAAGAGCAATATAATAATAGAGCCATCAAAAATGAACATATATATTGGAAAGGAAAATGCTTCTCTCGTTGATGGCATGCCAGAACTTCTTAAAAGCAAGTCTCTTGGCCTCAGGGGATTGAAAACCGATCTTTTCACATCCATAAAGGATGGTGAGAAATTATTGCCATACGGGGACGTGGAAAAGATATGGAATGAAGCCTCATGGGATGCCGCTGCCATATTTCTGGGAATTTCAGAGGGTGCACTTGAGAAGGCGATTGAATATACAAAGGTAAGGAAAACGTTCAACTTCCCGCTGAAGGATTATGAACCAGTTGCATTCAGGTTAAGCGAACTGAAGAGTGAACTGGAAATTCTGAAAAACACCCTTTTCAGTGACGACAGCAAGGAGCAGATGGGAATGATGCTCAAAACCATCAGCGCAGAGTTTGCCAGAAGAGCAACAAAATACGCACTCCAGTTCCACGGAGGATATGGATATCTTGAGGATTTCGGCGTTGAAAAGTTCTACAGAGATGCGGTCGCATTGAATGCCCTCATGTTCAGGCCCATACTGGATAAGAGAGCGCTGGCAGCATCCATATATGGAGAAAAATCGGGATATCTATAAAAATTTAATTTTTTTAAAAATTTTATTGTGTTTCCTTATAGTTTTTTGCAGATATCATGAGAATTACGTAAACTATAAGACAGAAAACAAAGGATGCGAGCATTCCTATGGACAGGGAAGGTGCCGAAATATTCTGTTCAACAAGAAACATTCCGCTTATGCTTGCACCTATGAGTGAAAGGAAAGCAAAGCCCGAAAGCAAAACAAAGATAAGGCCCTTGTCCCTTGCAAGAAGAAGTATGTAAATGCTGAAAATTACAAGGACAACCGCAAGAACGCCATGGAGGATTATCTCCCATCCACCCTGTACAAACACAAAATAAAATGCCTTATCCACATTCATTGTTTTGTACGAAGAGGAAACCTGTGTTGGGTTTTTTGTAAAAATATTCACAAGGACTCCAAAAATGAGCTGAAGCACAAGAAGCCCAAGCATAACGTGGACCAGATTTTTGAAATTTTTATAGGATTTTAACTCATTTTCCATAGATTTGTTATAAATTATTCTTATTTAAAAATTGGTAAACCCATTCAGTAATGTTTTTAGCATTTTTGTGAAAAGAACTTCATAAAATTTAATTATGCCAAAAATCTACTGGAACTGTGTATACAAGGAGAGGGGATAAGGGAGAAACAGACACAGGCACTGGAATGAGAGTCACAAAGGGTTCGCATATAATTGATGCTGAGGGTGATTTTGATGAGCTCAATTCATTCATAGGCTTCGCTCTTGTCAACACAAAATGGGATGATATAAGAAAAGATCTTGAGCAGATACAGGTTGATCTTTTCACCTGCGGAGAACATATAACTGCTCAGGGAAAGAGAAGAACCATTGATGAAAGCAGAATTAAATGGCTGGAGGACAGGGTTACATATTACAGGAAGGAGTATGGAAGGATAAGGCTCTTTGTTATACCCGGAGGGAGCATTGAGGCCACCAGCCTTCACATGGCAAGGACCGTTTGCAGAAGGCTGGAAAGGGACCTTGTAAAGGCAAAGGAAGAGGTTGAAATAGAAAGCGTAATAGAGGAATACGTGAATAGACTGTCCTCCCTTCTGTTCTTCCACTCAATCATATCCAACAAAAGGCTGGGCATAGACGAGAGGATATTCTATTTGAGGGATCTTCCCTAAATCAATAAAGTGTTCCCTTCAAAATTGCATTTTTCAAAAAACTGTTGTTAAGGATTTCAAATCTCAGGTCCGTTGGATCTCCATGTCCCGGATATATTTTGGTGCTTTCTTTCATCTTTCCTATCCTCTTAAGGGTATTTACAAGATCATTTTCATTCCCTCCAAGATCTGTCCTTCCAACGGAAAGTTTGAAAAGAGTGTCTCCTGTGATAATAAAACCATCTGAAAGGAGGCTGCAACTCCCATCTGTATGGCCGGGAGTTTCAATCACCTCAATCCTGTGAGGTCCAATTTTAAATTCCATGCCATCATTCATTTCCCTTATATTTTCAGGCATATGGAATGGGATGTCCATGCCAAATCCTTCCATAATTTTCCCGGAACTTTTCATTATATCCATGTCCCTGCTGTTCATGAAAAATGGGATATCATATCTTTCCTGAATCTGCCTGACACCAAGCACATGGTCAAAATGGCCATGGGTAGCAATTATGGCAACAGGCTCAAGATTATTCATTTTCATATCATCCAGAACCTTTGATTGATCGCCTCCAGCATCAATAATAATGCATTTTCCGTCTGAGGATAAAATGTATGTGTTTGTGTTGAGCGGTCCGGAAATGATTCTCCTAATTTTCAGAATTTTTTCAGGCATAATTGGTACAGAAGAGTAAATGCTCCAACACTATGAATTTTTTTCCTTTTCCCTGCGAATATATTTTTTACAAATATGGAAAAAAGACAGCAATACAGGATTATATTGAAATGGGAATACTATATATTCAAGATTATTTTATAATATTGGTATTAAAATTTCTTTAATAGGATTATGTAATTCACCTATCATGGCATTTATAAGCGATGAATATAGAGAAAAGTTAACTAAAAAATTCAGCGAAGTATTGAAAGATCAGGTTACATTGAAGTTCTTCAAACAGGATGAGGAGAAGTGCCCTTACTGCAAGGATACACAGGATCTCCTGCAGGAGCTTACCGAACTGAGCCCTCTCATTAAACTTGAAGTTCATGAGGTTGGGGACGAGGAATCCAGGAAATACCATATTGAAAAGAGCCCCGTTACAGTTCTGTTTTCAGAAAAGTTCAACACAGGCAATGTGAGATACTTTGGAATGCCTTCAGGATATGAATTTGGTTCATTGATAGAGGACATAGAATCATTTTCCACAGGGGATGTGGATCTCAAGGACAGGACGGTGGAAATATTGAAGGCAATTGACAAGCCAGTAAACATAAGGGTATTCATAACACCCACATGCCCGTACTGCCCCGGTGTTGTAAGGACTGCACACAAATTCTCACAGATAAATAAGAACATTGTGAGCGATATGGTTGAGGCCTATGAATTTGAGGAAGAAAGCGAGGAAGTTGGTGTATCCAGTGTTCCACACACAACAATAAACATGAAGGAAGAGTTCATAGGTGCAGTTCCTGAGGATGAATTCCTTTCCCATGTGATTGGTGCAATCAGCGAACCAAACTAAATTTAATTTTTTTAAATACAAAAATAATATTTAACTACCAATAAGCATATTAAACTTACAGCACTCTTCTTCTATGACGTCAGGTGAAATTTTAAAGCAAATGCTTGACCAGTATGGAAAGGATGAGAATATTAAAAAGGAGATTGCAGGGATGAACAAATCTTTTCAGTTTGTGCCTTCCGATAGCGATCCCTATTATGTAAAGATAGATAATGGAGAGGTTAAGTTCATGACCGGGAAGGATGAAAAACCCACTGCAACCATAAGTGCAACCGATGAGATCCTCACCAATCTGTTTAACGGGAAGGTTGATCCTGTAATGTCCTATATGACTGGAAAGATCAAAATTTCAGGTGATCTCATGAGTGCAACAAAGATCACGGGAATTGTAAAGAAAATGAGGAAGTGATTGAAATGGATATAAAAAAGGCCACAGTTGTAGGATCCGGCTTGATGGGTAGCGGAATTGCACAGGTTATTGCACAGGCTGGATTCCCTGTTTCAGTTTATGACAGTTTTCCGGAAGCACTTAAAAAAGGAAAGGATTCTGTGGAAAAAAGTCTCGGAAGGCTTGTAAAATCTGGAAAAATCAGTCAGGATAAGGTTTCAGAAATACTGGGCAGGATGGTATTCACAGGATCCATGGAGGATGCTGTTAAGGACAGCGATATTATTATTGAGGCTGTTCCTGAAATACCTGAACTGAAGGAGGAAGTCTTCAAGAACATTGAAAAATTTGCCAGACAGGATGCAATACTTGCGACAAATACATCCAATATAAGAATAACAGAGATTGCAAGCTCCCTTAAGAATCCAGAAAGGCTTGCAGGTATGCATTTCTTCAACCCTCCGGTAATAATGAAGCTGGTTGAAGTCATTAAGGGTGAGAAGACATCACAGTCAGTTTTTGACAGCATTTTCGATTTCTCAAAGAAGATTGGAAAAACGCCCATAAGAGTTATGAAGGATACCGCAGGTTTTGTGGTGAATAGAATAAGTGCACCTGAATCCCTGTATTTCATCCTTCTTCTGGACAATAATGTGGATACACCCCAGGCCATAGACAGTTTTGCCAAAGGGCAGGGTCTCCCAATGGGCCCATATGAACTCATGGACTATGTTGGGGTTGATACTGTCCTCCATTCACTGGAATATTATGCAAAAACCCTGAGCCCGGATTATGGAAAAACAAAGATAATCAAAAAGATGGTGGATGAAAAAAAACTTGGAATAAAGACAGGCCAGGGTTTCTATAAATGGGAGAATGGAAAGGCCCAGATTCCAAAGAGTGAGCCATCTTCAAAAGTACAGCTCCTGGATGTATTCGTCCTCGAAATAAATGAGGCTGTAAAGTTAATAGAAGACGGGGTTGCCGTTCCAGATGATATAGAAAAAGGATATTCCCTTGGAATGAACAGGCCTTTCGGCCCCATATCTGTTGCAAAAGGTCTCACCAATAAGGAGGTTAAGGACAAACTGGATGAACTTTATAATAAGTTCAAAGTTGAAGTATTTAAGCCTGCAAAGACCATAGAAGAGGGAAAGCTGAAGGATGCAATCTCCGGAAACCTCAAGGGCAAACAGGAGGCCCCGGTAAAGGAAAAGAAGGACCAGGGAGACAGACTGGTGCAAATAGTAAGACAGGGAAAGGTTGCAAGGATTGAAATAAGGAACGGAAAGAACAATCTTCTTAATGGAACCGTTCTGGATCAGCTTCACCAATCCATTCAGGAGTTATGGAACGACAGGGAAATCCATGTTGTTGTCGTTGCAGGAAACGATAATGTATTTTCAGCAGGAGCCGAACTGACCCAGTACATACCTGATGCCTTTGATTTCATAGAGAATTCAAGAAAGGGTGAGAGGACATTCAGGGAACTTTCAGAAATGCCAAAGATAGTGATTGCTGAAATGAAGAAATATACTCTTGGTGGTGGATTCGAGCTGTCACTGAACTGTGATATAAGGATTTCAACGCCAGACTGCATCATAGGTTTTCCTGAAGTTACCCTTGGTCTGCTTCCTGGATGGAGTGGAAGCCAGAGGCTTGCCAAACTCATAGGCCTTTCCAGGGCAACATCTCTCATTTTGACTGGAGAGAAGTTTGATGGAAAGAAGGCAGAGGAACTTGGCATCGTTTATAAGACCTATTCCTCTGAAGAAATAAAGGAAAAAACCATGGAGTTTGCTGCAGATCTTGCTGAAAAGGTTTCACCCATAGCAGCAGCCCTTACAAAGCGCCTCCTGAATAAGGGAAGCGAAGTACCAATGGATGTGGGTCTTGAGATGGAAGCCATTGCAATGGGAACAATATACACATCCCAGGACTTCATGGAGGGAATATCTGCATTTGTTCAGAAGAGAAAGCCTGAATACAAATTCAGGTAATCTTTCATATATTTTTTCAGGAATGTAATAACCCTTTTTCGTACTCAGGCATTAACTTGAAATCCATGGTCAATTCAAATCATTTAACCCACCTGATCCTGAGTTTCAAAGGCAAAAATTATTTACAGATAAACTCAACAATTATAATTTAATGTTCTCCTCTACAATTCCCTTATCATATATCTGCTCTGAAAATTAAAATTTTTTATTTTGTTTTATTCAATTCATATAAAAGCCATAAAAGAAATGATATTAACCTATTACAACCATCTTAATATGTGACCATCCATTTTTCCGATATAAAAGGTGTAAGAAAAATTATAATAACAATAGGTCAAGTTAAAAAGAAAGGACTGCGGAAAATATAACCATCAATTCCTTCCCGTTTAAAAATTGTACTTGAAAATTGGGAGGTAAAAAGGATTAATTATGGGAGTGAAAAAAATTTGGAATCACATCAATTTTGTAATGAATTTTAACCAGCCAATCGTATTGTTATTAAATGGGAATTAGAAAAAACAATCAATACATTGAATGAGAGTAGATTTTTTCTATCCGGCATTCTGGTGCGTAAGATTCCAGAACTTAGTTGTATATTTCACAAAGGATCTTGTGTTATAAAATTAAGGCAAAGCATCTTATTAACATGAAACGATTGATCTTTTTAACCTCGCATGTTCTTCAAGGAATCTTAATCAAAATAAATTAAGTTAGAACGTAAAGGAAAATAAAATTTGTTTATACGGAATAAATATATTTCTGAAAAATATGAGTTACTGGTTATCCTTTATTATGTTAACAAAGGCCTCCTCAAGGGATGAACCGTAATCTGAGAACGATATGACTCTGCCAACCCTCTGGCAATACTCCAGTATATCAGCCCTTCTGTCCAGATCCCCATCAAAGTATATTATGAATGAGTTTGAAGCGTCATCCTCCACCCTGTCAACCAGTCCGGAAAGCATCTTTCTTACATCATCGATTGAGATACTGTCCTTAAATGTGACTCTGATGCTCTTTGATTTGAATCTGCTTTCTATTTCTCTGGTCTTTTCCTGAAGGACAAGTTTACCACGATTTATAAAGATGACATTCTCGCATGTATCCGTAACCTCCTGGAGAAGATGGGAACTGAGCATAATCATGTGGTCTTTCTTCCATTCAAGAATTACATCCCTTATAATCTTCCTTTCAGCTGGATCCATACCGTTTGTTGGCTCATCCAGAAATATGATGGGCGGGTTATTTAAAAAAGCAGCTGCAAATACCACTCTTGCCCTCTGACCCCTCGAAAGCGTTCCAACCTTTCTTGAAGGATCTGGAATTTCCACCCTCTTTCCAAAATTCTCTATGTGATCCTCTATATCAGATTTTTTCATGCCCTTCAGTTCACCCACAAGCATTATGGAATCTCTCACTGTGAGGGCTGCATAGGGCTCGGGTGTTTCAATGAGGGCACCTATATTTGAAAGAATCCTCTTCCTTTCTGTCACAATATCGTACCCGCCGATTTTCACATTTCCTGAGGATGGTTTGATAAGGCCAGTCATCATCTTGAATGTGGTTGTTTTTCCAGCGCCGTTCTGCCCAAGATAGGCTGTGGCACCTGATCCTTCTATGTTGAAGGATATATTGTCAACGGCCTTGAATTTTCCGTAAATCTTTGAAAGGTTGGACACTTCAATCCTTAAGTCAAGACTCATTGTGGCCTCACCTCCTTGGATCTAAATATGATATAGGATAATATGAGTGATATCACTAAATATCCTCCCATTATGGCGTTTCCTTCCCATATATATGGTTCATATTTCTCTATGGTAAACGCAGGGGTCTTTATGGATGTTACATGGGCAATGGAAGATGGAGAAAGGATTTCTGTTACAACCTCTCCTCCATAGTTAAGAATAAACCAAGGCTCTATGTTTGTTATCTCAAGAATTGCCTGCACAATACCAAAGACCAGTATAAACACAATCACCGAGAAGAGTATGCCTATGAGTGGATTTTTGAATATTGAACTGAACAGGAATGCCACAGCAGTAAAGGAAGCAATAAGGAAAAGCGCCTCTATTATGGAAAGCAATATTCCAGCAGATACCGTTCCATAAAAGTCCTGGCTCAATGCTGCAACACCTGCATATTCAATCATTATGAGCAAAAATCCCAGAAGTACTGCGGCAAAAAATCTTCCCATGAGGATGGATATTTTCCTGACAGGCTGGGTCATTATGAAATAACCGGAATTGGTTCCTGTTTCAATGCTTGTTGCATCTCCGCCAAAAAAGGCAGCCACAATACCGATTGAAGTGATGAGGGGACCTGAAAGGCTTCCTGCTATAAAATCAGCTGAATTCGCAAAGCCTGCTGTACTTTTTGTAACACCCTCATAAAGATCTATTCCCACTGTAAGTGCAGTAATTAAGGCAACAATGATCAACATTGCAACAAATCTTCTTGTTTTAAGGTAGAACTTTATTTGATATTTGAAAAGAATGTACATAGATCTCAAATCATTCATATACCCATAGTCAGTATCTCTGTATGACATTGATTCCATAGGCCAGCATATCGGTAATCGATATAAAGATTATTAACAAAATTTTATACAAAAAAGATATTTTCCATCTAACCATATGGAAAAATGCTCAATAAATGGCAGGCTACCTTTATTGGCCTTGGCAACATCATAGGTGCAGGCATCTTTGTACTGGCAGGGACAACAATCAGTGATGCCGGTCCAGGCGCAATAATTGCCTTTGTGGTTACAGCCATACTGGCGCTAACAATTGCCCTGAACAGCGCAGAACTTTCATCCAAAATAGTTTCCCATGGTGGTCTTTATTCATTCACAAAGATTTCAATGGGGGATTCGGCAGGTTTTGTGGTTGGGTGGCTCAGGGCAATATCCTATGCCATCGCTGCCTCTGCCGTAAGCATAGGTTTCGGATCATACCTTCTTTCATTCTTTCACATACCATCCTACGGAATCCTTATTCTTGCAGCTCTTCTCATAGTGGTTGCAATGGCCCTTGATTATGGTGGAATTAATGGCGTTGCAAAGGTTGAGCATGTACTTGTTTTCATAACCATAATCGGTCTTGTGGCATTTATTATTGTATCCATATTTTACGGCCACTGGACACCATCAAGATTCACACCCATTGCACCAGATGGCCCTGAGAGTATTATTGAGGCGGCATCCCTGGCCTTTTTTGCCTATTCTGGTTTCAATACAATTGCAACTCTTGGGCCGGAGGTTGAAAACAGCAGAAAGAGCATACCCTTTGCCATACTGGCAGCCCTTGTAATAAGCACAACTCTGTACATAATCATAATATTCGGAATGCTTGCCCTGATGCCCTACTCAAAATACGGAATAACTGCAGATCCCCTTTATAATGCCCTTGTTTATTCCCATGCCCCTGTATTCATTGAATATGTTGTTGATATTGTGGCCATTATTGCAACCTTCACAGTTACCGTATCCCTTATTGTTGCAGGTTCCAGAACACTGTTGCAGATGAGCGAGGATAAACTTCTCCCTCAATGGATCCAGGGAAGGGAGAAGGATTCTCCAAAGAGGGCAACCCTTCTCATAGGGCTTCTCGCAGTGGCATCTCTTTTCATAGGAAACGTACAGGTAATCGCACTGGCATCAAACTTTGGAGTCATATTCTCCTATTCTCTCACAGGCCTTGCCGTTGTAATATTGAGGAAGAGAAAGGTAAAGGGAGAATTTTCTTCACCTCTGTACCCCATAACGCAGATAGTTTCCATATTGCTTTCGGCCCTGATCATGCTTGCACTTGGAACAAGGGCATTCTACATAGGAACCATAACCATACTGGTTGGATTTTTCCTCTATTACGTCGAAAAGGAATCAAAAAATGGAAAAAATAAGGACGGGTTTAATCAATCTGCGCAAGGGAATTAGATATATCCTCTATGAGATCATCAACATCCTCAATACCCACTGAGAATCTTACCATATCCTCTGTCACACCCATTTTCTTCCTGTCCTCCGCACTGGTTGAACCGTGGGATGTATCAACAGGAAGGGTTGCAAGGGATTCCACCCCACCAAGGCTTGGCGCAGGCGAAATGATTTTTGATGAAAACAGAAACTTTCTTGCTCCATCCAAACCACCCTTAACCCTGAAGGAAAGCATTCCTCCATAACCTCTCAGATTTTCATCTGCAATTTTTTTGTAGGGGCTGTCTTCAAGACCGGGATAAAACACTTCGATTACCTTTGAATTCTCCTGAAGGTATTGGGCAATTGCCATTGCATTTGAATTGTGCCTCTCCATCCTTAATCCCAGGGTTTTCATGCCTCTCTGAATAAGATAGGCCTGGAAAGCATCAAGGGTTCCACCAAGATTTTTCCTCATGTCAAACTGCCTTTCCATATTCAGGTCTGTGCCTATGAATCCCGACATTGTATCTGAATGGCCGTTCAGATATTTTGTGCCGCTGTGGACCACATAATCTGCCCCCATCTTTACAGGATTCTGGTTATAGGGGGATGCAAAGGTTGCATCCACAACCATTTTAATTCCCCTTTCCCTGCACAATTTTCCCGTCTTCCTTACATCTGCAACCCTTATGGATGGATTTGTAATGCTTTCAATATAAACAAGACCATATTCTTCCGGTATACTGTCCATTTCATTGATTTCATCAGTTGAAACAAGATCAATTTTTGATCCTGTCATTGAATGAAACTTATTCTTGAAAAAACTCAATGTCTGGCCATAAAGATCTATGACAGAAAGAACCTTTTTTCCCTTAAGTTCCATTGATAACATCAAGGATGTTATGGCAGCCATGCCGCTGCTAAAGGAAAGGGAATTTTTTACGCCTTCAAGAGAAGCATACTTTTTCTCCAGAGCAGAAACTGTGGGATTCCCCCATCTGGAATATATGTAAGAATCCTTTGTATTCCAATCTTCGATTCTCTCAGAGGAATTGTTTGGATAAATAAAGGTTGCATTTTCAAATATGGGAGTAACCACATTCCCATATCTTTTATCCTTTATTTCCCCCGAACCTACAGCCCTTGTATTGAATCCTTCCTTTTCCATAGGCTTAAAGTGGTATTAAATTTAAATTGTTTTTCATTTTAAAATATGAATTTACTGAAAAATAATTATCCATGCTTAACATGGAGGAATGGCAGAATTTAAATGACAGGGAAATTCATTGTTCTCGAGGGTATAGACAAATCAGGAAAAACAACGCTTTCAAGATCCATACAGGAAAAACTGGTGGAAAATAAAAAGGAGGTGTTTTATACCCACGAACCCACAGAATTTTTCGATTCTGGCCTTAATATAATTGATCATCTAAAGAGGAATGAATACCTTATTTTGACAGCAATGTTCATGAGGGACAGGCTAAATCATAACGGGATAATAGAGGAGCATCTCAAAATGGGAAAATATGTGATATGCGACAGATACACCCTGTCCACACTGGCATATCAGGGCGTTTATTTCAGGGATCATTTTGAAAATGAAGATGAATTTTTTTCATGGATTGGGAACTTTTTGAACTTCTCCCATATGGAACCTGATTTAACCATATTCATTGATTTTAATGAAAAGATGTTCACGGAAAGAAGAAGTGAGGAAAGCGATCTTATTATGTTTGAAAAGGAGGAATATTTGAGAGATGTTTATTCCTTATATAATAAGGCAATAGAAAGGAAGCTGTTCTCAAAAAGTTTCAAAAAAATTGATGGGAAATTAGATAGAGAAAAGATTCTTGAAATTGCAATGGAATGCATTGAAAAATTATGATGTTGTTACGATAACCTGATCTCCGTCAAAAAGAATGGTATGTTCTGCCTGAGATATCATGGCACCCTTATGCTCTTTCAATACGGAGAAATGGGATATCTGCTTCATGAACATATTTTTTCTAAGATATTCTTTATATTCGGGCATAACCTTTGCAAGCCACCTTTCCGCGAAGGGAAGGGTGCTAAAATTCTCTATGACAGGGTCATCCTTTTTCGGCTTTGTTCCGCTGAATATGTATATGTTGCCTCCAGGCCCATTGTGGATCATCCCTATTCCCGTGGATGCAAAGGGCTCAATGGCAATCAGCTGTCCAGGTTCAATTCTCCTTCCATTTCCGTCATCGTAGTTTGGTATGAATATGGTTGAATGGAGATCATACCTTTTTATCCCATGGCCTCCAAGGTTCCTTACAGGTTTGAATCCAAAGGATTCAATCTTCTCTCCAATGGCCTGACCTATTTTGTATATTTCTATATTTGGTCTTAAAACCTTAAGGGCTGCATTGAGTGCTTCCCTTGTGCAATCTATGAGATTGCTGTATTCGCCCTTTCCCCCAACCTCCACGGTTGCAGCATTATCTGAAATGTATCCGTCAACCTGGGCACCTATATCCACCTTAACAAGGTCACCCGTTTTGAACACCTTCTTATCATTGGGTGATGGTGTGTAATGAGCAGCTTCATTATTAATGGATAAATTTAATGGAAAGGACGGTTTTCCTCCGTTTTCCCTTATATAATCTTCAGTTTTTTCCGCAACATCAAGGAAGAGTGCTCCAGGCTCAATCAAAGATTGTGCATATTCCAGGGCCATTTTTCCAAGTTTTCCTGCCTCAAGTATTTTGTTCTTCTCCCCGGCATCCATAGGGAGATATGGCAGGATTTGATTTATAATATTCCATCAAATTGAGATAAAAATAAATCAATATAAATGAAACTATCTTTCTTTCAAAATGAATGTGCATCCTCTGGAATCGTCAAACACAGTTTTTATAATAGAAACATCCATGTTGAGAAGATCCTCGAAAAATTTCCTCTCATATTCACAGGCAGATCTGTATTTTTCTGCAATTTTTATGAGGGGGCAGTTGTATTCCTTCAGTTCATACTTTCCCTCAATGAGATGGTCGCTCTCCGCTATATAGCCTTCCCTGTTTCTTATCTCTTCCAGTTTGCTGATCATCTTTCCCGTTTCCATATCCTTAAAAATATCTTCGTATCTTTTCAGCATCTTTTCATTTCTTGCCTCAAGCACCTTATTAATAAGGTCACAGCCAAAGTTCTCCTCAATATAGGACAGGGCTTCCTGAGCAATCTGCTGGTATATATTTTGAAATTCCCCTGAGGCACTGTCCGTAAGTGAAATTCTGCACACTGGCCTCCCTCTTCCAGTGGTCACATAGGAACGTTCCACATAGCCCTGCCTTTCAAGGGAATAAATATGTTTCAACACAGCAGTTTTTGATATTTTCATTTCCTTAGCCAGATCTGAAAGGGAGGGTGTTCCCAGTTTTTTAATGGTTTCCAGAACCCTGAAATTTGATCTCCCTGACCTGCCTGTTTCTACCACAAAACTCCATATTATAAACTTTATTAATCCTTTTGATTCCCGGCATGGCATATTTTAAATTTCAATAATTCTAAATATTATGGAAATATGGAACATTATGACATGGTACAAAGTTGGTAAGGAGAGCAGCATGAAAGACGGAGACCTGGCAAAGGTAAAGGCCGGTGACAGAGAGATTTTGATAATAAGAGATGGAGGGAACTTTTACGCCACATCCCATCTGTGCACCCACGAAGATTACGATCTTGCAGATGGTTTTGTGGACGATCACCAGTTAATATGTCCGAACCATTTTGCATCCTTCAACCCAAAGGACGGAAGTGTTATAAGCCCTCCAGAGGGCGCCGGAGACATATCGCCGTTGAAATCATACAAGGTAAAGGTGGAAAACGGGGACGTGATGGTTGATCTATGAAAATAATCGTTCTGGCAAAACAGGTTCCAGATGTTAACCAGATAAAATTCGACCCTGCAACGGGAAGAATCATAAGGGATAATGTTCCACTGAACATGAACTCCTTTGACAGGAGGGCCGTTGAGGAAGGAATAAGAATAAAGGAAAAAATGGGCGCTGAGGTTGAGGTTGTATCCATGGGGCCACCCCAGGCAGGAGCAATTCTGGAGGAGGCCATAAGAATGGGTGCAGATCGGGCTTTCCTTATTTCCGACAGGAAATTTGGAGGATCGGATACCTGGGCAACATCCTTTATACTTTCAAAATTTGTCTCTTCCAGAAAACCCGATCTTGTTCTGGCTGGAAGATATTCCCTTGATGGTGAAACATCCCAGGTTCCCCCTGAAACAGCAAAAATGCTGAACATGAGATTCTTTTCTGCAATTTCAAAGATAGATTTTGTTCAGGATCATGTGGAGATGGAACAGGATTTTGAAGATGGGACCAGGCATATAAGTTCCAAACTTCCCATGGTCATATCCGTAAGCGAAAAGATCAACAGGGCAAG
Source organism: Cuniculiplasma sp. (assembly GCA_023256455.1). Classification (GTDB taxonomy): domain Archaea; phylum Thermoplasmatota; class Thermoplasmata; order Thermoplasmatales; family Thermoplasmataceae; genus Cuniculiplasma. The sequence goes on from JAGDXN010000015.1 coordinate 19,072, forward strand.
GAAAGCAGATGAAAATATGCAGAATGTTGAGGAAAGGATATCCACAATCGATTCAAAATCAATGAATCTTGATTTTGATGGAAGCAAGGGATCGCTCACAGTTGTAGAAGGTACACAGGAAGTAAGAAGAGACAGGAAGGGCGAAAAGGTTGACATGGAAAAAGCTCTGGAAATCCTTTATTCCCATCTGAATAACAGTAACAGCGGAATAAAGGCTGAGATCACTGAGGTGAGCAGGGATGGATCAAAGGGCACCCTTATGGGCATGGCTTTCCTGGATCCGGATGTATCAATGGAGATAAGCGCAAAACTCAATGATATGGGAAAGGAAAATGGATTCAATGTGGTAATGGCTGGAAACATACCTCCCGAAAAGCTCAGGGGAATGACCGCGAACAAATATTATTATCTTGATGGTTCAGATATATTTTCACTGGAACAAAAAATAGTTGAACTTATGGACAGGATTAAACCAGAATTCATCCTGTTCCCCTCAAACTCCACAGGAAGGGATGTGGC
>JAGDXN010000015.1:19600-33324 GCA_023256455.1 Cuniculiplasma sp.
TGGCAGGCATGATTGCTGCTGAAAAATCACTGGGTCTGACCGCGGATTGCGTTGACGTAAGTTATGAAAACAAAAGGCTGATTCAATTCAAGCCAGCCTTTGGGGGTGGCATTGTGGCGAGGATAAGTTCCAGGACAAAGCCAGAAATGGCAACTGTCAGACCAGGAATGTTCAAAAAGAAGATTTCAAACTCGAACTTTGATGTTGAAACAATAAGGGTCGAGGATTCTGGCGAATATGAGGTTATTAAAACAGATCTGGTGGAAAGCAAATTCATGCCTGTAAACAAGGCAGCGGTTGTTCTTGGGATAGGAAGGGGTGTTAAAAGCAGGGCAGACATCGAAAAGGTGGTGAAGTTCTGCGAGGAAAACCACATAGCTGCGGGGGCTTCAAGGCCTGTGGTGGATATGAGGATGATGCCAAGGCAGACTCAGATCGGTATCACCGGAACATCCATATCTCCCGATCTTTATGTTGCCATAGGCGTGGCCGGCATGGACTACCACATGGCAGGGCTCAGATATGCAAAAACCATTCTTGCCATAAACAACAATCCCGAGGCACCAATAAACCATCTTGCAGACTATGTTTGCAACTGCGATGCCGTGGAATTCATAAACAGAATCAGTACTGATCATCAATAGACATTTCCTGTGATGGTTTTTTAGGCTTCCTGGGTTTTTTATCATTATTTTCCTCATATTTTTGCAATATGATCCCGCTTATCATTATGGCCGCGGCAAATACCTGCGCACTGGCATCTGGAAGTCCCATACCATAAAGGGAAAACCATATGGCCAGGCCCCCTGCGAACGCTGCCACATAAAGGGCTATTCTTTCAAAGCGAATATAGGATATGGCTATGACAATGATTCCAATTATACCTGCAAGGACAATTCCTGCAGGGGTGAATGCATATATGCCAATGGCAACCCCTCCACCTAAAGCGACGCACACCGCCAGCTCTGCAAGAAAAGAAAATATTACACCCCCAAGAACTGCCCCTATGGCAAGGATGAGTATATCAGGTGCACCTGTTACATGGAGACGTACCATGAGTATGGCAGTTATGACAAAACCCATATATGCTCCCAGTGCCACTGTTATGTACTTCCAGGCAGTTTTTCCCCTGAAGGTGAGGGCCAGGCCTATGAGTATGAGTATGAGGTATACTGTGAACTGGGAAAAACCGAAAACGTCTGGCGGGATCAGGTTGTGAGGGTGCAATCTGTAAGTATAAAAGAACTTAATATTTAATTGTTGCATAAAGCATTTAAAAAAGTTCAGGGGAAAAATTTAAGGAGACGCTTGCCTGTGCCCCCTATGGACCCCGTCATAATAAAAAAGGGGAAAAGGATCTCCCTTGCAGTTCTCACCAGAGAGGATGCTCCCATATTGTACAGAATAATCAATGACCAGGAGGTTCACAGAATGCTTTCATCTCCCGGAAAGATATATTCCCTTGTGGAGGAATATGAATGGATCGACAATATGGCAAACGTATATGGGGAGAACGTGAATTTTTCCATAAAACTCAATGAAAACAACGAAACAATCGGAATAATTGGAATAAATCCCATGGACAGGGATGGAAGGGGCCATGTTGGTTATTATCTCCACAGGGAACACTGGAACAGGGGATTCATGAAAGAAGCACTTTCGCTTATGATAGATTTCGCCTTCACCACCCTTAATCTCAGGAAACTGTACACACAGGTATATGCCGTAAATCCTGCATCCTCAAAGGTACTGGAATCAAACGGTTTCAGGAAGTGTGCCACTATGGAAAAGGATCATTATGTACCGGGTCATGGATATGTTGATTCGTACATGTATGAACTTCTCAATCCACACAATTCCTGAGAATTCTTAAAAATTAATTATGCATAATTTGAAAGATCATGTTTGTATGGAATTCCTGAAATTAAGATATTTTTAAAAAAACCCGCTGGTCAGAACGACAAAGCCAATGCCATACATTATAACTATTGCTGTACCTTTCATGACAGAATCCTTAAGCCTTATGGCAAGTATTCTGAAAATGGCCAGGACAAGGATAAAACCAAGAATTCCTCCAAGAAGGGCTGAAAACAGATGGCCTGTAATGAGATAGGACGATATCTGGAACAGGTCAACCTCAATCCCCTCTGCAGCAATACCGAAGGCTGCGGTAAAAAAAGATCCGGAGGATGACCTGCTGTCAAAGAAAAGAAGGACAGCGGTGCCGATTCCAATAAAGATCAGGCCAATGGCTGTTTTCATAATTTTTTCAACCTGATCGTTTATGAGCACTGGAAGGTATAGATAGGTCAGATAGATGAGCATAAATACAATTATGACACCCACTATTGTTCCCATATCTCCGCTTTTCCTGTTTGTGGAAGAGGCAGCCATGGAAAATACGGACATCTCAACACCCTCAAAGGTACAGGGAACGAAAGAGATAAGGAAAGCCTCAGGGTAAAACATTCAAACATTCCCCGCTGGAGATTTTTTATTAAACCTGCCCTCCTTTTTGAGCTTCCTGAACAGAAGAACAGCTGCAACAAGAAGCCCTATGAGGGAGGAAAACAGGTAATATTCCATGATGAACGAATATATGTTGTCATACTGGTTCACGTAGGCTGAAATGGATATGGCCACAATAAACAGGGGAAGGGGTATATACAGGAATTTCCTGAATTTGAAAGATAGGGCCATAATTATGAATCCAGCCAGTTCAAGGGGAAGGAGATAACCGATTCCAGGTGCAGGATATATGGATGCATATCCTGTGTGATCATGGACCACGGCAAAATATCCATAATGTACAGGATATTGAAGTTTCATGGGGTAGGTCCAGTTATTCGGGCTTATGACAATGGGTGATCTTGGATTTTTTGTAAAATTAAACATTTGGTACATTCCCTGAGTATTGCTTTCCGCAACCGTCTTTGTAAGATAGGGCAGGCCGAAGGTTTTATCGATGAATCCTGTAATTGTGTATCCCGATATGGTCTGATTTCCCACAAAGGCCTCCCTGGCATAGGGCGAAATCACAATCAGGGGTATCCTCTGACCAAGGCCAAAGTGGTTGATGGATGGGGGAGTTATCTGATCATAATATCCGCCACCCTCATCAAAGGTTATGAAAACTGCGGTGGAATTCCAGTATTTGCTTGTTTCAACGCAATTTAACACAGAGGCAAGTTTTTCTGAGCCTGAAAGTATGTTATAGGGTGGGTGCATGTCATACTGGCCATCCCTGCCTCCAAGGAACATGAGCCACGAAACATTGGGAAAATTATTTCCTTTCAGTTCGTTCTTAAAATCTGTTACATTTCCGAAGTGGTTCAGATAATTGTATGCGCCGTCAAACTCGTCCACGGGCCATGGAACCTTTCCCTCCTGTAGATCATAGGCATAGTATCCCCAGCTCACGTTGTTTTTTTGCAACTGGCCCATGATTGTGCTGTTGAAGGGTGCAACATTCCTTGCGGAATCGCTGTAAATATTGGCAGGCTCTCCAAGGAGGTAGGCCACCCTGTTTGGTTCAGTGAATCCCATGACAGGTGCAAAATAGTTATCCGATATGGAATATTCCTCTGCATAATCCCAGAGAATGCCAACCTGTTCATAGGAGAAGTAGGCCATTGACTGTGGTCCTGAATAATAATAGAAGCCGTTCTCTGTATCAAACCAGTAATCACCATGGTAGGAACTCCAGCCCTCATAGGGGTCAATGGTTGAATTGCCGTCAGCATAGTAAGGGCTTGCCGTTCCAAACACATTGAACCATGGGACCTTTGGAACAGATATGTATGAAAGAACGCCCTTTGAATTTTTTAGCTGGCTCACGTTTGTATACAGCCCTGTGGGTTTCATCACAGCATTTGTTATGTTATTCACAATGGGCGTATATCCATAGGGATAGGTCCCGAATATGGTGTCAAAGGCCTGGTTCTCTTCTATAACAACTATTACGTGTCTTATCTTCCCGGAACTGTTTGGACCATAAACCTGAAATGTATGGGATGTACTGGCATCATGATTGCCGGAATTCCCTGTGTGTGCTAAAGGAATGGCAAACCCCATGGGGGCTGCAATGAGTGTGGCAATGAATATGGAAAGGGCAATCCTCATAATGTTTTTGTTCAGATCAAATTTTTTTCTTTTATTTAGATCTATTCCCTTCATTTTAAAATCCCTCATCTTTTTCCTCTTATGTAAGTAAGGCAGTAACAGGAGGGATTAGAAAAAATTAACATTGATACCCATGATATGAATATATAAACATAAATAGGAAAGGCCTCTGGCAGATGGGGATTAATTGGAACGTCAGAGGATTGATGGAATTTAAAAACAGAAGATGTCATGTTTTCCATTCCTCTCCTGACCGATCCCTTCTGACAATTAGATTTAATACAGAATTACAATTCACTGAAAAATGAAATATATTATTATAACTGGCGGCGTTCTTTCCGGTATTGGAAAGGGCACGATTGCCTCCAGCCTTTGCCATATTTTATCAAACAGCGGACTTCGTGTGAGCGCACTGAAAATTGATCCTTACCTGAATTATGATGCCGGCACAATGAATCCCTATCAGCATGGGGAGGTTTTCGTGCTGGACGATGGAAGCGAGGTCGATCTTGATCTGGGCAATTATGAAAGGTATCTTGACAGAAATCTGACTGGGGATAACAATATAACAACGGGGAAGGTTTACAAGGAGGTTATAGAGAGGGAAAGGAAGGGAGAATATCTGGGAAGCACTGTGCAGATCATACCCCATATAACCAATGAAATAAAGAGGAGAATAAGAAAGGTTGCACTCAAGGACGATCTTGATCTTCTGGTCATAGAGGTGGGTGGAACGGTAGGGGATATTGAATCCATGCCCTTTCTGGAGGCACTCAGGCAGTTAAAGAGGGAAGAAAAGGGGCAGGTCACCTTTGTACATGTTACCCTTGTACCTGAAATCGGAAAGGAGATGGAACAGAAGACAAAGCCAACCCAGCACAGCGTAAAAGCTTTAAAAGAAATAGGAATCCAGCCCGATATTTTGATGTGCAGGTCAATCAAGCCTCTGACAACAGATTCAAGGAGAAGAATATCTCTGTTCACAGATGTACCTGAGGATGCAATCATAAGTGTGTATGAGGCAGAAAACGCCTATCAGGTCCCTGAGATCATAGAAAAACAGGGAACCATAGAAATAATCAAGCAAAATCTCAACCTTGAAACATCAAAGTATATGGATACATGGATCGAATACAAGGAAAAGCTCATGAATCCTCAGGAGTTCGTTACCATTGGAATTATTGGAAAATATACGGAGCTTCATGATGCATACATAAGCCATAAGGAGGCATTTAACCACGCAACAGGTAACACGGGGATTGGTGTGAACCTGAAGTGGATTGATTCTGACAGTGTCAGGGAAAATATCCAGATTCTTTCAGATCTTGACGGCATCCTTGTGACTCCGGGTTTCGGATACAGGGGTGTGGAGGGAAAGATAGCTTCTGTAAAATATGCAAGGGAGAACAGAGTCCCCTTCCTTGGGATCTGTCTTGGATTCCAGGTTGCGGTTATAGAATTTGCAAGGAACGTTATGGGCATATCGGATGCAAATAGCACAGAATTCTCAAAGGAAACAAAGAACCCTGTGATCGACATACTTCCTGAACAGGTAAATGTGAGCGAAATGGGTGGAACCATGAGGCTTGGGGCCAAGGAGGTGGATATCCTTGACAATACACTTGCAATGGAACTGTACGGTGAAAAAAAGATCTTTGAGAGACACAGACACAGATATGAAGTTAATCCAGAATACATTGAAAGGATAGAAAAGGCAGGAATGATATTTTCCGGAAGGGATGAACAGGGCATAAGGATGGAAATACTCGAACTCAATGACAGAAAGAACTTCATTGCATCCCAGTATCATGCAGAGTTCAAGTCAAGGCCTCTCAATCCATCAAAGCTCCATCTCAATCTGGTAAAATGTGCACTGGAATACAGGAAGAGCAGGGCAGGAAAAAACTGATAGCAGTAAAATCGGAATAAAAATTTATATTTTTTAAATTTCCTCAGATAAAAGGTTTCACCTTTATTCAAATAACCTTCTGCTATTTTTATGCGAAATATGGTGATGTTAATAAGATAAATATTAGAATTAAGATAAAATTGTATATTAGATTTCTATATACAGTATATTTAAAGAGCTGAAGGAACAATATTTATAAAGTCAACATATAAATATGGGAACGGCTTTAAATTTTTATGAATTTAAAGAGGTTAGTTTCCATATGCATGGCTGTAGCATTTCTCCTGAGCCTTTCAGTTGTGGCTGATATGGGTTCCGGTATTCATGATCCGAAAGGTTCATCTTTGAAAGGTCCAATGGGCGAAACACCATACCTGATCAGTGATTCTCAGACAGTTGTTATTCTTGTTCACGGATTCGATCCAGGGGATACATCGGGGGCGCCTTCCACAGGTACATGGCATTCCGGAGTCAATATCTATGGGCAGCTTGCCAGTGCAGGATATTTGGTTGGAAGCGTACAGTATTATGGTGAATTCCAGATTCAATTTAGCAATGGATATACATTTACAGACAGTTCTTTCACGGGTTCTTCCAATACACCCATTGGTTCCATTGGAAACGAAATGGGAAATGCACTTGAGGCAATTTTCTCTTCCGGGTACCATAATGTGGACATAGTTTCATACAGCATGGGCGGGCTTGTAACTGCATATATGCTGGAGCATTTCGATTTAACCCATATAAATCTGGAAAATCTCATATTTATTGCGTCCCCCTTTGACGGTTCCCCTCTGGCAGGCATTGCCCAGTGCCTCGGGCTTTCAGGATACACAGGAACTCAGGTTAACGAGATGAGTTCAGGCTCAAACTTCCTCAACAATCTGGCACAGTCTGCAGGGAATATACATTCCTACTATGGATCAGCAGTATGGACTGTCTATTCAGGAACATATGACCCATGGTGGGGATATGTACTGTTTAATGGGGCAAATGATGGAGTGGTCTCAGAACATTCAGCAACCTATTTTGGATATGATCATCTGTACACATTTTCAAGCGATATACACACAGCATCGCTGGATGATTTCACATGGTCAGGCATCAGTTATTTCCAGGATCAGTCTGTGGCAAACACAATTCTGGATAATCTGGCAGGGAACTATTGATCCATCAGGAGGTAATGGCGGAACCTGTAATACTCAGATCCTGATATTTTTCCCAGGCAAAATATACAAAAAATTTTTGCCAGAGTACGAATAAAAAAATGTTAACAAAAAACAGGGCTTCTTTGTTCTTTTATACCAAAAAGTTTTGAATTTTATGGGCCAGAACAAATTTTCCGTGCTTATTTAAAGAAGAAAAAAAGATTCACCGGGAAAGGAAAAACATAAAAGCCAACTGGGATATCATGAAATATGTCCGCCTGGTCTGAGGAAGAATATAAGGAAGCAATGAAAAACAGGGTGGAACAGTGTTATCGCATTGCCATAGAGGCAAGATCAAGGGGAAAGGATGTTACTGAAAGGGTTGAAATTCCACTGGCAAACGATATGGCAGACCGTGTGGAAGAACTTCTTGGAATAAGGGGAATAAGCAAGGAAATAAGGGAACTGGCGGAGAAGATGTCAAGGGAGGAGGTCTCCCTTGAAATGGCAAGAAGAATAGCCGCAAAGTTTGCAAAGGATGGAAAGGAGGCTGCCCTGGATAAGGCAATCAGAACGGGTCTTGCCATACTTACCGAGGGGATTTTAGTTGCACCTCTTGAGGGGATTTCAAAGGTGTACATAGGGAAAAACCATGATGGTTCAGATTATGTTTCAATCGTTTATGCCGGGCCCATAAGGGGGGCAGGAGGAACTGCCCAGGCTCTGAGCGTACTTATTGGAGATATAGTGAGAAGGGAACTGGGTATTGGAAAGTTCAAGGCCACAGAGGATGAAATTGAAAGGTATATTGAGGAGATCCAGGCATATAACAGGGTAAAGCATCTTCAGTATCTTCCCGATGCGGAAGAGATAAGGAGGGTAATGGTCAACTGCCCTGTGTGCATTGACGGTGAGGGCAGTGAGGATGAGGAAATATCGGGCCACAGGGATATGGAAAGATTTAAAACAAATAAGATCAGGGGTGGAATGTGCCTTGTCCTGTGCGAAGGTCTACTCCAGAAATCAAAAAAGGTCCTGAAGCATACGGCTGCCCTTGGCATTGAAGACTGGAATTTCCTCAACGAGAGTGGAAAGAGCGGTGGTTCATCCTCTGATAAGAAAGCCATGAAATTCCTGAGCGATCTTGTGGCGGGAAGGCCGGTGTTCTCCCATCCCAACAGGCCGGGTGGATTCAGGCTCCGATATGGAAGATCCAGGCTTTCAGGACTTGCAGCTGCATCAATCCATCCTGCAACCATGTTTGTTTTGAGGGATTTCATTGCCACAGGGAGCCAGATAAAAGTTGAGTTGCCTGGAAAAGCCGCAGCCATAACGCCATGTGATGAAATCGACGGGCCAATGGTTCTTCTTAAGGATGGAAGGCACATTAAGGTAAATGATCAGGAGCAGGCTAAGAAAATTGTAAATGATATTGTGCAGATAACCGATCTGGGGGAGATACTCATATCCTATGGGGATTTTCTGGAAAATAACCATGTACTTGAGAAATCTCCCTTCACCGTGGAGTACTGGAATTTGCTTGCAGAGAGCAAGGGTGTTCCACAAAGGAGGATGAATCCTTTAAATGTTGAGGAGGCTTTCAGGCTTTCTCAGGAATTTTCCGTTCCTCTCCATCCAAATTTCAATTTTTTCTGGCATGATCTCACAGTAAAAGAGGTAGACAGGCTTGCAGAAATAATAAGGGAATCACTGGAAAATGGCAGATACCCGGAAATAAACCTTGATCAGGAAATCCACCATATACTGATCAAGCTTGGTGTTGAGTTCACGGAAAATCAGGAAACCATAGTTTTGAATGACATGGGTATCCTTGGGAGAATGTTCAGAGCCTATGAAAAGATCAGTTTCGAAGGCAAAACATGTGACTACTTAGGCAAGATTGCTGGCATAGAAATAAGGGAAAAATCCCCTGTGAGGGTTGGGGCAAGGCTGGGACGTCCCGAGAAGGCTGGAGACAGGAAGATGAAGCCAAAGGTACATGCCCTTTTCCCCATCGAAAGCCTGGGAAGTGCAAGAAGATCCATCATAGACGCCTCGACAAAAACTGACGGGAATTACAGTGTGGAGATAAATGCCAGGGAGTGCCTGTCATGCCGTAATATCACGGCAGAAATCATATGCCCAAATTGTGGCGGAAAGACAAAAAGCCTAGGGGATTACAGAAAGATGGAATTGAATATAAAAGAAATTCTTGAGAGATCTTCCACAAGAATAGACATTGACATGAGGGACGTTAAGGATCTTAAGGGAGTCAAAAAGCTTATGTCCAGCGGCAAATGTGCAGAGCCTCTGGAAAAGGGCATATTGAGGGCATATCACGATATTTCTGTGAACAAGGACGGAACATGCAGATATGATATGAGCGATGTTCCCGTAACCCATTTTTTCACATCTGAAATAAGGCTGCCTGAAATGAAGGCAAGGGAGCTTGGATATGAGCCTGGAGAGAATGAAATATTCACACAGGATATCATAATACCATGGAACAGTGCAGAATATCTCTTCAGGGTTTCAAAATTTGTTGACGATCTCCTGGAAAGGTACTATGGAATGGAGCCCTATTACAGATGCGAAAACCCTGAGGATCTCATAGGCCATATTGTCATAGGACTTGCCCCACACACATCGGGCGGAATTGCAGGAAGAATAATAGGCTTCTCCAATGTAAACGCAGGATATGCCCATCCCTTTTACCATGCCGCAAAGAGAAGGAATTGCGACGGGGATGAGGATTCCATAATGCTTCTCATGGACGGTTTGCTCAACTTTTCAAGGGATTTCCTTCCATCAACAACAGGGGGTCTAATGGATGCACCCCTCGTAATGACTCTTCTTCTAAAGCCAGATGAGGTTGACAAGGAGGCACTGAATGTTGACAGCATGGGAAAGTATCCACTGGAATTTTACCTCGCAACTGAGAAAAATTTGAAGCCTGCTGAAATAGAAAAAATCATGCGCCCAATAAAGTATATGGTTGAAGAAAAAGGCACGGCAAGGGGCATATCCCATATGTTCTCCACATCGGATATTAACAGCGGGGTCCTCTTATCATCCTATAAAACACTCCTGACAATGGGGGACAAGATAAAGAATCAGCTGGAACTGGCAAGAATCATAAGGGCGGTGGATGCAAACGATGTTGCTGGAAGGCTCATAAACTCCCATTTCCTTCCAGATATGTTTGGCAATTTCAGGGGTTTCTTCTCGCAGGAAATCAGGTGCACAAAGTGCAATTCCAAGTTCAGAAGGGTACCTTTATCGGGAAAATGCTATAAGTGTGGGCAGGCCAGCCTTACACTTACAATACACAGGGGTGGAATAGTGAAATATATGGAAGAAACAAGAAAAATAGTTGAAAATTTTGAACTTGATGAGGCACTCAGGTACAGGATTGAAAATCTTTTCAGAACCATTGAAAGTTCCTTTAATTTCCCAGAAAAGGAAAAGGAAGATACAAACAATCTTGATCTTTTCCAGGAAAATGAGGAGGAGATAGAAGCATGAAGGGATCAATTTTCGTTACAGGGCCCGCAGGAACAGGAAAATCATCTCTGTGCGGATCAATGAAGGAGTGGTTCACCCTGAATGGTATGGATTCTGCCATTGTCAATCTTGATCCCGGGGCAGAGTTCATCCCCTATGAGGCTGACGTGGATATAAGAGAATGGATTGTTATTTCAAGCATAATGAGCGAATTCAATCTGGGACCAAACGGCGCCCAGGTAGTTGCTGCCGATCTGATTATAGAAAATGTGGACAAGATAAAGGAAATTCTGGAAGAACTTGATGATTATTACGTTATATTTGACACTCCTGGCCAGATTGAGCTTTTCACCTTAAGAACATCATCACCCATTCTTGTTGATGTCCTTGGTGGAAAAAAATCCATGATTGCCTTTGTTGGGGATGCGTCCGTATCATCAAGCCCATCAGGCCATATATCACAGAAGCTCATATATGCCTCTGTACTCACAAGATTCTTCAAACCCACACTCTTTGTTTTGAATAAAAAGGATCTTGTGGAGGAGGGAAGGATGGAAAGAATCATGGAGTGGGAGAGCGATCCAGATTCACTCATTGATGATTTCATGGCAGAGAAGGGTGAAATGAGGAAGGATTATTTCTACAATGTCCTGAACGCATTCAACGACAGCGGACTGAGCAGCAAAATCATTCCTGTATCGTCCAAGAACATGGAAGGGATGGAGGATATATATTCCGAAATGTCTCTATTTGTGGGTGGGGGCGAAGATGATGACACACTGTACAGGGAAGAAAATTACGATGATGACGATGAGGAGTAGAAAGATATATAACAAACTTATCTATACATGATGGAAAAGATGCCGGTAAATGGGGGCAATATATCAGAAGAGAAGATCATAAGAGGGCTCCTCAGTCTTTATATTTTAAGGGAAATATCCATTTCCCCCTGCCATGGATATGATCTTCAGCAAAGAATAGAGAAAAAGACGGGAATGGATCTTCCCCCTGGGACTGTATATGTTCTTTTAAAAAGCTTGAAGGAGAGGAATTTCCTGAATGCTGAAAGGGAGACCAACGAAAGGAATCAGGAAATATTTGTGTACACCATAACCGATGATGGAATTAATTTTCTCAAAGACCATTATATGGCCTTAAGGATTGCCAGGGGAATGATAGACGATCTTCTCATGACCGCAGAGAATCTGAATAGATAAATTATTTATATATAGTTGAAATAACTGGGTATGGCGATAAAAGTAATGGCTGCACCGGGACCGGTATGTTTCCCCATAATTGCAGCAAGGGACGAAGAGTTTGAAATAGTTTTTTCAAAGGAAGGAAAGGCAGATATTGTTATAGATTCATCTGTGAGCCTCATAAAGAGGGGCCTTCCCATAGACATGATCCTCCTGAAGGGATTGAGTATGGTCTATCCTGACTTTGGAAAAAAACTCATACTTTGGAGAAAGGGAAGTGCCAATGATTACGTGGCAAGGGCAATCATTGGAAAGGAGAATCTTGGCACGGAAATCATATATACTGAAAACCAGCAGGATATAATGGCCTTTCTGAAAGAGGGAAAGGCAGACAGCGCTATTCTACCCGTAACTGCTCCCATGAAGGGAATAACCCTGGAGGAAAGGGCGGCAAAATCTGGCATATATGTGCCGGGAAGCTGCTCCGCAAACCTGGATATGAAATATGCAGATCAGTTCAAAGATGCCTATATGAAGGGAATTGAAAGCTTCAGGAAGGATCCGGAAAAAACCGCAGAGTATGTTCTGTCCAGGCTTCCAAACAAATTCAGTGTGGATTTCATTTATGAAAGCATCCAAAAGATGGTTCCTGTAATGAAGGAACCAGAAGACTACTCTGTCCTCAAAGAGGAAATACTCAATGGAAAACAGTAAATCTTACGTACCTTCATTCCTTACCACAGTTCTCATAATTCTTTCAATGACCTTTGCAGTAAGGTCAAGCAATAATATGTTCATAACATCCACACCCCTTCTTGCCAGATATACATTTGATTTTACAAAATTCCAGATAGGGATGCTTGCATCCCTGACTGCACTTACAATGTTCATTATGAGCACATTCATAAATGCCCCTCTTGAATCCAGAAGGAGAAGGAAAGTGTTCATAGGTTCATCCCTTCTCTATGCAATCATATTTCCATTTTTCGCATTCTCCAACTTTTTAACACTGTGGATTGTCATGGCGGTTGCAGGGTTCTCCCTTGGATCGGTAATGCCAAACATCATTACGTCTGCAAGCCTTTTTAAGGACAGAGCGGTAAGAGAAAGGATCCTTTCCCTTTACACGCTAACACTGAGCCTTTCCCTGATTCTTGGACCATATATAGAAAGTGAAATACTCAAGTATGTGCCCCTTGAGCAGTCCTTCCTCATATTTTCCATATTTCCCGTAATTGCATTGATAGATTCAGTTTTCATAAAATTCCCGGAGGAAAGGAAAAAGGAGATTAAGGGTTTTGATCTTTCTGTTGTTAAGAACAGTGGTTTTATAATAGCCCTTCTTAACATATTGACATATAATGTTCCCTTCGCTCTTCTCACTACCTATGGAGGACTGTTTGGCAAGTCTGACTTTGGCCTGGATTATTCCGTCATAAATCTTACATTCAGCGCCTTTTTCCTCACCTCTTTCCTTTCAAGGCTTGCTTTTACAGTGGTTGCACCACAGAAACTCGCCCCACTCATGGTCATTTCCGTATCTCTCACAGCCATTGGGTTAACCATTCTCTCAAAGGCACCAACCTATCTCATATACACCATAGCGTTCCTGATACTTGGCATCCCACACGGATTTACCTATCCTGTGTCTGTAATGAGCATTACCCGGGCCTTTCCACCGGAGAACAGGAATGCAGCCAACTCATACTTCTTCTCCATCATGATGGCAATAGGCGTCGTGATGCCTTTTGTTTCGGGAGAAGTGGTAAGCCTGATTGGATACAGGAACTCATTCCTGGTGGTTGTTCCCGTGGTTCTCATAGTTTTCATTGTGCTGGCCTT
>JAGDXN010000015.1:33334-35186 GCA_023256455.1 Cuniculiplasma sp.
TCCTGAGATCTTCCAGAAAAATTGTGAATCTATGAGAGTGAAGAATTAAATTTTAATTAATTTAATTAATTATTTATTCAAAATTAAATAGTAATTTTCTTTTAACTATTATGTGTTAATACATACTTTTAAAAGACCAAAATCTTTTTTAAAGACGCAGTGAATACAGAATTGGTGAAAAAATGGTAGAAAAATGGGAAAAGAAGAACCAGTTCAAACCAAAGGGACTTGACGGCATATCAGACCAGCAGATAGAGTATCATTTTGAATCACATTACAAAGGATACGTTAAGAAGCTGAACGAAATCTGGCAGAAACTTGATTCTTCTGACAGGGCTGCCGCAAACCAGAACTACAGTGATTTTCGTGCTTTGAAACTTGAAGAAACCTTCAACTATAACGGCTCCCTGCTTCATGAGTTGTATTTTGCTAATATTTTCGGCTCAGGCAGCCAAATTTCTCAAGCAGTAAAGCAAGATATAGAACACGATTTTGGCAGCTATGAAAAATGGCTAGAAGATTTTAAGGCTGTAGGTATGGCTTTCCGTGGTTGGAGTTTGATGGTATTCGATTTGAATACAGGCAAGATAAGGAACATTGGTGTTGACATACACAATTCAAATGGCATATGGAATGCAGTAGTGCTTCTGGCCATGGATGTATATGAGCATGCTTATTACACTGATTACGGACCAAAGCGCGCCCCATATATAGAGAGCTTTATCAATGCAATAAATTGGAAAGAAGTTGAGCGCAGGCTTAATGCAGCTAAAAAAGCTTATAATGCACTTATGGTAAAGTGATAAGATGAATTCGTACATAGATGAAAAAAGTAAGAAATTCATAATAGATAAGTTCTCAAAGGAGCTAAAAGGCAAAGTAAATCTCATACTCTTTAAAGATTCTATAGACAAATGCCCTTATTGCAATGATGCTGAAGGGATAATAAAAGAGCTGGCGGCCTTGGACAGCAGGCTGAATGTTACT
Organism: Cuniculiplasma sp.; assembly: GCA_023256455.1. Classification (GTDB taxonomy): domain Archaea; phylum Thermoplasmatota; class Thermoplasmata; order Thermoplasmatales; family Thermoplasmataceae; genus Cuniculiplasma. The sequence goes on from JAGDXN010000015.1 coordinate 34,322, forward strand.
GTATATGATATGAAGAAAAACGAAAAGGAAGCGAAATTCTTAGGTGTTGAATATGCGCCAGCCCTTGTGCTAGGAGGTAGCAAGATATACAACATGTATTATATTGGTCTTCCTTCTGGCTACGAGTTTTCCTCATTAATAGATGATGTGATAGATGTATCTTCTGGTGAAACAAAACTTTCAGAAGAAGTAAAAAAAGGCATACGTGGCATAAACAAGAAAGTAGACATAAAGGTATTTGTAACACCAACGTGCCCTTACTGTCCACGTGCCGTCAGAATTGCGCATCAGTTTGCTCTTGAAAATATAAATATCAAAAGCAGTATGATAGAGGCGACAGAATTTCCTGATCTTTCTAACAAGTATGAGGTTATGGCAGTTCCAAAGATTGTGATAAACGACAAGACAAGTTTTGAGGGAGCGTATCCAGAAAAGGATTTTTTTGAACAGATAAAAATGGATCTTGAAAATGAGTAATGGCAAATCAACTTATTATATCTTTCTCTTTTTGGGATCTTTTATTAATCTTTGTATAACAAGCGCCTACCTTTAAATATCTAAAATATGGAAATTATATCTGGTGAAAGTATGGGAAAGAAAGATAAAAAATTTTCATTTGCATGCCGTGACATAGGCATGGACTGCAATTTTACAACTTCTTCAGCAGATAAAAATGCATTGATGAAGCAGATAGCAGAGCACGCCAGAACTGCCCACAACATACAGCAAATAGATGCGGAGCTCCAGAAAAAAATCGATGCAGCTATAAAGACAGTATGATTTTGTCTTTTTTCTTTTTCTTTTTATGCTTAGCAAAATGATTTTATGAGCACAATTCCTGATAAGCTTCGTTCTATAATGACCA
>JAGDXN010000015.1:35196-36268 GCA_023256455.1 Cuniculiplasma sp.
CTACGGGATAAGAAGCTGGCGGTGCCTTCAGGCTACGCCTGCCATAGGCTGCGATTTAAGCTGTAGGTTCTGCTGGCGCAATATTCCTGAGGAGCTGGGGGTACATTGGAATGAGCTCAATGCAATAGAAGACTGGGACGAACCAGAGGCACTTGTCAGAGGGATGATAAAAGAGCAAAGGAAAATTGTCAGCGGATATAAAGCTACTGCAGATACAGAGCTAAAGAAACAAAGATGGAAGGAATCAAATTATCCTTTGCATGCAACACTCAGCCTCACGGGTGAGCCGACATTCTATCCGAAGCTCAGTGCACTTTTGTCAGAATTTCACAAGCTTGGCATGAGTACATTTTTGGTAACCAATGGAACCCTACCAAAAGCGCTTAAGGCATTGGATCCTCTTCCTACCCAGCTTTATATTTCTTTGCAGGCCCCTGATGAAGAGACATATCTCAAAACAACTAGACCTAAAGTGCCAAATGCATGGAAAAGCTTTTTGGAATCCCTCTCATTTATGGCTTCAGTTCCTACGCGTACTGTACTAAGGATGACCCTTGTCAAAGGTTTGAACATGAACAATCCAGAAGGCTACGCGGAGCTCATAAAGATAGCAAAGCCAATGTATGTTGAAGTAAAGGGATTCTCATATGTTGGCGGTTCCCGCTCACCAGAAAGAGGGCTTTCTTTGGCAAGCATGCCTAGGCACGGAGAAATAAAGGAATTTGCAAGTAAAATAGCAGAGCATACAGGTTATATATACACCGATGAGCACGAATTAAGTAGGATTGTCCTGCTATCTAGGGATCAGGAGGCTATTGATAATAGGATAATCAAATTTAAAGACGGTATTTGATGCTTTTATGCTTTAGCTATCTATTTTTGCCAATATTATTAAATATATAATTTAAATAATATTTAGATTTTATGGAAGAGAACAAGAAAAAGAAAATTCTTTTTATCGGTTCAATACTTGTAGCTGTCATGTTTGTAACAAGTTATTTTAGCAGCATAGGGACTGCGCCTGTTTCACAGCAGCCGGCAAAGCATAGTAATGCATATAATGTAACAATAA
>JAGDXN010000015.1:36278-38741 GCA_023256455.1 Cuniculiplasma sp.
TTCAGGATATGGCGGAAGCATAAATATAACAGCATCAAACCTTTCAAACGCTGATGCCATAGAACGGCTATTTAATAGTATGAATACTTCGATTAGTTATACTAAGGAAAGCAATCTTTCTTTTATGGTCTTTACAAGCAATGTTCTGGCAATTGAAAAAGCCCTAAAAAAAGTAAATGCAACCTATTCATTGAAATGTTTAGAGTATGTAACCCTGCCTCACAAAGCAACGATGTCTATACGCAATACCTCTGTTACTGTCTTTATGCCTTTTAATTATAGCATGCCTTTAGTAAGCAACACTATAAATCCTGTGAATTCATTGAAGCTGGTTCGTGCAATTGCATTAGTAAGCTATGCAAACAGTACTTTTTCAGTGTATAATACTAGCAGCATACATATAAATTAATATTGAATGATTTTATGATATCCTGCACGATTCCATTGGCAAGGTCTTACCTGTTGCAAAAAATGTTGAGCTAAAGCATAAGATTGAGGAGGTAAGCAAATGCACACTTTATATAAACAAAGAAGACATTGTAATTGAGAGCGTTACAAAAAATGCTTACAATGAATATCTATGCAAAAACATCCTGGTGGCTTTTGGTCGCGGTTTTAGTGCTGATGTGGCTTGCCTACTTTCTGAAGATGAGTATTACTATTCATATATAAACCTGGGTGATTATACAGCGAGTGAAAAAAGAATTCAACAGATAAAAGCGCGAGTGATAGGCAACCAAGGTAAGGCAAAAAAATACATAGAGGACTTTACCTTAGTCAAACTAAGCATATATGGTGATGTAATAGGAATAATAGGCAAACTCAAGGGACTTGCAGAAGCAGAAGTGGCTATCAAGGCATTGATACTAGGCGAGACACACAAGCATGCTTATGCAAAAATGGAAGCATGCCGCAGAAAGAATGATCTTGAAACTTCATCAGTAAAAAGGTGAAATAATGCCTACCAATTCCGAAACAATTTTTAAAGAGTTTAAAGAGCATTCAATATCTGAATTTTTTAAGAAAAATAAGCAAATGCTCGGATATTCAAGTACTGTTCGTTCGCTTGTTACTATAGTTCATGAATACGTCACTAATTCTTTAGACGCATGTGAAGAAGCCGGCATACTTCCAACTTTATTTATAAAGATAAGCAAGATAGAAGAAGAGAGATATAGCGTAGAAGTTTCTGATAACGGTCCTGGAATCCCCAAGAAGTATGTAGGCAAGGCGCTTGCTATGATTCTTGCAGGCACAAAATTTCATCGCAATCTGCAGCAGCGTGGCCAGCAAGGCATAGGTGCTGCAGGTTGTACTTTATTTGCACAGATAACAACCGGAAAGCCTATTTTTGTAACCTCCTCTACTCAAACTGAAGCTTATTCTTGCAATATAGGAATAGATACCCTGCAAAACAAGCCAATAATAACCAATATGCAGGATATTCCTCGTACCTTATCTACAGGTTTATCTGTAAAAGGAGAATTTGGTGATGTAAAATATGATACAAGTGATCATGGTGTAAAGGAATACCTGAAACGTACAGCATTATCAAACCCTCATGCAGAGATACATTTTATAGATCCAGAAGGAAAAGAGCAGGTGTTTATCAGAGCAGTAAATAGCCTTCCTGAAAAGCCTCGCATAGCAAAGCTGCATCCTCTAGGTTTAACAGCAAACGACTTGCTTGAGCTGGCTCACAGTTCTTCCGAAAAAACCTTTTCAAATTTCTTTATGAACACGTTTGCACGCTTTTCTAAAGCAAAAGTAGCTGAGCTAAAGGCTCTTCTTGCCGATATATCTTTTGATAAAGCTCCTAAAGAAATGACTTGGGAGGAAGCAGAAAAAATTGTCAGCGCATTTAAGAAAGTCAAATGGATCCTGCCTGACGCCTCTCACATAATCCCTATAAGGGAAAGTCAGATTCGCGTAGCCTTGGAAAACATTTTAAGCCCAGAATATATAAGCGTAATAGAGCGCAAACCAAAAGTTTTTCGCGGTGGGTTCCCGTTCATCGTAGAAGCCGCAATTGCGTATGGCGGTCAAGCAGGAAAGAAGACCGACGAGGGTTCTGAAGGAAACATTTTGCGATTTGCAAATAGGGTGCCTTTGCTTTTTGATGGCGGGAGCTGTGCTATAACATCTGCAATTCGTAGCATACAATGGAAAAGATACGGTGTTGATCTCGACAACATGCCTGTTAGCATATTAGTTAATGTCTCCTCAGTGCACATTCCTTATGCAGGGGTGGGCAAAGAATCCATATCTCAAGAAGACGAAATAGTTGAGGAGATTAAACTCGCAGGTATGGATGCAGCAAGGGCATTGCAGCGTTTTTTGATAGGCAAAGATAGAAGCAAGACTTATGCAAGCAAATATAAAATCATAATACGCTATGCAGAACAACTTTCTAGAGACTTAAGCCAACTTTCACATACGGATGCAGATGCAATAAAGAATAAG
>JAGDXN010000015.1:38751-39292 GCA_023256455.1 Cuniculiplasma sp.
TGTCTTCACCTTTATTTCTTAAATCTAATAAATAAAACAAAGCCGTAAATATAAACAAAATATAGAAGAAGAAACCTCCGATGCAACATCTTTTGCTGATTAATATCTGCTAAGCTATAACTTATTCTATATAATTTATAGAAAAGCTTCGTCGAGGTTGTCTGCGTCTAAAAGCTTTATTATCTTGCTAGATATAAAGATTCTAAGTTTTTCTGCGTCAGCCGTAAACGTATTGTTGAATATATCCATAAATTTATCATATTCAATTCTATTGAGAAATACTAAATATGTTAAATTATTGTTATATATTTTCACTTCCTTGAATTTAGTGGTATTTGAGTATATTATAAAGTAAACCTTTTCGCCTTTTATAGTTGCCACAATATCTGCAACACTGCTTGCATCCAAATCTGTAAATGGATAAGCATGGAAAACAAGCCAAACTCTTAACTTTTTGAAAGTAGCTAAATATGTAATGCTGTGTCTGCTTTTTTCAATCCACTCCTTCGGTGCGTATAATTCATCAGCAACTACTAAACTG
>JAGDXN010000055.1 GCA_023256455.1 Cuniculiplasma sp.
ACCGGGGTCTCAGGCTCCCAAAGCCCGTAGGATACCAAGCTACCCCACAGCCCCATAAACAACCTGAATTAAAATTGAAATAAAAACTTAGTCATTCTTTCCATTAAAATGGATTCTGCCATTATATTTTTAACTTTAAAATCAATTAGTTAAGGAATAAACTTTTTTCAACTTAACTATATACCCCTATTGTGGAGAATGTAGACAATTACAGCAGGGGGTTCAATTTTCTATTGATATCAAGGGCTGCAAGGAGTGTGGCCCTCAGTTTTTCAGCCATATCCTATCCCCTGTACCTGAGTGCCATAGGATTCAGCAATGTGGACGTGGGCCTTATGGCCTTTCTCGTTATCCTGTTCACAGTCCTGCAGACAACACTTCTGGGTGCAATCGGAGACAGAATAGGATACAGGGCAACCCTCTTTCTTGGGGAGGTCTTCCCCTTTGTATCCCTTTTGGTTCTATTCTTTGTGGGTTCCGGTCCGCTCATATATCTCTCGGTTATTGGCGGAATTGGAGGTGGCCCGGGTGGTCTCAGAGGAGCCTTTTCTCCTGGAACAACAGCAATCGTGGCAAAAAATTATGGTGATCAGGCATCAAGAATCCAGAAGTTAGGAATGATTACATCTGTGGGGGCATTCTTCTCCACCTTCGGCGGTGTACTGGTAATAATGAGGCAGTACGTGGAATTTCTCTATGGTTCAACAGGTTCATACCGCTTCCTTTTTGGCATAAGTGCAGTTCTTGTTTTCATTTCCCTTGTTTCATTACTTTTTGTAACTGAAAGAAAGACCCAGAATGTTAAGAAGAAATTAATAACAAAGGCATCAAGAAAACATCTGGGAAAGGTTGTAATTGCCAATGCTGCAAATGGTGCGGGCATAGGACTTTCCATGCCCATACTGTCCCTGTGGTTCAAGGTCATGTATCCCTATGCAACAAGCACGGAAATCGGCATCGTATTTACAGCATCCTACCTTTCCACAGCCCTTGGGTCTTTCCTTGCCTCAAGGATGAAAATGGAAGGTGTGAAAGCGGGAAAGATAGGGGCCTATGGCAGAATGTTTCAGTGTCTTTTCATGATACCCATGGCATTTTCCCCATTCCTGTGGCTTGCCGGAATCATATATGTTTTCAGAATGGGAATTGCGGGATTTGGGACACCATCAAGGAGTTCAATCAACGTGGGCGGATTGAAGGAGGGCGATTACGGTGCAGGATCGGGAATACAGGCAAGTGCCGCAAGAGTGGCACAGACAACCTCGGGATCATCAGGATATCTTCTTGATTTTTACACACCACTTCCTGAAGTACTTGGTGGAATTGTGCAGTTTGCTGCAGGATTGATATTTTATGGTCTTTTCGTTTCCAGGCAGACTGATGGAAAAAAGGCTGACATTGATAAGAAATGAAATGCCTTAATAAATGCTCAAAAAACATTTGAATATACCCTGAATGCCTGAATAGATGAAAGCGTTTGAAGAATATGATCTTGCAGGATGTAAACTGAAGAACAGATTTGTTATGGCTCCAATGATATCCAATCTTGCGGATGCAGACGGATCAACAAATCCAGTGCATACTGCATATCTTAATGAAAGGGCAATGGGTGGTTTCTCACTGATTATCACGGAATATTCCTTTGTGCCATCCCCTGTGAGCAGGGGTTCAAGGAACCAGCTTTCCTTTGCAAGATATGATCAGATTGGAAAATTCAGAAGATTATCGGAAAGAATCCATGGCAACGGTTCAAAGATATTTGCCCAGCTTGTTCACGCTGGAGGAAAGGCCTTAACACTTCCTGGAGAGAAGGCGATTGCGCCCTCTGCTGTTCCATACAATGGAAGGGTTCCCCGGCAACTTGATGAAAAGGACATGGAAGAGATCAGAGATGCCTTCGTGAAATCTGCAAAGATCGTTGAGATGTCAGAGTTTGACGGAATAGAACTCCATGGTGCCCATGGATATCTTCTCCAGGAGTTCATGTCACCTGCCCTGAACAGAAGGGAGGACAAATATGGGGGTTCAATTGAAAATATGCTCAGATTTCCGCAGGAAGTTATTGATGCCATACGGGAGGAAGTATCCATACCGGTTGGAATAAGGCTGAGCCTGTATGAGGATGATCCTGACGGTTATCCGCCCGAACATGGAATGAAAATAGTTGAACATCTAAAAAATATTGATTATGTGCATTTTTCCTCAGGAAGGTTTGAGCCTCCCGGATCAAGTGCCTCATATTATTCTGAACATAATCACATAATTTCTAAAATTCCAAGAAAGCCTGGCCTGACAACCATAGGGGTTGGATCCATAACATCAGCTGAGGATGTGGAAAACGCCCTGAAACATGTGGATCTTGTGGCCCTTGGAAGGGCAGCCCTAGCCGATCCCTTTTTCCCTGAAAATATTAAGAGGAACAGGAAGGTGAGGCCATGCATAAGATGTAACCAGGCATGCAGAAACCTGGCCTTTGGTGAGGTAAGATGCACAGTAAATCCAATGACTGGAAATGAAACTTTGAAAACCCATGCGAGGCTCACAGGAAGGGTTAAAATTGCAGGTGCAGGCATATCCGGTCTTGAGGCGGCCATATTCCTGGCACAGAAAGGTATGGATGTCACAATCATCGAGAAATCCAACAGGATAGGAGGGCAAATCAACGAAATAAGGGAAGAAAGGAAGAGGAATGAATTTTTAACGCTCATAGAATATTATGAATCAAGGATAAGGGAGTTGGGAATAACTTTGATCCTTAACAAGAAGGCCGACATGAGGTTCATTGATCTTTTCATGGGTACCGGGAAGGAATATCCAGATATAGTAAGGGAAGATGAAATATATATTGATTCCAATATTTACAAACATCTGGATCAGGCCCTTGATCTGGCAAAAGATTCCAAAGTATTCATGACAGAAAGATCTCTTGATTCCATGGACAGGCACAGGCAGATGGAATACAGGAAGATTGCGGAAAGTTCCGGAATTGAATTTGTTAAGGAAAGGGACGGAAGATTCAAAACGTCATGGTATGAAAGGAATCAATACGACATTTACCAGGCTTCAAAAAGAGGGTTATGGGCAGCAATGAAATATGTGAGGGAAAACTATTAATTTCCACTATCGCCCATTATTTTTCTTTCCCTTCTTTTTCTCACGTTTTCGATATCCCTTATTTCCTCATCGCTGAGTTCAACTTTTTCCTGTTCTATCTCCACAATGCAATCAGGTGGGACCTCAAGAGTTAAGAATACTTCATCCGATGCTCTGTATATTTTTTTATTCATACTTTCCATTTTGGAACTGTCCACGCCTATTATAAGGGGAGAATCAACATGGAATTTCCCTGATATATATGCCTTCCTGAAGGTGGCTGAAAGGTGGATATATGTTTTATCTGAAGGGCTGATTCCAGTTTCCTTAATAAGATCAAATTCCTCGGGAGTTGTCTGGTAAAAGGTCATATCCGGTACATTATCAGTGGGCAGGTCAGAAAGGTCAACTGGTATGGTATGATCATAGGTTGCCCTGATTTCACCCTTTTCATTAACCTCATACCTTCCCTTTTCGTCGGTTCTTCCAAGGGCCTCAATGTGAAGGGGTGTGAGCCATCCGTATCTTCTCCTCTGGCTCTTTATGGCAGGCACAATGGAATATATCCTCGCATATCCATGGCTGTTCAGCCTGACTCCATAGTTTTCTGGAAAATGCCTGAGCATGCCTGCCAGAATTCTACCAACGGATTCCACCTCATCGGGAAACATCAATCTTTTTCCTGTTTCTCCACAAACAGGGCATTTGTATCCCCTGAAGGGGCCGTCATTCTGGCATATTCTCAGCTCCTTTTCCTCATGGATCATTTTTTACCTCCTATATATTCCGATACATCATCAGACACATTGATTGTACTGAAATCTGTCATTATGGTATCTGTTACCGACAGGCCATCGGTTATCTTTGAGATCTTCTGGGCAGCCCCATTGATAAAGAGCCCATGGGTTGCGGCAACAAATATCTTCCTTGCCCCAGAAGCCTTCAATATTTCGGCAGATCTGATTATGGTGCCTCCTGTGGATATTATGTCATCAACAATCAGTAGGTTTTTGCCCTTAACATCCAGATCCTGCTTTTCATATTCAACAGTGGTGGAATTTATCCTCTTTTTATGCAGGTACATGCTTGGTATTTTCAGTTCATTCCCAACAATCTCAGCTCTTTTCAATGCACCATCATCCGGGGCTATGACCATATCTATTCCATGGCCCCTGTGTGCCCTTGCTATGGATTTAGCAGCCTTAAAATCGATGCATTCCTTATCTGTATATTTGAACGAAGCTTCATCATGAATATCCACAGTAATTATTCTATCAACAGACCATGAAAGATCTCTTATCAGAACTTTTGAGGATATGGCCTCCCCTTCTTTGTATATCATGTGCTGTCTTGAGTATCCAAAATATGGTACAACAAGGGTTGTTCTCTCAGGTTTCTGCTCCTCTATGGCATTGAGAAGAAGCAGCAACTCAAGAATTTCCTCATCTGATCTTGTATTTCCTACGGCAATCACATCCTGTCCCTTCAAATTTTCAGGAACACGAATATACATCTCCCCATCAGGGAATCTTTTCTTTTCCACATAACTGATGTGAAGCATGGATTTTGCAGCCATCTTTCCAGCGAAATCTGAGGTTTTTTGAGTTGAAACTATATACATTAGATTGGACATATATCAATTTTATATATAATCTGACATCCATGGAGGATATCAGGAAATTGCAGCTGCCACGAATGAGAGAATCAGGCTTCCGATGGTCAGGAAGAATCCAAAATACAGGTTAGAAGTGAAACTTGCCTTTGAATTGAAATCGTTGAGGCCTATGGCGAAAAAGATCACAGCAAGAAGGCTCCCTATGCCTGAAACAATTGCCGTGGTTCTCCTCATTCCTTCTTTCCTCTTCTCATCTCCTGAAAGAATTCCTCCCAAAGCTCCTATAATTCCAATTATGACGCCCGCAAGGGATATGAGGAAATAATCAACTATGTTGTTCTTTGTATTCTCGTTCCACCAGAATGTGGTATTTGCTGAAGTTTTCTGGAAGCCAAAAACCTTTATGATATCGTGGTAGTTTGCGCCCCAGTAGTAAAGATTCAAGTTATAGCTTGCACCCAGCCCTGACTGTCCCCCTGAATTATCGTATTGGGCTTCAGGCACTATCATGGATATGACTAGCAGAATAATGGCAACAGCCAATAATCCCTTGAATAACTTTGCATTACTCATTCTTAATATAATAATTTTAAGTATTTATTATTTTATGCTATCAATTGTTAAGAAAACCTTTATGGAAATTTTTACATTCTTAGACTCTTATCAAGGTCAGAGAGTTTTCTTAAAGGTATGTAATTATTTTCAGTTACTGCTTCATATTATCAACAGAGTTCTGAAATGAAACGAATTTAGATGTTTTTTATGAAGGATTTACCAC
>JAGDXN010000078.1:0-1003 GCA_023256455.1 Cuniculiplasma sp.
GAAAATGAACTCAACTTAAACCCTGATGAATCAAATAAAAAATCTAAGATTATATTCAGATTTTTCCTTTAACCCTTCCCTGAGATTTCTTTCCACATTTCATCCTCTCTTTTTTAACATTTCCGGTTAAATGTAATATAGAATTCGCATTTCAGCAATGAATTTAATGTTATACAATAAGAGATCTTTATTCATGAGATCTCCATGTGTAATCAATGGGCAACATTATAGATCAGGGTCTTCGTGAGTCATACAATTTCAAGAAATCCATGGACAAACTTGCACAGATTGACTCCATGACAGATTAAAAATCATTGAGGCCCACAGTCAAGGGGATTTACCTGAATGATACAGACAGAGACGAAAGACCCAACATTGATGAGATCGTAATGATCAAGACTCTTATCCTTCAGAGCATGTGGGGCTGTTCCGATGATTCCATGGAGAAGGAAATGTGCAATCGTATAGATTTCGTGAACTTCCTGCAATGTTTGGAAACAATACCGGATACCAATGCCATATGGCTTTTCGGGTACAGATTATCGTCAACCCGTAAAGACAGGATCATATGGAATGTGATCTGGAAACAGCTTGAGGATCATGGCATCTCCATACAGAAGGGAATGGTGGAGGATGCCACATTCATTAAAACAGATCCATGAAAGCACGGAAAGAGAAAAACCACATCACCTGTTGATCCTGCACCTCCGGAAATGAAGGAAGAGTTGAAAACAACATGTCAGGGAAAGATAAAACTGCATCATCCACAGGAAAGAGGATGACAGAGGAAGAAAAAGAGGCAGGGATCAGGAATGCAGAGAAGAAGAGAATGGGGAGGGATGAACGCATGAATGGAAAGACTTTGAGATCAAAGGACGGCACGCGTGCAATGAAGAATTCAGTATCACACTTCGGCAACAAGCTTCATACAATACAGGGAACAGATCTTCCACTGATCATGAAATTTATGGTTACCACAGCATCACTCCATGACTCGCCAGTT
>JAGDXN010000078.1:1013-2496 GCA_023256455.1 Cuniculiplasma sp.
CCATACTCTGTCATGAAATGGATCTTGAATTGATACCATACATTTGTCACCATGGTGAGAAGGTACAAGATCAGTGCAATGTTCTTCTGCCTTGGTACAATGTGCTTACACTGATTACGCTGAAAAAGCAGGGCAGGATAACTTAAGAAATGGAAAAATAGTGCAAAAGAGGAAGAAAAGGAATAAAAAAGAGATAAATCAAGGATCGTTCATGCTGATTCTGGCAGATTCCTAAAAAATGGGCATTCGGTGTTTGCGTTTACCAGTTTTGAATAATTATTTGTATATTATGAAACTTGAGTAATAATGCTTAAATATCATAAATGGTTAAAGTTTACCATGAAGAAAGGAGAAGAGAGAGAACTAAGAATTGGAGAAAACACAAACTACGTAAGATATTATCTATTATGACGGTGATGATAATGGTTGAAGGAGTAACCTTATTTTCTATGAGTTATGCCGGGTCTGGTGCCTTTGAGCAAAAGAACCCCGGATTGAATTATGGGTTGATCTATTCTAACCTTGAAAGTACCAGAACCAACATGGGCAAGTTTCATGTGAAACTTGTAGGGCACCATTATACGTGCAATCAAAACAATGAACATACACATTTAAAAACAGTTGTGTATATGTATGCCAGTACTACCAGTAACGTGATGTTTTATGTCGTTTGTACTGCCATTAATGCAGAAAATGGGGCCAACATTCTTAGTAAGAATGCAGATGGAATAAATGGTACTATTTGTACTGCAACAGGAAACGAACTTGTTAAAACGAGTTGTGGTAGCTTTTACCAAGGTGATCAAATGTGTTCACCTGCACCCTCCTCTGGATATCAGAAAATAGGTTCAACAGGAACCACTACAATATCTTCATCAGTAAGTGTGTATGGAGTTAGGGTAAGGGTTTCTCTTACCTGCAATGACCCGTGTGAAGTTATATATTATTTACATAAAGGAAGCACGATCTCATTATGGAGAGAAAACTACGAAATTGGTAGTACTAAATATAATCAGTTCACAACTATAGTTGCTGAAAAATATGTTCCGGGTTATGTTTCTGAGCAAATTACCAGCATGGGGAACACTACATATAATGGCGGATGGTTTGGTTTATCCCTTTGTGTAGCAACTGCAAGTAACTGTATTTGGATGGAATCTAACGGATGTGTGTATTAGTTTAGGATTAATATGATCAAACCAAAAACCTTTATAGCAGTCATTTTTTTAATATTTTTAATAAGTATAGCTTCAATAGAATACGTTGAATTGAATAGTAAACCCGTTACCTACTCTCCCGTAGTCGAAAAAATTTGTTTCAGCAAGACTAATTATTCCTATGGACAATGTGTTCCTATTTATTTTAACATTACAATTGAGGGAAATGCGATGCTTGATAACCTTGGAGCGGGATCTACTATGATGCTAAGTTACATAGGAAATACCAGCCTGGAGGCAAGTCAAAATGTTACAGACTTTAAGCA
>JAGDXN010000078.1:2506-5406 GCA_023256455.1 Cuniculiplasma sp.
CTTACTGATTTTGTCCCTGCAACACCGGATCTTGGTTATAATCCGCCAAGGTATGCAGCTATACAGTTCGGGAATTCCAATAAAATTACAAGTTATGAAGTTAGATGGAATCAGAATGTTACTGCAAGCAATGAGACAAAAATCAAACCTGGGTACTATAAAATAGGAATAGAATATATCTCGATTGGAGTAAAAACTCGTATTGGGATGTATTATCTATACTCTAACCATGAATATATCCACATCTACCAGAAAAAGATAATAAAAACTTTAATTATAAGCCATTCTACTAAATCTAACATTAATGAAAAATCAGATTCCTACTGGTACGGGCTTCATAGTGAAAATAGTATTGACAAGGAATTACATACCCACAGGTTTAGATGTTTCACAGGAGAATATATAATTGGTAGGGTGACTATATGAAGGATGAGGAGGTTAACCAGACATTAATTATAAAGAAACTAACCAAAAGCTATGGTCTTTTGAAGAAGAATAAAGTACTTAATGGGGTAGACCTGGTTTTAGAAAAGGGAAAGTGCATCTGTATAGTAGGTGAAAACGGAACTGGAAAGACAACCCTGCTGAAAATAGTTGGAGGTCTATTGCCTTACAGCAGTGGAAAAGTTACAGTTAGAGGCAAGATATCCTATGTTCCAGAAATCTCCTCATTTTTTCCATATCTTACTGCAGGTGAAAACATGGAATATTTTGATACTCTCACAGGGGGATCCGGAAGGTATAAAGATATGTTAGATCAGGTTGCGGTACCAATAAAAGGTAAGAATATGGTCTATTTTTCAAAGGGAATGAAGCGAAAGATCGATATCGTTAGAGCTCTAAACGCTGATCCCTCCCTTCTAATTTTAGATGAACCTTTTGACGGGATAGATCCGAGTTCCAACAAAAGTATAATAGAAATGTTAAAAAAATCAATGGAAACAGGTGTTTCCATAATTATGAGCAGTCATGATATGAGTTATGTGGAAAGGATTGCGGATCAGATAATGCTGTTAAAGGATGGCGTTTTTAAGGACATATCGATGATTAACAAATATGAAAAAAGACTCGTGGTCGAGGGAGACGAAAAGGTGATAGAAGATCTAATGAAGAATTTTAGTGGCATTGTTTTGAAAAGAGATAGAGAGTTCGTCCTTTGCTTGGAAAAATCAAATTCCGCAAATGATCTTCTGAAAAAACTGCTTGATAATGGAGTTCGATACATAGGTGAGGAAACTGAAAGTCTTGAACAAATCTACATTAAGAATCTATAAGCAACTAAAAGTAATTTCTTTCCAATTTTCAAAGGATGTTAAGAACTACTTTAAAAATGGATATTTTATTGGATTGCTAATGTTCATGGCTATTTTCCTCTCACTTAGATATTTTGAGAATTTTGGAAGTTACAAAATAACTCAATTTTCAGCTATTATTCTTCATTTGGGAGTTGAGGCCAACATTATCTATATCTTTCTTCATTTTATAGTAACATCTTTCGGGTTTATTTTTTTCATTATACCAGCCCTTATTTTCTCAGAAGATTATGAACTGAAGACATTTCTCGTATTAAAGGCGTCTAAATTCAGTTTAATAGGTTATTTCATTGGAAAGGAGCTTTCCTCGATTTTCTTTATTTTCACAATGATGCTCATAATAGGTTTTTCTTCAATATTTATCTCTCTTTACTACGGATACCCGGTAACAACAGGAATGATAATAGATCCATATATAGTTGGCGCTTTCTTTACATTGATTTCTATTCCTTTTCTCTCACTGGTTATCATTATTTCAACTATTTCTTCGAACCGAGCAATATCCATATTTGTTACAATTTTTATGTTTATTCTGTTTAGCATTGTATTTACCTTTAAGGTTCATAGCGGATTCGTTTTGAAAACCGGTGATATGTACGGTTTAGGGTCTTTTTTTGGGTTAATAGGCATCATCACTACACAGAATATAGTTTTTCAAAGTTTGAATCTCACGTATCTGTACACTTACTTACCAAATTTTATTTATGAAAATATGAAAATTGTATACCCAGAATTTATTTTCTATTCAATAACTCTATCAATTTCCGCATATCTAGTTTTGGTGATAAAGAAAGACTATATTTCAATATTGATGAAGTTTAGAAAAATATTCTCAGGAGGCAAAATAAATGATTAAACTTACAAAGAGGAGTAAATATCTAATCACATTGTTTGTAATTATAATTGTTTTGACAGGAGCAGAGTATGTATACATAGAAGAAAAGAGAATCCCACCTCCTCATACTGATACCTGCCACAACATTCCTTTCAATCCTTCCGGCTTCATAAAATTAGGAGAGATCAGCAATTTATCGGGAAAAGGGATCTATCATTTCAATATTTCCAGTAATGATCATTGCGTTAATTTAGTTTTGTACGAGAAATATACGGTCGCAAAGTTTTTGGTGGAAAATTGTACAACATCAAAGGTTATTGGACCGCATTATGTAACCCCCATGTGCTTATATTCCAACAATACCAGTGCCACTCCTCTGACGGGTTACGCAGGTGGATCTATTAACCCTGGACTGCAGACCGTGTTTTATAATGTTCAAATGTTCGGAGAAGAGAGTTCCTATAGATTTGTAATATACGCAAGGGTGGGGAGTTGAGAGTAAGAACACTGCTTATAGTAATGATAGTGCTGATGTTAGTTGGAACAACCATAAAGGCCATAGATCCAAAGAATGGTGATTTTGACTATGTAGACTTGAGCGTTTCCTATTCTGGATCAAAAACCATAGGCAATGGCAATTTGACCTTTTATATTAATGCCTCGGATGCTGAGTATAACTTTTTTATAAATTCGTCTCGAGTTCAAAATAATAAATTCTATGCCATCGGCATTATAATTGGGTATCTAGGACA
>JAGDXN010000019.1:0-3293 GCA_023256455.1 Cuniculiplasma sp.
CAGGGTACCGTTTCCTGAGTTTGATAATGTTCTTTTCTGCGATCTCTCCAAGATCAACATCTAGCAACCTTGCAGCCTCACTAATATACCATAATATGTCACCAAGCTCCTCAACCAGCTTTTCCCTGCTAAGTTCATGGCCCTGAAATTCACTTTTTTTAATCAGGTCCGCCACCTCTCCGGACTCACCGCACAAACCCAGGGCGACATTAATGAGATTACTCTTTTCGCTGGAAGTTCTTGCCTGCATCTTCATGTATTTCTTGAAGGAATCATCAAGACTAAGATCCATGATCCTGAATGCGCTCCTGTTAAAAGACTTTAGATTACGAACAACTTTGGCATCAACTATACTAAGTTTGAGGATAAAACTTGATGAAAATAGGTGATACATTCCGAGAGATTCAAAGAAGACCTTAACTCATTTTCATAAAATATTAAAACAAACACACCATATGCTTTTTATGTTTGACAGGGAGAGACATGAAAGATTGAAAAATGCAAAGAAAATAAAAAAGGGAAACGAAGGAGAAGTTTTTCAGAAAATTTTCAACATGCTTAAGAGTTCAGGGGATGGGAAGATTCATATGAATAGTTTTGTCCTTGAATTTAAGTATGCAGAAGTTCTGGTGGATGACAGGAAAGAGGTTGGAGTGGTGGAGAATATTCCTGAAGTTATTGAGGATACCCAGTCTCTGAGTTTCGATATTATTTCAGATAAAAAAAAGGAGATGGAAATAGTTTTCGAGAGATACTCAGTGAGTATGTTTCCCACGGATGAGAGGAGATATGAAAGGGAGATTCTGAAGGAAATTATGGTTTCCTGAAGGATAATAATAAAGGGGGCAAATGCGTATAAACCTCCCGGTCATGAGTGTTTATGGGAATAAAAAGATTAAATTTGTCCGATGTGCCAAGAGCGGGAAGTTACTCCCATTCCGTATCTGTGGGAAATATTTTGTTTATATCTGGCCAGCTAGGCGTTTCAAAGGATACCAAGAACAATTTTGAGGCGCAGTTTAATATGGCCATGAGCAACATATTGAAGATCTGCGATGCCAATAATACAGAAAAGGCAAATATTGTTAAGATGGTAGTATATCTATCTGATGCCAGATATTTCGACGAAATGAATAAAATTTTTAATGAAACCTTCAAGGATTATCCGCCAGCCAGGACAACCATTGTTTGTTCATTCCCCAATCCTGATGCCCTTGTTGAACTGGAAGCCACGGTTTTTGTTAACTGAGTTGAAAATATTTTTTTATTCTTTTTAATTCATAATGACTTAACTTTAAAAGACAGGTAATTAAAAGGCTAAAAGCTTTAAACGCTGATAAGCATACCTTAACTACCGTAAGGTGAAAAAATGGCAGAAGATTTGGATCCGTTCGATATAGCTGTTAAACAGCTCGAGAAAGCAGCGAAGGTCATGAAATTGGATGCTCAGGCACTGGAAATTTTAAAAGCGCCCCAGCAGATTTTGTAGGTAAGCCTGCCCGTCAGAATGGATGACGGAAAGGTTAAGGTTTTTACAGGATTTAGAGTTCATTACAACAATGCAAGGGGCCCGGTCAAGGGAGGAATTAGATTCCATCCTGATGAGACACTTTCCACTGTAAAGGCTCTCTCCGCATGGATGACGTGGAAAACAGCAGTTGTTGACATTCCTCTGGGTGGAGCAAAGGGAGGAATAATTTGCGATCCTAAGAAGATGAGCGCTGGTGAACTTGAGAGACTGAGCAGAGCATATGTGAGGGCACTGGGAGAATTCATTGGCCCTGAGGTAGATGTGCCGGCACCAGATGTTTATACAACACCACAGATAATGGCATGGATGATGGATGAATATGAGAATATTGTCAGGAAATCCGCACCTGGAGTTATAACAGGAAAGCCACTGACACTTGGAGGCTCACAGGGAAGGGGAGATGCTACTGCAAAGGGAGGAATGTATGTCCTTAAAGTGGGAGCAAAAAAGAAGGGTGTAGATCTTTCAAAGGCAACCGTTGCAGTTCAGGGATTCGGAAACGCAGGCCAGTTTGCACTCAAGCTTGTAAAAGAGCACTTCGGTTCAAAGGTAGTTGCAATATCTGATACAAAGGGAGGAATATATCTCGAAAGTGGCCTTGACTTTGATAAGCTCATGGAGCACAAGAAGAAGCATGGAACAGTCCAGGACTTCCCAGGCGCAAAGAACATAACCAATGAAGAGCTGCTCGAGCTTGGTGTGGATGTACTCATACCTGCAGCAATAGAAAACCAGATAACGGGTTCAAACGCTGCCAGGATAAAGGCAAAGATCATACTGGAGCTTGCAAACGGACCAACAACACCTGAAGCAGATGAAATCCTTTACAAGAACGGTGTCCTTGTTCTCCCAGACTTCCTTGCAAATGCGGGAGGAGTAACAACATCATACTTCGAGTGGGTTCAGAATATCGGCGGATACTACTGGACACTTGATGAGGTCTACGAGAAACTGGACAAGAAAATGACTGCAGCTGCAGAGGCAGTGCTTGAGACTTCAGATAAGTATAAGGTTGATCCCAGAACCGCTGCATATGTCATATCCGTACAGAGAGTGGCAGATGCAATGAAAGCAAGAGGATGGTACTGACCATTCTCAAACCCAATTATTTTTAAATTTTATATAACCCAGACATTTTTGCAATAATTGAGAATTTCCAACTTCAAAGCATTTACACATCTCGTAATTCTTTTATAATTATGAATAATACAGTCAGAAGCGAGAATAGTGTAGTGGTTATCACAGGGGCTTCCCAAGCCCTTAACCCGGGTTCGAATCCCGGTTCTCGCATGTTATTTGCCATAGGCTAATTTTCTAGAAGTTAAAGAATGGCTATATGTAATCTTTTATTGATTAGCAATAGAAATATATCTTAATGAAATACCCTAAAGATGGCAGGAAGAATAAAAGTAATAAATGACCCCGGGGAGCTTGTATCAATATTTAGAGCTTCCGACACAGATATTAAGAGAAAGCTGTTGATAGACCTGTCCACCAGCTGGATTACACTTCCAAAGATTCAGGAGAAATATGGTATTGATGGGAAGAGGGCCCTACTTTACCTCGATAAGATAAAAATGCTTGAAAGCCAGTGGATGACTGGGGAAAATGGTCCAGAAAAGGCTTATCATACATTCTATAACAACGTTCAGATTAACCTAATGGGAACAATGACAGAACTTGCAGATATAATATATGCAACAACCCTTCCTGATCAGAAGCTGGAAGAATATGAAAAAGAGATAGAGTCCATGATGCCACC
>JAGDXN010000019.1:3303-5254 GCA_023256455.1 Cuniculiplasma sp.
ACCGGGAGATGGGGTTTTCCTTGGGGAGGTCGCTGAAAAGCTTGGTGTTTCCCAAACTCTTCTTAAGGGGCTTGTTAAAAGGTCAAGAAACCTTCAGATCAAAGGCTTCAAAATAGAGAAAGTTCTTGAAGAATGACGGGAAAAATATTTGTATACAGATATGGCCACAGGCCAGCCAGAGATAAGAGGATAACCACCCACGTAGCTCTCACTGCAAGGGCCTTTGGGGCTGAAGGGATACTTATAGATTCGCCAGATAAAACCATTGAAGAGGGTGTTAAAAAGGTAACATCTAATTTTGGAGGCCACTTTTCCATAGAAACTGGCATTTCTCTGGAAAGATTTCTTTCAAAGGGAAATAAATTCATACATCTAACAATGTATGGTGTACCCCTGTCAGAAAATGAAGAAAGAATAAGAAAACTTGTGGAAGAAAATGATCCAGTTTATATCTTTGTGGGCGCGGAGAAGGTTCCTGGAGTTGTGTATTCCAAGAGTTCAATCAATATATCAGTGACAAATCAGCCCATAAGTGAGGTATCGGCTCTTGCCCTGTTGATGGATCGAATCTTCCAGGGGAAAGAACTTGCTGAAAAAAGGATTGGGTCTACAAGAGTAATTCCAAACGAAAGAGGGAAAACAATAGAATTTGTCCCTGACAAACCAAAATGTTTGGAAATCCTAAAAAACCATGGGGCCTCTTCAGAACTTATTGAACACAGTCTGGCAGTGGAATTTATTGCTGACAGGATATGCAATTCTGTGGAATGCGATTATGACATTGTTGTGGCATCTGCCCTTCTACACGACATTGGCAGGACTGTGGATAATAGCATTAAACATTCCGTTGAGGGGAAAAAGATTCTTGAGAGAGAAAGGGTATCCAAAAGAATACAGGATGCAGTGTTAAAACATATAGGCGGTGGATTGACACCTGAAGAGGTTAAAAATCTTGGTCTCCCCGATGAGGATATGATGCCATCCACAATCGAAGAAAAAATAGTATGTACCGCAGACAATCTTATTAAGGGTAACCAAAGAATTTCCATAAAGGATCAGATAGAAAGGTACAGAAGGAAGGGATTGAAAGATGCGGCAGAAAGAATTGAGAAGATGTATGAAGAGATCTGCAATATGGCAGGATTTGATATAGATGGCATAAGCCTGTGGAATGAAGAGAAAAAGGAATCTTTATAAGTGCCATATTTCCTTACATAATTCGAAAAACTTAATTGCCACTGTTTAATTAACCAAAACAAGCCGCTGTAGCTCAGCTGGTAGAGCACTCGCCTGTTAAGCGAGCGGTCGTCGGTTCGAACCCGACCGGCGGCGTTTTTTCATATTTTACAAAGAATTCAGGTTTGTCGTATTTTGGGGATGGATTTTTATATCGTTTATATGAAGCATTTCTATAGTAACATTGTAAAAATCTAATTTGATCAGACAAACTAAATCAATTCAGTCAAAAAGAAAATTGGATCTTCGTTTTTAAACTAATAAATATGAAGGTGATAAATTTCAGAATAGAGTGAATATGTCGAGGAAAATTCATAAAAACAACTTAAATTGGGCTTACACTATTAGAAAAGTTTAAGTGAATTTTAACATTCTCATCTTACTGGGGTTGTAGCTTAGCTAGGTAGAGCGCCTGGCTCATAACCAGGTGGTCATCGGTTCGAACCCGATCAGCCCCATTTTTATTATGCCGTAATATCGCTGCAGGGTGATAGCGGTAGTTCAGTGTGATGCAGATCTATTTTTAATATATCCAAAAACTGGCCTGGATGTGTTTGCGTTCATAATAAAAAGATTGAAACGTAAAATCATGGCAATAAAGATCCAGGATACCTGATCTTTATTTTCCTGCATTTTTCTGCCATAGATAAATTTTAAAGCAATTTTTTGATTTTATTTGTTTTATGAAGGATGCCACTGTCAGATGGTTAGCAAT
>JAGDXN010000077.1 GCA_023256455.1 Cuniculiplasma sp.
AACCTCGATGTGGTTAATGCCGCTAGGGTCAAGATGAATATTGAAAGATTTGAATTCTATGCCTTCCTTTTCCAGTATGGAATTTAAAATCTCTCCTGGAATACCCTTTTGGTGAGAAGTATTTGTTCCAATGAGTGGAGCCAAAACAACCACCTTTCCATCCTCCGACATTTTTCTGATCCTCTCAATGTTGAAGGAATCCACCTCTATCATTCTGTTTTCATCCATATTCCAGTATGTGTCCACAGGTGATACGAAATCCCCAATTTCCACAGATAAGGGGTTGCCCAAAATCCTCTTTCTTTCATCAAGAATTCTGTTAAAGAGTATGGACTGATAAGCATGGACAAACATGATTCTGAGGCTTCTTGGAATTGCATCAAGGGCTTCACCATAACTTTTCCCTGCCAGGAGTTCATACATCATTGCCCTTTCAAACTGAAGATGCTCCGGGAATTCTTTCACACCCCTGGAAAAGTTCCAGTCCCTGTAAAGATTCATGCGATAATCATCCGTGTCAATGGAAGGATCTGCTAAATATTCCTTTACGGCAGATTCAAAGCCCTCCTTCACAAGTTTTTCCCCAACAATATGGGTATTATACCGGATGCTTCCAAACCTTTGAATCCCGAAATAGTTCCAGAATCCTCCGGAGTTTATTATGGACATAAATGATTCTCGTATTTTTTCAACTTCAATGTCAGTTTCAACCCTTATGCTGAACCTGTTTCCCGTAAGATCGCCAAGATTGAGAAGCCTGTCAGTTTTAAACCTTTCAACAACCTCGCAATCCTTTATATTGATTCTTTCCGGTATTCTTTCGGCATTTATGCAGAAATATTGCTCAGTTAGAGCCCTCTTATCCTTTGTTCCCGCATAGGTTATTCTCTTTCTGCTGATTCCCAGATATCTGGCAAGATAGGAAACGAAATGGTTTGTTTCCCAGTTATTTAACCTTATTTTTAAAACGGTGTAAGGTCCCGATGGGTTTTCCGAAATTCCTTCAGATATTTCGAAAACCTGAAAATCACCGGGTTCCATCTTTATTTTATATGCTTCCATTTTCACACATAGGTTTTGATTATTTTATATGCATTGTCCCTTTCCACAGGAACCATTCCGATGCCCTTAAGCGCTCTTATGATGGTTTCCTTTCTCAGGTTCCCCACCATCTTTCCTGTGGCTGGAATAACCTTCTCATCATATATGGTTCCACCCCAGTCGTTTGCACCAAAATATATGGACATCTGACCCATTTCAACACCGTTGGTCAGCCATGATGACTGTATTATGGGCAGTTCCCTGTTGAAAACAATTCTTGATATGGCTATATTTCTAAGAACCTCTTCACCCCCAACCCTTCTGTTAACAAGGCCATCCCTTTCAAGCTTTGTGTTTCCTGGCTCAAAGTTCCAGGGTGTGAAGGATAGAAATCCATGATATTTCTTCTGTAGATTAAGAATAGAAAGAAGATGATCTGCCCTGTGATAGGCATTTTCCACATGGCCAAACATCATGGTGGCGCTTGTCTTTATGCCCATGCTGTGGGCAGTCTCCATCACATTTAACCACTGCTCCCCACTATTTAAGGGTCTTCCAAGAACCTTTCTAACATCTGCTGAAAATATTTCCGCCCCTGCACCAGGAATTGTTTCAAGGCCGCTTTCCCTTAGAGATTGCAATACGTCCCTGAGGCTGGTCTTTTCCTTTCTTGCAATAAAGGATATTTCTGATGTGGAAAGTCCATTTATCCCGATTTCTGGAAATTCTCTTTTAATCTTTCTGAATAGATCTGTATAGTATTCCAGAGGAAGATCTGGATTTACCCCGCCCTGAATTAGAAGCTGCCTTATTCCATAGGCGGAATGAAACTGCCTGAGCCTTTCAACGACCTGCTCAGCAGTCATGGTATATGAATCTTCCTCCTTCCCTGTCCTGTAAAAGGCACAGAAATTGCATCTCACATTGCATATATTTGTGTAATTTAATATCATATTGGATACAAAGCTTACCTGCCTTCCCGTGATCTTATCGGTCAATATTCTGGCCGCATAACCAAGTTTCTTTATATCGACCTCATTATACATGAATGCAATTTCATCCCTGCTTATTTCCCCACCGGTTCTGGCTTTTTCAAGAATATCAATCATGGGGTCACTCACGTTTATCATCATAATATACCGATTCTATGTTAATAGATAAAGAATTGTTATTATTTTCTTTATATTATGAGATTCATCTCGAGATAGATATGGGAGAAAAGAAAAATCAGGATCGTCACATTTTCACCAGGGTTCACATAGCAAGGACAATTAAAACCTCCGGGATAACATGGGATTTGGAATAAAATGTTTGAAATTCCTGTGCTAACAATCTTTGTTTACACAGCCCAATCAAATATTTGCGCGTTTGTTGGATACATTCCAACCAAATCTACCAAAACAGAAGTGGCACGAATTATAGATTAATAATAAAATTCAGTATTTTTTATACTTATGTTAAATCCTAAAAATAATGCAAAAAAAATTTTAAAAAAACGTTATAATTGAAGGAAACATATCTTAACCATGTTTAATTCATATTCAGCAGATTACTGGAAAGATCTCAGCATATCGAGCCACAGGTTCACTGTGGAAGAGGCAAAGGAAATGCTCGAGACCATGAATGTCCATGAATTAATGGCCCTTGCAGATTCACTCACAGATTATGAAATAGGAAACAGAGTGACCTTTGCAGTTTCTTACAACATTAATTACAGCAACTATTGTGCTGCAAGCTGCCCCATATGCGCCTTTTATGTTCCGGCAAAGATAAGAGGGAAGACTGACAGAGGCTATGAACTGAGCATAGAGGATGTGAAAAAGGAACTTGAAAAGGCTAAAATGTATAATCCAACAGAGATTCACATTGTGGGTGGATTCAATCCCTATCTGCCCATAGAATATTACGAAAGCCTTTTCTCAACGGTTAAAAAATATATGCCTGAAAGCACACTGAAGGCTTTGACCATACCAGAGATAGATTTTATCGCAAGAACCACAGGCAACTCCTTAAGAGAGACTGTGCAAAGATTCCATGATGCTGGAATGGAAGCTCACACCGGTGGTGGTGCAGAAATATTTGATGCTGAAGTAAGAAAAATCATCACAACACCTGAGAAGATAAGCGGTGAAAAATGGCTTGAAGATGCAAGGATCATTCATTCCATGGGTATAAAGGGAAATTCCACCATGACATATGGTCATGTTGAAAAATGGGAACATATTATAGATCACATGCTCAGATTGAGGGATCTTGAGGCAGAAGTTCCCGGTTTTCTTTCCTTTATTCCTTTAAAATATAGCCCTGAGAATACACCTCTCTTAAAAATGGGGAAAGTTAATGGCCCATCCTCCGGTGAGAAGGATCTGAAAGTCATTGCCCTTGCCAGAATCCTGATGGGGCATTATATTAAAAATATCAGCGTTTACTGGGTAGCCATGGGAAAGGGCATAGCCCAGATGGCACTCACAGGTGGAGGGAACGATCTCGTGGGTACGGCTGCAAGCGAAAAAATATTTGGTGCAACAAACAGAAGGGAACAGACAACGGTGGAAGAACTCAGCGCAATGATCAATGAGATCGGCAAGGTTCCTGCCAAGAGGGACACATTTTACAATATCAGGGGATACTTTTGAATTCCTTTGCTCTGATAAATCTTATACACAGTGACCCTCTTGCTAGGCATTTGGAGAGGGACTTCATAATTAGAAGGGGTACAACCAGGGAGAATCTTAAACTCCTTCTTTCCGAGCAGACAGATTATTCCATGATTTCCATAGTGGACTATTTTAAACACATTAATGAACTGGATCTCGTTTATGGACCAACGATTACAGGAAAAATACATTCAATGTCCAATCTTTTAATATCAAGGGGCCTTGACCCCTATCCTGGAATGAACATAGCGGTTACATCGGAAACTGAAACAACCGCTTTCTATTTAAGGGAAATCGTGGACGAAATGTATCCTGGGACGAAATTAATAAGAAGCAAGAGGAGCACTGCGGAAGAACTTCTTTCAGAGGAGGATTTTGCACTTGTAATAGGGAATAATGCATTAAAAATATATGAAACAGATTTCAGAATTGTTTTCGATGTTACCAAAATGTTTTCCAAAATCTTTGACCTGTACAGTATTTACGCGGTCACCGCAATGAGAAAAGACAGTGGCCTGGAGGGATCAATTAAGGGAAAATTTGAGGTTGAAGAATGGGAAAAGAAAGAATTGGTGGATCAAATCAGCTCTAAATATGGAATAAGCGGGAACATACTGGCCAATTATTTTTCCGCCATAAGTTATGACTTTGACACAGTAATAGAAAAACAGATCAAAATAATAAAGGAAATGTATGATGAAAAGAAGGAGAATATATTCACAAAATGAGTGAAAAAATAAGGGAACAGTTTTTTAAAATACCGTTTCTGCCTGGAAATCCCATAAGGTTGATTCCATGCATATAAACATTAAAAATTTATTTTTAATGAGAAAATTGAGATAATTAAATAATTTCCAGAACGAATCCATATTTTAAAAGGAACATATTTGAAAGGTTCCTGGAAATCCCTGTGAAAATATGACTGCAGGCAAAAATCTAAGAAAATAATGACGGAAAAAATTGATCTTAAGAAAGAGATATCTGGAATGGATATTAAAAGATGTATGATATAAAATGCCAGAAAATCCCGAATCTTAATTATACAGATAATGACTGGATAATTATCCATTTAATTATGTATAATATATCTGAGAAAAGTCCAGAGGGACTAATTTATCTGGAAGATATCATAACAAAATATTAATTAGATCACTGTGGGAATATGAAATGGAAGAGTTAATGGGACTAAATAAACTTTTTAAAAGGGAGAAACTCATTTTCCCGAGGTACTCAGTAAGTTAGAGTTTTAAGAGGATTAATCAGGTAAGGTGA
This sequence comes from Cuniculiplasma sp., assembly GCA_023256455.1. Lineage (GTDB taxonomy): Archaea > Thermoplasmatota > Thermoplasmata > Thermoplasmatales > Thermoplasmataceae > Cuniculiplasma. The sequence continues at coordinate 4,971 of JAGDXN010000077.1, forward strand.
TTTAGGAATTAATGTTACAGGATTATAAAAATATAAGTAAGATATATATATCATATGATCTTGTTTCCAATATGCACAGGAGCTTAATGGCAGTGGGAATGGTCTTGATATTTAGTTTGACATTGGTGTCACCGGACCATGTGATGATAATTGGGTCTTACCCAAACACCCACTTATTATACCTTATGCACTCCAGGCTGGCATAGTGTAAAAATACCAGATTAAAGTATGACAGAGGTATTAAGAAATG
>JAGDXN010000062.1:0-865 GCA_023256455.1 Cuniculiplasma sp.
TTGAAAAAACAATATTCACAGTTATATCCTTTCCATCAACTGTGAATGAACCACCCTGTGACCCATATTCTGCATTTGTTGATGATACTGAATAGGTATATGTGCCGTTGATTAAGAACTGTACAATATCTTCACTTGCAGGATTGTAAAGACTCTGACCATTGGAAAGGTTCACATACCACTCTCCAGATGGAAGGCCTGATTGTTTAAACGTAACAGAATATTCCACAATTACAAAGCCTATTTGTTGTGTCACTGCCTGGCCATCAACGCTTAAGCTTTCAGAGAATTCGGGTATTCTTTGGGATGAAACAGGCTTGTATGTCTTGTTGGATGTGGATATGTTAACTTTATATGTTCCATTGGCCAGATTCAATGAGTATTGGGTTCCTGTAATCGGTCCAGAATGGGATAAATTGGTTATGTTCACATACCATGCTGATCCTGATGGCAATCCTGTTTCTGTGAATGTAACTGTGTATGTGACCTGTGAGAATGTAACCGTCTCTGATACAGAGGCACCATTAACTGAGAATGAGCCTGAATATGCTGTTGGAGAATAGATTCTGTCAGATGTAGATATATTGTATGAATATGAACCGTTAATGAGTGAGAATGAATAGGATGTTCCTGTGATTTCTCCAGATTTCATTCCATTGCTGAGGTTTACATACCATGCTGTACCTGATGGGAGACCAGATTCTGTGAATTTTACTGTATATGTGACCTGTGTGAATGTAACAGATTCTGAAACTGAAGCACCGTTAACTGAGAATGAGCCTGAATATGCTGTTGGAGAATAGATTCTGTCAGATGTAGATATATTGTATGAATATGATCCGTTGACAAGTGAGAATGAATAGGA
>JAGDXN010000062.1:875-2514 GCA_023256455.1 Cuniculiplasma sp.
CATTGCTCAAATTCACATACCATGAGGTACTTGATGGGAGACCAGATTCTGTGAATGTTACTTTGTATGCCATTGAAAACTGGACTGATATTGAGATCGGTGAACCACTTACAGTAAATGAACCGAAACCCGAAGGAGCATACATGGTGTCTGTTGTGGACAGGTAATAAGAATATGAATCGTTGATTATGCTGAAGTTGTAAGATTGAGCTGTCACTGGACCTGAATCAATGCCGTTGCTCAGATTCACATACCATGTTGTTCCTGATGGGAGACCGGATTCTGTGAATTCAACGTTATATTTTTTTGAAAAAACAACATTCACAGTTATATTCTTCCCATTGACAGTAAATGATCCACCGTTTGCCCCATATGCTGTATTTGTGGTTGATACTGTATATGTATAATTACCATTGGCGAAACATGAAGAAATTTCTTCATTATATGGATTGGATAACATCGGTTCATTGGGCACATAAATACACCACTGTCCTGATGGAAGACCTGATTCCTTAAAATTAACAAAATATGCCACAGTTGAAAAGGTTGTTTCTTGAGCCACTGCATGGCCATCAATTCTCAAATTAGGATCGGCTGAATTGACATCCTTAACCCCATTCAAATTGCCAGATTGGGTAATAACAAAATAAGAACACGCCATTACAATTACCAGAAATAAAGAAATTATCTTTATAGCACTGGTTTTGTTCATCAATGAATTTTTCATTACACCTGCATAAAAAGTAAATTATAAACGTTTGCATTAAACATAGATTAGCCAAAAACCTGAACTATTTTTTTAGATAAATTCAAGTTTATAAAAATTCTCAAAAATAAAGATCTTTAATGCTGAGAACTCTATGAACTTGAAATGGATTTCAATTAAAAAGTCCTAAATTTAAAGTACATTTTTATTGGAAATGGAAATAATCAAGTTTTATGGAACGTAAAAAATTAGATTTAAGGTCAGATGATTGATTATTAAAAATCTGTAATATTATTGGCCAATAATTGAATTTAAAGCGTTTCCATAAATTTTCCTTATTCTGGAATACCAGGGGAATTTATGGATTATTGGGAATGAAATCCTCACCCACATAAGTGGTAAAATTTCCTTTAAGAAAGATCAGGGAATGTTTCAGCCTTCAAAATAAGGATATATTAAGAGGTAGAATTTTTTTGGGCGCTGATTTCCGGATCCACCTTTACTTATGAGGTGTTCAAAAATATATGAAGAATCTTTCAAAAAGTTAAATATGAACATGCAATTAATATGAGATGCTTGGGGAATGGGTTAGATGGTATATGAAAATAATTCAGCCCATATTAACAAGAGGTGAAATAAATGAATGTAGATCCGAATATCACGAAGTATTTGATAAAGGTAAAAATAACTGCGGATGGGGTGGTTGAAAAACCAGACGTTGTGGGTGCCATATTTGGTCAGACCGAGGGGCTTCTTGGTGAAGAACTCGATCTGAGGGACCTTCAAAAGAGCGGTAAAATAGGCAGAATAGAGGTTGACATAGATAGCAAGAAAGGAAGAACAGAAGGTACGGTTTTAATACCATCCGGACTGGATCAGGTAGAATCTTCAATTCTGGCCGCATCTCTGGAAACCATTGACAGGATAGGCCCG
>JAGDXN010000062.1:2524-13120 GCA_023256455.1 Cuniculiplasma sp.
AAGGTAATAGAGAGAGCTGAACAGCTCTACAAAAGAATGTCAGAATCCGGAAAAACCGTGAGTGAAAGCATAATTGCCTCCGTAAGGGAAGAGGTGGAAAGAGGAGAAATAATCTCCTATGGGGAAGATAAACTACCAGCTGGACCTGCCATAAAAGATTCTGATGCAGTCATAGTTGTGGAAGGAAGAAACGATGTCCTGAATCTTCTCAAATACGGTATAAAAAATACCATAGCTGTACAGGGAACAAACATTCCTAAAACAGTGCAGAAACTTTCCAAGGAAAGGACAACAACTGTCTTTCTTGACGGTGACAGGGGAGGAGACCTCATACTCAAGGAAATGCTTCAGGTTGCAGAAGTTGACTTTGTAGCAAGGGCTCCACCGGGAACTGAAGTGGAGGAACTGACATATAAGCAGATTGTGAAGGCTCTGAGATACAAGACTCCGACAGAACAGTACCTTGCAATGAGGGGAATGAACGAGGATCTCAAGAACTATCAGGAGAGAACTGACAAATCTACAGATAAGGAAAAACACGAAAATACAAAGGAGGAAAGCCAGGATAGCCATGAGAAAAAGGAGCCTCAGGAGCATCACAGGGAACATGGCCATGGAAAGGAGGAGAATGAAGAGCATAGGGAACATTCAAATCAGAGAAGGGAAAACAGAAAGGAAACTGAAAACCATGAGGTCCAGAACGAGGAAAAACATGAAAAGGCTCCTGAGGAAAAGAAGGAGGAGCCTCCACTTAATACAGAGAGACCATTTTCACTTGAAGACCCTGAGAGTGTAAGAAGGAAATTAAACTACCTTTCCAATTCAAAGGAGACTGAGATATTCAACGAAAAGGGTGAGGCTGCAGGCTCCTTTCCACTTGCAGAGGCTCCTGAAAAGATTGAGGCACTTGAAAAAGTCTCATGCATAATTACAGGTGGAGTAATATCCCAGAGGCTTGTGGATATAGCACACAAAAAGGGTGCAAGCGTGATATATGGAATTAAGAAAGGGAATATTACCAAAAAGCCTGAAGACATGAGAATTGTACCACTTGAAGAGGCGTAGAAATTGAAGTTTGAAAATGTAGAAAGTACTCTTGATGTTAAAATACCGTCCGATCCCCTTGAGAGGGTAATCGGACAGGATGAGGCTGTGAGGATCGCCAAGGTAGCGGCAAGGCAAAGAAGAAATCTTCTTCTTGTTGGCCCTCCTGGAGTTGGAAAATCCATGATAGGCCAGGCACTCTCCTTTTTAATACCAAAACCCGAACACGAGGTGAGAGTCATACATAATCCAAGATACCCTGAAAGGCCCTTTGTGGAGATTAAGAGCAGGGCTCAGGTTGAGCAAGAAGAGGAGGACATGAATGCTGCAGAGGGATACCTGGTTAAGCCGGAGGATGTGCCGCCAGATGTTGCCGAAAGACTCGGGTATAGATGCACGAAATGCGGATTCATATCCATATATACTGAAACTACCTGCCCCAGATGTGGCCAGCCAAAGGTCCAGAACGTTAATCAGGGTCCATTTGGGGATATGTTTAACGTTCTTGGCCAGGCCCTGGGTGTTCAGAATAATCAGGAAAGGGTAACAACCACAAGAAAGTATGGAGAAAAGGAAGAGGTAATAGAATACGAAAGGGCAAATGAAATGATCAGGGTTCTCGACGAGAGGACTCTGGAAAGAAAGAGAAAAATGGATAGAAAGAGCCCAAGCAAGGTCATTGTTCCCATAAATAGAAACACATTTATTCTTGCCACAGGGGCAAGTGAAACTGAACTTCTTGGAGATGTCAGACACGATCCCTATGGTGGCCATCCCCAGCTTGGAACAAGCCCCTATGAAAGAGTAATAGCAGGTTCAATCCATGAGGCCCATGAAGGTGTGCTTTTTATTGATGAGATCACCCACCTTGGAGAACTTCAGAGATCCATCCTGACTGCCATGCAGGAGAAAAAGTTCCCAATCACAGGAAGAAATCCACAGAGTGCAGGGGCCAGCGTGAGGGTTGATAATGTACCCACAGATTTCATACTGGTTGCAGCCTGCAACATTCAGGATCTTCAGCAGATATTAAGCCCGTTGAGATCAAGGATTTCTGGAAACGGGTATGAAGTTTTGATGGAAGTTACAATGCCATATAACGAAAAGAATGCATACAGGTATCTTCAGTTCATATCCCAGGAAATCAACAGTGATGGGAAAATACCCCATATGACCGTGGAGGGTGCGTCGCTCATAATCGAAGAGGGAAAGAGAAGGGCCATGATAGTTGACGGAAAGGAAAATGCCCTTACGCTCAGACTCAGAGAGCTGGGTGGACTCGTGAGGGCTGCCGGCGATATTGCAGTATCCCTTAACCATGACTTTATTGAAAAGAAGGATGTCATAGAGGCGCTGAAAATATACATGCCTGTTGAGGAAAAGATAGCAAAGGTTTACGGAAATATGGGCAATGCCATTTCAAGTGAGGCTACTGCATCCCAAAAGATGTCAGGTTATTATGGCGGATCGTCCTTTCCCTATGCAGACGGCTACAGATGATGATTTCTAAAAACATTATTATACACTTTTCAATTTAACTAAACATGTTCAGGAAGAAACTGGATGCCACGGAAATACCATTAAAATATCCATCTGAGCCAAAGTGTCCCGTTGTGCTTTTACTAGACAGTTCAGGCTCAATGGAGGGAGAACCCTCTGAAGACCTGAAGAAAGGGCTGAAAAAGTTTCTAAAGGATATGAGAAAGGATGACCTTGCAAGGAAAAGGGTTGAAGTTAGCGTAATCTCATTCAACGATAACGTAAGACAGATTGTTCCATTTTCCACCGTAGATACAATTAATGACGACAAAATAGTTCTTGAACCTAAAGGGAAGACAGCAATGGGAGAGGCCATACTGATGGCAATTTCCAAAATTGAAGAGAGAAAGATGGATTATAGCAAAAATGGTATCCAGTATTTCAGGCCATGGATATGGCTTATGACAGATGGATCTCCCACTGATATGCATCCTGAGGGAAATGACCAGATGAAGACTGAATGGAAGGTTGTATTGGATAAAGTGCACGAAGGGGTAAAGAATGGAAAATTCCTGTTCTTTGCAGTGGGCATTGACGAGGCAGATATGGAAATATTAAGTGCTATTTCTGTTGAACCGCCCATCAGAATGGAGCAACAGAAGTTCAGTGAGATGTTTGACTGGCTCAGCAAGAGCATTGCCTCCACATCCAGGAGCAGTACTGCCGAGCAGATCAAACTTGATCCCACAGATTCATGGGGAAAGAGAGTTAAAAAATGAAAAATTTCTTTGCGGCAGGGGCAAGTGTAAGGGGTGCATCCCATATATCATCCAATAAGGAATGCGAAGATTATATTGATTTTTCCATAAATGACAACTGCTGCATAATGGCCGTGGCAGATGGTGCAGGCAGTGCAGAAAGGGGTGGGGCCGGTGCCAGAGTGGCAGTCAGGTCCGTGATGGAATATATGCGTGAAAGGAAATATCCCGAAAGAGTAAACCTGAAAAATATGGTGGAATATGCAAGAAACAGCCTTGGCCATTTTGCCATTCTTGACGGCTATGACTTTAAGGATTATGCCACCACACTCATTGTAATCATATCATACGGAGATAGAATAAGACTGATACAAATAGGGGATGGAGGTGTTGTGGGAAGAAGAAAGGGTAAATTCCAGATGATTTCTGAGCCCATGAATACGGAATATGCAAATGAAACTGTGTTTCTGACCTCAGCCTCATATATGAAATTTCTCAGGACAGGAACATTCAGAAATTTTGATCTCATATTTGCCTTTACAGACGGCATACAGAATGCCGTGCTTGAAAGGAAAAATGGAAGTTATTCACCCTTTGTGGGTTTTTTTGAAGCCATGGAATCCTTTGCGGTTGAGGAAAGTTCCTCTGTTGATGGCTCAAGAGAAATAGAGGAGATGCTTGACAGCCAGCGCTTCAGAAATATTTCATCCGATGACAAGACCTTTGGTTTAATCCACTACAGGGGTGAAGTGTGATGGAAGGTAAAAGGCTAAGGTTGTCAAAGATTGACGCTCGTGGCAGAAATGTATCCTATTTCATAAGGCTCGGAGAAAGAACTCATACGGGCGGAGAGGGCGAAATATACAGCGTTGAGGGAGAGCCGGAAATCCTCGGAAAGATATACAGTGATGTTTCGATACAGAATCCTGGCATTAGAAAATTCAAAATGGAAAAGATCAGAAAGATGATGCTTAAACCTCCTGAGAGGAGAGATGGCCTTGCATGGCCTGAAGGTCTGCTCTTTGATGGCCACGAAAGCCCTGAGAATTTTGTTGGTTTTACCATGAGAAGATTCAGCAACATGGAGATGCTTGAAAACGTATATACAAATGAGACAAGATTTGAACTTCTTGAAAAGGTTCAGTGGGAAAATCTCAGAAGATGGAGCAGCCTTTTCATGATTGCATTGAACCTCAGCATAATAATGGAAGACATATGCAGGAAAGGTTATATCATTGCAGATTTGAGCCCTGCCAATATACTTGTGGATCCAGATATGAGAGTTGCACTGATAGATTGCGATTCTTTCATAATAAGGGGAGAAAACGAATACGGCAGGATAGTTGGAAATCCTGAATACACAGCACCTGAAAGGCTTAAGATTAAAAAGATGGGGAATACGGATGAGGCTTCATGGAGGTTTTCCTTTGCCGTACTCATATTCAGAATTCTAATGCTTGGATACCATCCCTTCAGAGGTATTTATCCAGATAATCCGGAATACACTGAAACAGACAATATAATAAATGGAAATTCACCCTATTTTGGCGGAAAGGGATCAAGACAATACGGATCCCCATCAGAATCGGCCATTCCAGAACCACTCAAAACACTATTTGTGAGAGCTTTCATATATGGAGTAAAAAGTCCCATGATACGGCCCGATTTTACTGAATGGAGAAAGACACTTCAATATGTTTATGAATTGAGGCATGAAAAGTTTTACATATGCGGCAAATCGTCCAATCACATATTTTATGAAAACCCTCTCCATATATGCCCATGGTGCAGGATCGATGAGGAATGGGGCTCAGGTGATCCTTTCCCGACTGCTGAGACCATAAGGATGATAAAAAATGGGTTATAATAGATATTTAAATTCATTTATAGATGCAAAATTTACACTTTATGCCTGTGGTTAATAAAGTTAATAATATCATGATTCAGGTGAAAAAATGCCAATAGCGTTAGGTCAAAAAGCTCCAGATTTTACGGTAAATACAACGAAAGGCCCCATATCACTTTCCTCATACAAGGGAAAGTGGGTACTCCTGTTTTCACACCCGGCTGATTTTACCCCGGTGTGCACAACAGAGTTCCTTGGTTTCACAGAAAGGTATGCTGATTTCCAGAAGCTTGATGTGAGCCTCATAGGTCTCAGTATAGACAGCATATATTCCCACATTGCATGGATGAGAGACATTAAGGAAAAATATGGTGTGGAGATTCCATTCCCCATAATTGCAGATATAAACAAGGAGGTTGCATCTGAGTTTAATGTGATCAACCCTGACGATGGCCTCACAGTGAGGGGAGTCTTCATAATTGATCCAAACCAGAAAGTCAGGTGGATCGCCTACTATCCAGCAGAAGTGGGAAGAAATGTGAATGAAATAATAAGAGTCATAAAGGCACTGAAGTTTAACTGGGACAGGAAACTTGCCACACCCGTGAACTGGCAGGAAGGGGAGCCCGGAGTAATGGGAGCACCAGCCACTCTGGAAGAGAGTTATAACAGAGAGAAGGATGGTGCCGAGAGATGGTACCTTAAAAGAGTGAAGTAAAATCATGACTGAGTGCGCCATGTTCAACATGACCCTCAGTGGGGGTCATCCCTCAACCATATGTGTTGAGATATCAAAATTTCCTCAATCCCTTTCATTTCTGAAGGATATGCTTTCCTCTGAATATATCGATGAATATATGGAGGATTTTATAAGAGATTTTGCCAGAACCGATGAAATAATGCCAGACGACAGGACCCTGGGCTTTGTTGTCATAAACATACCAAGGAAAAAAATGACATTTGCCTTCAGCAGAATAGATGAAACACTCAAAAAAAGAATTAGAGATATCTCTTCTGATTTCGGGAAAATAGGATATGAAGTGGAACTTGATATGGAATAGAAGCAATGAACTGATATTCAAAGAATAACACTTATTATTGACTCAATTAATGAATGAAGAAATATTATGTCCCATATTTTATCCCCAATGTTTTAAAATTTAATTTTGTATGGTTTACCTCCTTTTTCTGTAGTATATATACATCAGGGCAACCAGAACTGCCAGCATTATGGGAAGAATTATGAGAATGACATCAACATACTGTGGTGGATTTTTCTCCTTGAATACTATTTTCACTGTTACATTTGTTCCGTTCACACTTACGCTTCCCGATCTGTTATAGGTGTATGAAGATGCAAATACACTGTATGTGTATGTCCCATTTGGGAGCCTGCCCCAATAGAGTGTTCCTGAGTTTGAAGAAACATTCTTTGATAATATGGAAATATACCATGTCTGACCCTTAAGTATGCCTGTTTCCTTGAAATAAATACTGTATTCCGTGACATTGAAAATTATGGAAATATTCTGGGACTTGCCTGCAACGGTTAATGAATCCACATAATGGGGATGATATTGCTTTTCATTTGAGGCAACAGTATATGTGTATGAACCATTCTTAAGATGGAAAGCTGTCGAATCTGATCCTATGGGTCCTGAATCTATTCCACCTGATATGTTCACATACCAGAGTGCATTATTTTTAAGACCACTTTCCTGAAAAATGACCACATAGGATCTGGAAAAGTTTAGCTGTACCGTAATATTTCTTCCATTTACCGTAAATGATCCGTTTGTCATCATGGGTGGGTTTCCAGAGGAATAGGCAACATAGGTGTATGTTCCATTGGTAAGAGAGATATTGAGACTGTCTGTTTTAGAAACGTTTCCTTTTCCAATCCCCGTAATATTTAAACTCCATTCTGTACCTGCCTTCAGGTTGTTTTCAACAAACCTTATCTTATATGTATATGGAATGAATTTAATTCCCACGTAGACATTTTTCCCATTTACAACCAATGTTTTGTTATACTCCGGCACATATCTTTTATTTGCAGTTGAAACGCTGAAATTATATGATCCGTTTTGAAGATTGGCTGTAAAGAGTGATGATTGGATTGGCCCTGAATTCCCTGCATTGCTTATATTCACATACCATATTGATCCTGCAGGCAGTCCATTCTCACTGAAATTTATATCAAATAGAACTGGGACAAAGTCAACCATAACTGTTTCAGAGGATCCGGAAACAGTAAACCCTGATGAGTTTGCCTTCAAATTCTTATCCAAGGATGATGCCCTGTAATTATAGGTTCCGTTCAGAAGGCTCAGTTGCAATGTTGATGAATTTCCAGATATATTCTGCCCGTCACTTAGATTTACATACCACTCTGTTCCTGATGGAAGGTGATTCTCTGCAAATGTAACTGAAGAGAGATAGGGTAAGAAGACAACCTGCTCCTGCAGAGGCTTTCCTGAGACGGATATGCTATTATTATATTCGGCCCGGTAAAGTTTTCCCTGTGAGGATATTTGAATATTGTATGTACCATTCTGCAGGTATATGGAATACTCCCCTCCCCTTATGGGCCCTGATTGTATGGAAGAACTTATGTTAACATACCAGGGTATGTTTGATGGCATGGAAGTTTGGTTAAATGTGACCAGATAACCCTGTCCCTGGTATATCAAAACACCCTGTTCAGTGGATGAAGAGTTTAAAACAATACCATAGTTCCCGGGGGATTTTTCTTCATACTGTATATTTTTGGATGTTTCTCCCGTCTGGTCAACTGTTCTATTGAAAGGTTTTGTAATTCCCCTTTCAAAGTTTGACAACCCCATGGGTTCAAGCAAAAATTTCAATGTGCCTGATGTTGTGCCTGAAAAATTCCCAATTCCCATAGAAGGGCCTCCCACTAGGCCTATCTGTGGGTCAAGACCTCCATTATATGGATTGCCAGGATATGGGCCGTTCTTGTATTCTATACCGTTCCATTCATAGGAATAGTTGTATGAACCAATTATATACCTGGCACCTGGAACTGGAAGGTATATTGTTTGATTGTTCACAGAGAATTTTATCTGCTGGCCAAGCAGTGTTGTGTAATTTGCAAGGGAAGTTGTTATCTGGAAATCATGGGGGAACTTTATAATCTTTCCTGCAGGGAAGTTAAAAGAATACACACTGCATGAGGGATACAGCCCATAAAAGGGGTATATTTTCCACCCGGTGTAATTTACAACCCATCCCGTTGAACCTGACCCGTTTATATATATGACATTCTGGATCCAGTATATGGGTGCCCCCAGGGAATTTGCCAGGAACATGTTCTGCTGGATTGAGGCATTGTAGAACTTATTAACAGTGTACTTTCCAGATGTGGAATTGTAGAGATAGGATGTCACATTCAAAGATGAAATGTTCATATATGCCTTAACTCCACCAAGAGCATAACTTTTCAATGCAAAGCTTCTGTTCATTACCATGGATGTAAAATTGTAATCATTAATTGAACCCCAGCCAGTGACCAGGTTATACCCATAACTGGCCCTGTATAGATAATTATTTCCCGTGTTCACATTGTATATAACCTGCTCTGGCAATGATGAATTGTATGCACCGGAATCTATGCTTCCTGTGTTCTTTCCGGAATTGCTGCCGTATAACTGCATATTGGCCAGTTTGAAAAGCACAGGATTGAGAAAACCCACATTGGAACCATTGTAATATTTTAGAACTGCATCCATTTCTGCCACAAGTCCGGCCGTCACTGGAGATGCAATGCTTGTGCCCCAGAAAATGTAGTTCCCCGTTGATCCGTTAATTGATATTAAAACGAGGGTATTATTGGCGATAGCTGCAATATCAGGAATTCCAAGGCCTTTTCCTCCAATAATCACATTTGCCTCTGTTGAGTTTTCCCATACCGGTTCTGTAAGGTTCGTGCATATGCCTCCTGCACTGCCTGCCGGGCCACTATCTGCAGTGTCCTTGGAGGATATATTCCATGCTGTTTGATTCTTAATTGCCAGATTACTCTTAAGTGTCAGTGTGGTTCCACCTACAGAGGTAACACCATAGTCGTTGAAACTGCACATGGCAGGGAATGAGTTTACGGTACCAACATACTTTGAACTGGCTGGATTATCACCTGAATCACCGCTACTTGCAAGTACTGTAATTCCTCTGGCCTGAGCTTCTTCAAGATACTGACGCATTGAACTATTTGTAATTGCATTTGAGCCCCATGAATTTGTTATGACAGATACGTTTTTGAGATTGCTCACAGATGAATTGGGATTTAGAATGAAGGCAAAATCCTCCAATAGATAGGAAAAAGTGGTCCCAGGACTGTAAACATTGTATATTGATGCTCCCGGTGCAAGGCTTCCTGCCATTTCCAGATCAAGTGTGTTCTCCTCGTTTGCCCCTGTCTTATCATATTGGGCAGAGAGCCCAGGATAGGGCGCCCCGTTCAATGGAACCCCATATATATGGGGATGGGGCTCAAAGGATGGGAGAGTGTTGTTAAAATAATCACACACATTTGATTTGATAAAGGGTGCCACATTCTGTCCAGATGAGTTTTGACCTGACCAAAGTATGGTGGCAATGACCTCATGAGTTGGGTAGGTTATATTTAGAAGGCCTGTTTCATCATAAGCCTTCTGAAGATCCGCTCCATATATGTACTGTACAGCACCACTTGTTATGGGCTGGATATACCCATTTTCAGCCCTGGTTGTTACAGGATATGAAAATAATTTGAAACCCATGTTCATGGATATATTTAATGGGCTGTCTGTGAGCCCTGAGATCTCAGAAACATATTTTCCGATATATGATGGAAGTTCCGGGGACGATCCCGCATAATAAATTCTTGAACTTGATGATTTCATTACAAAGGATGTGTTAAGTGCTTCACCCACAGAGGATGATTTTCCCTGAATTAGAATGGATATTCTATCTTCGTACTGTTTTACCCTTATACCACTGAATGAAGAGAAATAGGAGAGGGCGTTTTCATATACTGTTTTATTTACAGAGAACATTGATGTGAACTGGCTCCTTGTGAGATATTTATGGTATTCGGGGCTGTGTGGATTTGAAATATTTTCCAGCATATTATTTAGCCTTGACTGGTTTTGGAAGCTAAATGAAACCATTACGCTTACATTCCCGTTATAAATTATATTATTATTACCTATAACTGACCCTGAGGTGTATGGCACATGAACATATCCAGAATCAAGATTACTTGATTTCAATGCAATTGTGCCTGAAACTGAAGGGTTATTTCCAGTGATGCCATTTTGTTGTGGAATAATATAAAAGGTGGAAAGAAGGAAAAGGGATACAACAAAAATTGCAAAAATCTTGATAGCCTTGAATTTTTTAACGTGGATAGATACCATTACCCCTTGCATGTTCCCCTTTGATTAAAAATCTTTCTCACTGAATTTG
>JAGDXN010000062.1:13130-26489 GCA_023256455.1 Cuniculiplasma sp.
AGATGCTCATTATTTCAGTTTATGGAAGGAGAAGAAATAATTGTTGTTTCAACAAACTACATTTCAGGATATAGAATAACAAAGGTTTTTGGAACCATATGGGGAATAACAGTAAGGAGCAGAGGTATTGGAGGCAATATGATGGCGGGATTGAGGGCACTGAAGGGTGGAGAAATAAAGGAGTATATACAGCTTCTTAACGATGCGAGGAATACGGCCCTTCAGAGGCTCAAGGAAGAGGCAAAGACCATAGGAGCCAATGCAGTTATTGATGTTAAATTTGATTCCTCCGACTTTGCCCAGATAATGACCGAAATCGTTGCCTACGGCACTGCAGTTGTTGTGGAACCTGTTGGAGAAAAGACAGAACCTGTAAGCCTCTCGTGATCGATTACAGGTGAGGTTAAAGTTATAAATAATACTCTTTGATATACATTTATGATAGATTCATTATGGGAATGGCTTATAGTAGGTGTGGTCATTCTTGTTTTATTCGGCAGCGCCAAGAAAATACCTGATTTTGCCAGAAACCTTGGAAGAGCAACTGGAGAATTCAAAAAGGGACAGGCTGAAATCCAGGAAGAGATAAGAAAGACAATGTCCGGCGAAGGCATAAAGGCAGAAGATTCAAAGGTAACGGACGAACAGACCCTGAACCTTGCAAAAAGCATGGGAATACAGACAGATAACAGAAGCATTGCTGATATAAAGAAGGACCTGGCTGAAAAGCTTAAAAGTGATAACTGATGGAAGATGGCCCTTTTAAGGTCATTCTGGATAATATAGAAGATTTAAGATTGCTTGTAATCCGATCAGGTATTCCTCTGCTGTTTTTTTTTGTAATTTTTTTAATGTTTGAAGCCAGAGAAATAACAATCTTTGGTCAAAACATTCCCCTCATATACCCCGATCCCTATGATAACATGGGAGCACAATTTTTAAAAGTTCTCATAAGTCATGTCATAACTGAAAATTTCCAGCTCCTTGCAATCAAGCCAACCGATGGGGTTGTGGCAGATTTCTATGCATGCCTTTTCCTTTCCGTTTTAGTAACATCTCCTAACTTTTACTTTCAGCTATCAAGGTTTATAGGTCCTGCACTGAAGACAAATGAAAAGGAAATGCTCAGGGTAACCCTCATCCCCGCCCTTGCCCTTTTTTTAATAGGGGCGTTCATAGGAATATATTTTGTTGCCCCTCTGGTTTTCAAGATACTTTACCAGTTTGATATAGGTGTTGGTGCCCAGCCCACAATGAGTATAACAAGCTTTGTTTCCTTTTTCCTCATATATGTGATTGCCTTCGGCCTGTCCTTTGAAACTCCTGTGATTATGGTCGGCCTGACATCCATGGGAGTTGTAAACGCAAAGTACTGGCAGGACAACTGGAGATATGCCGTTGTGGCAGCACTCATATTTGGTGTTATATTTTCTCCCGGAGTTACGGGAGTTACAATGATGCTCCTTGCCATACCCATCATAATACTGTATTTCGTTGGTATATCCGCATCCAGGAGAGTGCAGAAAAAGAAAGATTTAAGAGATGCCCTTGAGAGAAAAGATTCAAAGATTTGATTTTCTGTAGGATTCAAGGGCTTTTAAATTTATCTTTGATGTGTCCATGTGCTGTATATACTTTAAATGATTCCTTATTCTTGCCAGATCGATGGAATCCCATTCCTTTCCAGTGATAAATGTTGGGTTGTTGAGTTTATTCATCACACCAATGGCATCCTCATAACTTCCCTTTGCTGTGATTATATTTGATTCCAATCCCTCATCTGCATGCATAATTGTTCCAGACAGGATCCTTGCAAAGAGCCTTTCACCCAGAATTTCCCTGAATGTAAATGGATCCAGAAAAATTGGTGGAAGGCCAAAGGATGCGTCGGGATAGGCAATATCGCATGTATCTGAGCATACAAAGGCATCGCAGATAAGGGCCAGTTCCAGTGCAGCTCCCCATACATGGCCCTTTCCATACAACAGGACCGGTGCGTTGTGATTTCTTATGAGCTGCATGACTGCAGTGCCAAGAGAGACAAAATTTTGAACAAATTCATTATCCCTCACAAGCTTGCAGGAACAATCGTAGCCCTGGGAGAAATAATCTCCGTCAGAACTTATGATTACGGGTATTCCTGATCCGGAAATTTCTGAAAATTTTTGAAGCATCAATTGCAGGATTTCAATGTCTATGGAAAATTCCGGAGGATTGTGAAGAACAATGCTGTAATGGCCATCCTCCAGATTGAAATGTAATTTCTCTTTCAGTACATCGTCAGGTTGTATCTGCGATCTACCTCCTCGTAACTTTTTCTGTCCCTTATTCCCAGAACCTCAGACACGTGTTTCATGACATCCTCATAGGGCGACTTCTGTCCATTCTCAATGAAAGGGTATTCCCTTCCTATTATGAGCCGGCCGGCCTTTTCAGAGAAGAAAAACTGTTCACCCACCTTCTTGAGAAGATGGATTTCCTCAGCCATCTTTTCCGGTTCAGTTATCTTCGAGAGTTCTTCAACATTCATAGATCATCACTTCTCTTGCCGTCAAAGGATGGCCATCTTACATTGTACCTGTCAAGGCAGTAGTCAAGTATGTATATGAAACTGTTCACAAATGCCTCGTAATCATCCTCACCGTAAATTCTCATTTTCAGCATTTTATCCCGAAGTTCATCTGTGCCCTTCTTCCCCTCAAGCACCTGCATCATGTCATTAAGTATGGACATATGTTCCCTGAAGATCTCCTTCTTTGTTATGTTGTATGCCCTCTCATATTTCTTCATATTTTTCTGAATTAGTTTCGCCGCATCATCGATCTCCCCTGAGAGGATTGCTGATCTGATCACTTCCAGATCATATTGAGGATTCATCTACCCATCACCCCCAGTCCGTAAACTATGGAACTTAACTGTGGATAATAAAATATCACAAAGGAGAGGCCTATGGTCAGTATGGCTGCAAGAACAAGTGGAAGCATGACCGGACTGCTGAGATTGAACTCATTGCTGTCATTCTTTCTGAACATCACTGTAATTACCCTCAAATAATAGAAGACGGAGATTGCACTGTTAAGTATACCAATCACCGCAAGCCACCAGAGGTTCCCGCTGATCAATGAGAGAAACAGGTAGTACTTTGCGAAGAAGCCTGCAGTTGGCGGAATTCCGGCCAATGAGAGCATCAGGATTGAAAGGGAAACTGCAAAAAGAGGGGATTTTATGCCTATGCCCTCCAGATCATTTACCTCAACCTTATCCTTCCTGACTGCACTCACGGAGAGGAAAGACCCTCCCTTCATAAATATGTAAACAAGTGAATAGTACATTGCAGCGAATATGGCTACGGTAAAGGCAAAGGTTGAAGATGACCCTGAAACAACAGCTATAACCAGAATTAGATACCCTGCCTGGGCTATGCTGGAATAGGCCAGCATTCTCTTAAGGTTATTCTCAGAAAGGGCTGCAAAGTTGCCGTATGTCATGGTTATTATGGAAACTATGACGAAGAGATAGAATACATCCGTGTAAAAGTGGCTGAAACCCACAAGGAATACCCTTAGAAGGATGAAAAAGGCGAGAACCTTGGTTCCCGATGAAAGGTACGCAGATACAGGATTGGATGTACCGTCATAGGCATCCACTGCCCACTGCTGCATGGGTACAAGGGCAAGTTTAAAACCAAAGCCCACAAATAGCAATATGAGTGCGATCAACATGGGACCTTTTTCTGGAACACCTGAAATAAGGTTGAATGTTCCAGTTGCCATGTAATAGTATGATGAACCCAGAACAATGAAGCCTGTTGCAATAATGCCTGTGAAGAAATATTTGGCAGAAGCCTCCAGATTCCTTCTGGTCTTTCCATATGCAGACAGGATATATGTTCCCACACTGACGCCCTCAAATGCTATGAATATAAAGATGAGATTCATGCTGAATGCCGCAATTATCATTGCAACATTGACGAACAGGAATGTGGCAAAGAAAACCTCGGGATTATCTTTGAGCGTTGTGCCCGCAGAAAATGCAACATAAAGTGAAGAAACGATCATAATCAGTGCAAAATAAAGGCCAAAATTGCTTATGAGAAATGCCCCGCCGTAGTATGAAACATAGGATGAGTCGAATCTGATAAGAAGAACCATTGATATCAGGAGGGCAATAATGGAGATTGAAGTGTATATCTTCCAGTTATGGGTCCTTTTTCCCATCAGAAGCATGGCAAATGCAACAATGCCCAGGAATATTTCAGGGTACATTGCTGTGAGCTGTGGATTAATAAATATATTATTCATCTAAAAAACCCCCTTGACATAAACAAGTATCATATGATAAAACAGGGACGGATATATTCCCAGAATCAGAATAATGATAAAGAGGAACGAAAGCACTGCGATTTCCATCCCTGTACCATCCTTAAGCTTTCCCAGATTTTCATTGTACGGCCCATTGAGAGATTTTTGGACAGTCCATACATGATAGGATGCGGTTATGATCATTCCAAAGATTATGAAAAATATTATGTAACCTATTACCTGGTATGATGCAAGCACGATGGATGCCTCTGCGATAAATCCTGCCAGACCGGGGAGACCCAGTGAGGCCATAATTCCTGCAAGGAAGAATGTTGAGATTATGGGCATTTCCCTGAAAAGTCCGGAAAGTGTAAGGTTGGACTGGCTTCCTGAGGTGTTCCTTATTATGTACAGGGATGAGAAAACCAAACCCATTATGAGACCGTGGGCAAGTATCTGGAAGATACCTCCTGAAACTGCAAGATAGGCAATATATCCTGTGGACAGGATGCCTATACCCAGCGATATGCTTATGAAACCCATTGATGCAGCACTGGCATAGGCCATCATCCTCTTCATGTCTGTCTGGAACATTGCCACGAGGGCAAAGTATACAAGGCTGAATATACCCAATATGATTATTGCCCACGCTATGCCGCTTCCTATGACAGGTGCAATGGGAAGAAGGACAGCGAAGAACCCGTAGCCTCCCATGAGTGAAATGGCACCGGCCAGAACTATGGATACGGGATAGGGGGCAGATGTATATGCATCAGGCAGCCATGAGTGAAGAGGAAATGATGGCATCTTTACAAGGAATGAAAAGAAGAAGCCGAAAAGCAGGAAGTCTGTCCAGAAGGGCTGGGGTCCAGATATGTATTTTATTATGAAGGAACTGTCAAGAAGTTTTGACATATTCAGTGTGAAAACATGGTTTGCCGTTCCATAAAAGGAGAATAGGGTAAGTATGGAAAGAAGAAGGAAAACAGAACCTATCTGTGTATATACAAAGAATTTTAATGCTGCCTTTTCCTTTCCTGCGCCACCATAAATGCTTATGAGCATGAACACAGGTATGATTATGGCCTCCCAGAATACATAGAAGAACAGGAAGTTTCTCGATATGAGGAGTCCATAAAGCCCAAGCTCAGTTGTGAGCATCAAACCATAGAAACTTCTGTCGAATTTTTCCCTTCCGGATACAAATATGGCAATGAACATAATCACTGCTGAGAGAAACAGAAGTGCCATGGAAAGTGCGCTTACTCCCACAGTAAATGATATGCCTATGGATGTGTCTATGGCGTAGGAATAGGAAGACACAAAGCCTCCATTATAACCTGTGAACCTCAGAATTCCATAAACCATTGTAAGTATTAGAATGAGCAGGGATTCGAGTGTCGCAATCTTCCATGAACTTTCCTTAATTGCAAATGAAAGGATTGCAAAAAGGAGCAGTAGCAGAAATATGGCAATTATAAACATTTCAAAGACCTCCGGTTATTTCCAGTATTAGCATTATCACTGCAACTCCAATAATGAGGAATACGAAATAGTACTCCACGATTCCGTTCTGAATCCTTCTGAGCATTGATCCAAATCCCATTGCCCCGGAACCTGTAGCCTCAATATCTCTGGAAAAGCCCCTTTCCATCCTGGCAAATCCCGATGAAAGTGGGAGTATGGTCCTTTCTGCAATAACTCTTGTAAACAGATAATCCAGATAGTATTTTGCCCTGAGGATTCTGTAAACAATGTTTTTGGAAAGATCCATCTTCTTCCACATTCCAGTGCCATAAACTCCTGCAATTACAAGTATTCCAATGACAACCATCATGAGTGGAGTATATTTTACAATCAAGGGCACTGATACATGGATGGTGTTTGGATGTATGAAGTTGTAAAAGGGATACTGTACTATGCCCAGTGTAAGTGAAAGGAAAGCCAGGACCATAAGTGGAATCAGAGCGATTATGGGTGGATCCCTTGCCTCTTCTGCAAGTTTTGACCTTGGCTTTCCAAGGGCCACAAGGTAGAACATTCTGAATGTATAAAGAGATGTCATCAATGCACCTATTACAAGGAATATCCAGGGCAGAACTGAATATATGCTTGCCCCGCTCCTAATATAATACATATAGGCTGCATCGATGATGGTATCCTTTGAGAAATAGGCAGCGGTAGGCGGTATTGCTGCCAGTGTGATGGAACCTATAAACATGAGTGTAACAGTTACAGGCATTTTCTTCCACAGTCCGCCCATTCTCCTCACGTCTCTTAACTCCATGAGTGCTATGAGAATGGCACCAGCAGTCATGAAAAGGAGGGCCTTAAACACTGCATGTACAACAAGATGGTAAATTGAAAAACCTATGACGCTGTCTCCAATAACGGAAACCATACCAAGGGAAGCCATCATATATCCAATCTGAGAGATTGTGGAATAGGCAAGAATTCTCTTAAGATCATTCATCACTATTCCCATTGTGCCAGCAAACATTGCAGTGAAGGCTCCTACAAAAAGAACAGCATCAGGTGCAATATAGGTTGCGTTTGAATAGAGTGGCAGTACCCTTGCAATTAAATACACACCGGCCGTAACCATGGTTGCGGCATGTATAAGTGCGGATACGGTGGTTGGACCTTCCATTGCATCTGGAATCCACACGTGCAGTGGAAACTGGGCAGATTTGCCTGCAGCACCACCCAGGAAAAGAAGGCCTATGATTGTAAGATTCTGGGCACCTATTTCTCCCGCTATTTTGGGCGCATTGGATATGAGATAGGGTATGCTGAGCGGTGATGAAACATTGATTGATGTCAGGAGAGAATAGAGAATTGCCAGTCCAATTATGAAAAGAAGGTCTCCAACCCTTGTCACAATGAAAGCCTTCTTTGCTGCAGATGCTGCGTTTGGTTTGAAGAACCAGAAGCCTACCAGCAAATAGGAACATACCCCCACAAGCTCCCAGAACAGGAAGAATTCAAGGAGATTGGAGGACAGTATGAGACCAAGCATTCCTCCTGTGAATAGAGCAGTTTCTCCGAAATAGATATTCTGCCTTGGATCATCCTTCATATAATATATGGCAAACAGATGGATCATCAATGAAACAAAGGAAACCATAAGGGCCATTATGATTGCAAGGTGATCTATATATATGCCAGCATTTATGTTTCCAAACCAGTTAAAGGACTGGTATATGGGAACACTTGTATTATTAATATTAAAATAAACAAGAACTGCAAGGATAAAGGATACTGCTATGGCAAGGGATGCAACTATGCCCCCATAAACTTTTTTCCTCCATCCTGCAAAGGCACTTACGGGGGCGAAAATTATGGGGACCAAAAATATGAACCATGCATAACTGAACAATGTTACCACCTTATCTCCTGCAGGAGAGATATATCTATCTTCCCGAACTTCCTGTATATGGAAACCAGCAAACTGATGCCCACAGCGGATTCAACTGCCGCTATGGCTATGGTAAATAGGGCCATTACAAGTGGTGTAACGTTCCCTGTACCCATGGCTGCAGATACAAGGCTGAATATGGCAGAGTTTAACATTACCTCAACTGATATGAGCATTTTAATGCCCAGTTTTGATGTCATTACACCATATATGCCGATTGTGAAAAGAGCAAGTGCAAAAATCTGAATCATATTCTGATACATTATTCCTCGTCCTCCGCGGTGTGAAACATTCCTATGATACCCCCAACAAGAACCACTGAAAGCAGCTCAAAGGGTATTATGTATGTTGAAAAAAGCAGCCTGGATATGGAGCCTATGCTTTGCTGAACAGGAGAATAGGATCCTGTAAGATTCACTGCTGCAAATGCCATTACGAGAAAAAAAAGGAAGGAAGCAATGAAAGCCGGTGCCTTATTCAAACTCCTTACCTCCCGTAATCATAACTGTAAATACCATGAGGGCAGATATGGCCCCCACATAAACAAGCAGTTCAATTGCACCTATGAGGGTTGCACCCAGATATATGAAATTGATAGAAAGAACAAACAGGAAAAACATCAGGAATACTATACTCCTCAGTACGTCCTTCTGCCCTATGGAAACCATTGCCATTATGAGAAGAATTATTCCAATTATTATCTCGATAAGGGTGAAGATCATCTCCTCACCTCATCTTCGTTCTTTTCCAGTTCTGTTGGGCTGTAAAAGAAAGAGTTCTTTGTCCTGGCCGTTTCAAATACATCCTTAAGATAAATGGCATCTGTTGGACATATTTCCTCACAGTTCCTGCATACCGTGCATGTACCAAAATTTACAGAGGGATATATCTTTCTCTTATTTCTTGGATTTTCCTTATCCAGGTTGACCATTGTGATTGTGAGGTTTGGGCATACCTGTTCACACAGTGTACAGCCTACGCAGTCATCTGTGCTCAGATATATCCTGAATCTGAATCTGTCACCCTGGTCCTCCTTATGCTCTGGATACTGCACAGTAACAGGCTTTTGAAACAGGTGCTTGAATACTGTATACATTCCTTCTATTGAACCGATAATCGGTATTGTTTTAGGCTCTTCAACTTCCTTGACATCTATCATGAAATTCCCCCCAATATGATAAATCCGGTGATTACAAGATTTATAAATGAAATGGGCAGCAAATATTTCCATCCAAAGGTAACAAACTTATCTATTCTCACTCTGGGCATGGAGAGCCATATTGTAAGTGATATTACTACCACAACAAGAGTCTTGATGAGGAGCCATATGAATCCAACATAACTTTCAAAGGGTCCGTTATAGCCACCAAGATAAAGTGTGCTGAGAATAAGAGAGCCCAGAAATATGGTCCCGAATAAACCCAGATAGAACATACCAAATCTCAGACCACTGTATTCTGTTGTATTTCCCGTGACAAGTTCACTGTCACTTTCTCCCATATCAAAGGGTGAATAGGAGGCTCTTGCTGCCATGGATATAAGAAATACGAAAAAGCCCAGAGGTTCAAGTATGGCAAAGGGTATGTTCTGTGCCTGTACAACTCCGTTAATATCCAGAGGTGAAACACCTCTGGCAGAAGCCATCATAACTATGGCAAGAACTGAAAGCATCATGGGAACCTCAAAGGATATATCCTTGGCCACACCTCTGAGTGATCCCAAAACTGCGTACTTGTTATTGGAGACTATTCCTGAAAGAAGCTCTCCTATGGGCATTATGGCTATGAGGGCAAAGAGAATAACAAGACTGACATCTGAATGGGTCACAGTAAGTGTCCCTAGCCATGCAAGAGGCCCATAGGGTATGAATATGAAACCCATCATCAACGCTATGAATATGAGGAGAGGCGCTACCTTGTATGGCAGATCGTCCCTTCCCTGAGGCATTATGGATTCCTTCTGTATAAGCTTCAAACCATCTGCCATCACCTGCAAAACACCAAACTTACCTACCCGGTTTGGACCTATCCTCATCTGAACCCTTGCCATATATTTCCTGAAGAAGTAGACCATTCCGGCCACAACAACAGTTCCAAATATGATGACGATGAGCGTTTCAATAATATAGGCAAGAATATAAGACGGATAGTGTCCGAGGAAACTCAATATCATTGCAATTCTTGTAAGAAGACTCATCTGTCCACCTCACCGAAAACCAGATCTATGGAGCCTGATATGGCCACCATATCCGCAATCAGTACATCTCTGGATAAATAGGGAAGAACCGAAAGGTTCTTGAAGGCAGGGCTTCTCACGTGGACCCTGTACGGTTTAACGCTGCCATCGCCAACAATATATACTCCAAACTCACCCTTTGTGGATTCAGTTCTGGCGTAAACGTCTCCCTCTCCCCTCAGCCTTATCATAAGGGATTTCTTTGCCTTGGGGTTGAAGAATGGTCCATCAGGAAGCTTATCCAGAGCCTGCTGAATGATCTTCACAGATTGCCTCATTTCTTCAAACCTAACAATAAACCTTGCCAGAACATCCTTCTTCTTTGAAATTGGGACTGTAAAATTAATTTTGTCGTAAACAAGATAGGGCTCATCCTTCCTCACATCATAGGGTATACCCGATGCCCGCAACATTGGGCCGGTAACACCATAGGAAAGTGCAACTTCAGGCTCCAGGATTCCAATATTTTTTGTTCTTGATATGAATACATCATTTTTAACAAACAGATTATATACTTCATCCAGCTTTTTTGGAAACTCATTGAGAAATTCCTTTATTTTAAATATGATCTTATCGTTGAAATCCTGATATACTCCGCCAATGCTCATATAGTTTGTTTCCTGCCTTGACCCCGTTATTTCTGTGAAGAGATTGAGTATTTTTTCCCTCTCTTCAAAGACATAAAAGAATGGAGTCAACATTCCAAGGTCCAGGCCAAAGGCTCCGGCCCATACTAGATGGGAGGCAATCCTGTTAAGTTCTGCCATTATGACCCTGATCCATTTGACTCTCTCGGGCGGCTCAATGTTCAGAAGCTTTTCTGCAGCCTCCAGATATCCCAGTTCCATATTCATTGCGCCGACGTAATCCATCCTGTCAAAATATATGAGTGCGTCACAATAGAAATCAAGCTCGCATATCTTTTCTGCATTCCTGTGGAGATATCCTATTACCGGCTCAACCTTCTTTACAGTTTCTCCGTCAAGGGTTAATTTCAATCTAAGCACACCATGGGTTGAAGGGTGCTGTGGTCCCATGTTAAGCTCTATATATTTGTTGGTAAGATTTGATTCCATTATTACCACCCGTCCCCAGGATCGAAACTGACATAATCATTTCCCTCCTCATCCATGTTCACATACTGAACCTTGCTCATATCGTAATCCTTTCTCAGAGGGTAACCATTCCACCCTTCTGGCAGGAGTATCCTTCTGAGATCGGGATGGCCGTCGAAGATTACACCCATCATATCGTATTGCTCCCTCTCATCCCAGTTGGCGCTTTCCCAGATAGATGCCACGCTGGGCATGTGGTTATCCTTTGTTTCAGTTTTTACAACAAGCATTGAAAAATTATCCGATGATTTTTCGAGATGATATACAACCTCTATTCTGTCCCTGAAGTCAACCGCCGATATGAGTGAAAGATGATCATAACCCTCTTTTTTAAGATCGTTCATAAGTTCAACAAGGTGATCCCTATCTATTCTGTACACCTTTCTTCCATCCTTACTCTTTTCTTCCTTTATTTCATAGGCCAATCAAATCACCTGTCCGCTTCATTTCTTATCTTCTTCTGAAGCAATATAATCCCGTTTGTCAGTGCTTCCGGTGTGGGCGGGCATCCCGGAACGTAAACATCCACAGGGACAACCCTGTCAACACCAAGCACAACTGAATAACCCTGATTATATGGGCCACCCTGAATAACGCATACGCCCATTGCGATTACATATTTTGGGTAGGGCATCTCATCATAAAGCCTCCTCAACCTTGGTGCCATCTTCTTTGTTACTGTACCTGATACAATCATAAGGTCTGACTGTCTTGGAGAGTTCCTGAAAACTTCACTCCCAAACCTTGATATATCAAGCCTTGAGGCTTGAGTTGCCATCATTTCAATGGCACAGCATGCAAGACCGAAGGTAAGCGGCCATATGGAGTTGCTTCTACTCCATTCCATTGCTTTATCAAGCGTCGTTGTAATAAAACCTGCGTCCCCTGTCTTCACTTTATCCACCTCATATATCCCTTTCTGAAAGCATAGAGTACCGCTGTGAGAGGCATCAATATGAAAATAATTGTCTCAATGAAATCATAAAATCCCAGAGCCTTGAAGTCAAAGGCCCACGGGAGAAGCAATGCCATATCCACATCGAAAAGAATGAAAAGAAGCACAATCACATAATATTGAACACGAACGAAATTGTTATATGAGCCTCTGGCAACTTCACCGGATTCATAGGGTTCTGTATAGTTCGATCCCTTAACCGGAGAAGACTCCTTTGCCAGTTCCCTTATTACATCAGATGGTTTCAGATATATTTTATTTCTGTCGGCCTTTGTTCTGGCCTGGCTCAACGCTGGAAGAATTGTGAATACTAAATACATTGCAAGCACCAGCAAAATAAGGGTGATTATTGCCGGTATGTACCCATATAACAACATGGATTGGGTATTTGTGGAAAATATTTAAGTGTTGTTTAGTACGGGCATTATCTTTTTTCGACGTTTACCAGTCTTGCTATTATGGATGTATCCACTGGCCTCCCCTTCATTTCTGTTATCTGTTTTGCCACCAGTGAAATATTTCTTGTATCTTTAATATTTTTTAATGCCTCAATAATTTCATTCTCATCCAGAGGCTTTAAATTTTCCTCCGATTTTATCTCTTCAGGAAGCTTTCCTTCCGATAGAAGCTCAATGGCCCTTTCCATGGAATATCTTCCATAATTTTTTTCTATGCAGTAATTCAGTGTGTCCTCCACATATTCGGCCGGTATTTTCACATTTTTCTTTCTCTCCGCATCCGGGAGTTTCTGCACAAGTTCACGGCATATGACCCTAGAATCATATTTCTCCGATAAACGCTTAAATATTTCAACCATCCCATTCCAGATCAGCGTGGATGCATCCTGCTTTGATATGGAATATTCTGTGGAAATTTTTTCGACCAGTTCTTCAAGCCTCAATGGAACCCTGCCCTCTATCTCCCGGAGCCTTGATTCATTTATTTCAATTACAGGAATATCTGTTTCCGGGTACATTCTGCTTGATCCGGACAGGGGCCTCATATATCTTGTTGAAAAATCATCCATTGCTGCCCTTGTTTCAGAAAAGTTCAGTGACATTATTTTGCTTATTCTCTCATTAATAACACGCTCTGCCCTCTCCTTTTCTGAACTTTCCACGAGAAGAATGAGAAATGAATCCCTTTCCCCCAAATTTAGATAATCGGCAATTCTATCCTTTTCCTCCTGAGTTATTCCATAGGCTGGTAGTTCATCATAATGCAGTATGCCCAGGATTCCAATCTGCTTTAAGGCATCAGCAATTTCCCTTCCTACCCTGAAATTGCCATTTTTCAACAACCCTCTTCCATTTTTCAGTATTGAAAGGAGTATAT
>JAGDXN010000062.1:26499-27587 GCA_023256455.1 Cuniculiplasma sp.
GAGTATATCCTTTCCATTTTCAACCGATTTCAGTATCAATCTTGAGCCTGTACCCTTGAGGATGTCATTATTTACCGCAAAGATGACATTTTCAGTGCCACCCCTCTCCTTCCATATTCCCACGGCTTCAGCCAGAGATTTCTGCCTTTCCATCTCCCTTTCCAGAATATCCGGGATTGCGGTTAATTTTGAAACTCCCTTGATTTCAACCCTTCCATATCCCATGGAAAAGTTCACATCCTGCCTTATGCTGTCTGCCCCCTTTTTCAGAAGACCTGCAGAGAGGAGCCTGTTTCCTATTTCCCTGGCTATCTCTACCGCCCCCTCAGGATTCCTGATGTCAGGCTCTGTGGAAATTTCAATGAGCGGAACACCCAGCCTGTCAAGAGAGTATACCACCTCATTTCCCCTTTCCTCTATCTTCCTGCATGCATCCTCCTCAAGGCAGATAGTGGATATTTTGGATGAATACTTATCACCCTTGATTTCGCCCCCCATGGCAATGAGTGATGTCCTCTGGAATCCCCCTGTGTTTGAACCATCTATAACAACCTTTCTCATGACGACAACCCGGTCAAGTATTTCCGAATTGAATGCCCTTGCCATCATCAGGGATGCATTGAGGGCAATTTCGTTTATTTTGTGGGGTGGTTCTTCATCTGCCTCCACAAGGCATGAATTTGTGGAAACTATATACTTGAAAGTCCTGTTCCTTGATTCCTCGTACATTGTGGATATATCGGAGGACCCTGTTTCACCCGATGATGAATGCAGGGTTCTCTGGAATGAAATTTCCCTATCCCTGCCCTCTCCTTCACAGCCACAAAATAGTTTTCCTGCATTTACCTGAAGATGGACTTCCAGCCCAATTTTTGTATTCTCCGGGAATTTAACCATTTAGAACGCCTCCAGCTCCTCTCTTTCCAGAATCTCTCCCCTGACATTTGAAACCATTCTTCTGGACCATTCGAAATCAGGATAATTGGCCATAACAACCATCATTTTAGCCACTGCCGCCTCCGGAAGAAGGTTTCCGGCCCATGTTACGCCTGCTTTTATGAGCTGCCTTCCTGTGGAATATACATTCA
>JAGDXN010000062.1:27597-37661 GCA_023256455.1 Cuniculiplasma sp.
GACCGTTTATGCACTGTGTTGTCATCACAGCAAGCCTCCCTGAATCCGTATATTCTTTTAACAGATCAATAAATTTAGTTGAAATATGGCCCATCCCGGTTCCCATGATTACAATGCCCATTTTCCTTTCCATGAATGATGCCATATCATCTATTTCCATTCCTGGATAAAAGTAAAGGATGCCGGCCCTCTTCTCAATCTTTTCAAATATTTCAGTCCTTTCTCCTGTTTTTCTATATTTGCCCGTTATGTTTACAAGTCCATCCTGAAAATATCCGACCGGTTTTTCCCCTATGGGTCTGAAGGCATCCCGTCTTGAGGAGTGCATTTTCCTTGCTCTCACGCCCCGCAGTAGGTATATTCCGGCATCAGATATGGATGAATGCATGGATATTCCAACCTCACCAAAATCTGTGGAGGCGAAATTAATTGCCCCTTCCATATTCAGATAGGAATCTGTGCTCGGACGGTCCGAACTTCTCTGTGAGCCAACCATTATTATGGGCACTGACTGTTCTTTTAACAAAAATGACAGAGCCGAAGCAGTATATGTCATTGTGTCCGTCCCATGGGAAATTACGATTCCTTCAGATTTTTTGGACTCCTCCCTGATCTTCCTTGCAAGTTCTACCCACTGTTCGGGTTCCATATTTTCACTGAGAATATTCAGGAACGGTATGGTATTAAGCCTGAACTGCCTTTCAAGATACTGGAATTTTGATGTGATCTCTCTTATATCGAGCGATGGAAAAACAGCCCCCGTCTTATAGTCAACCTTACTTACAATGGTTCCTCCTGTGGATATAATGGATATCTCCTTACCCTTACCTGATTCCCTGATGTTTTCCTTTTGTTTCGTTTCAATCTGCTCGTTTTCCCGGACATCCATAATCATATCCGGCACAACCATAACATTGTATCCACTTTCAAGCTTCACATTGACATATCTGTCCTTAAATCCAAGAACTATACCCTTAAGTTCCCTTCCCCTCCATTTAAATGTAATTACAGATCCTTCATGGATCTTATCGATTCCGGGCATACTCCATAATTAATTATGGTATTTTGATATTTGGGAAAATCATAAAAATCTCTTCATCCTTGAAATTCCCAGAATGTCGAGCATTTCCAATCCGTTTATGGGTGCATTTCCATTGGGATGGTTGTTGAAAAAAACAAAGGTTTCCTGGAATTTTTTTTCGCTTTTTCTAATTGCCTCAGATATATCCTTCAGTTCCTCCTCAGAATACCTGTAATTGAACTTTTCATATCCTGCATTTCTTTCATAGAAAGAAGGATTTCTTCCGTGGAGCCTCAAATATGCTATGTTTTTGTTCCCCATTTCCCAATCTATTCTCATGGAAAAATTATCAACACTCACAGGTATAAAATTATATTTCCTGATGATTTCTGCGGCTTCCATATAATTTTCAACCATTTTCCCGGTCCTCGGCTCAACGCAGAGAAAATTCCATGAATCTGTTATTTCAGAGATAGATTCCATATATGCATCCGTATCTTTTATGGATGGTGGGACAGTCATCAAAACACATATATGATCCTGATGCTGTAAAATTGTATTGAGAACGTTTTCTTTGAACCTTTTCCACAGTTCAAACTTTCTGTTCATATCCCCATCTCCATGGGATATGTCTCCCGGCAATTTTACTGAAAAATTTATTGAAGACCCATTATTTATCCATGAAAAAACTGTTCTCCTTGAGGGAATCTGATAATAGGTGGAATCTATTTCCACAGAATTGAAAAAATTTGAATAGAATCTGAGGGATGGAGAATTACTGTTATAAAAAGGACCATCCCAGTCCCGGTATGACCAGCCAGAACATCCAAGGAAGATCATGGGTGGATTTCCTTGAATACTTCCCTTGAAATTATAAGCCTCTGTATCTGATTTGTGCCCTCATATATCTGGGTTATTTTTGCATCCCTCATGTGCCTCTCTGCATCAAGATCTGTTGTATATCCATAACCGCCAAAGAGCTGGAGGCAGTCTGTGGTTACTTTCATGGCAACGTCTGATGCTTTGAGTTTAGCCATTGATGATGCTTTCACACAGGGCTCATGATTGTCCCACTTCCTTGCAGCATCATATGTTAGAAGGGATGCGGCTTCAATCTCTGTGGCCATGTCGGAAATCATGAACTGGATTGCCTCAAAGTTTGATATGGGCTGGCCGAACTGCTTTCTCTGCTGAATGTATTCAACGGCTTCCTCAAAGGCTGCCCTTGCAATTCCCAGTGCCTGGCATGCAATGCCTATCCTTCCCGCATCCAGTGTTTCCATTACAACCTTAAAGCCTTCGTTAAGCTTTCCCACAAGGTTTGTTTCTGGAACCCTTACATTTTCAAATACCAGTTCGACTGTGGAAGATCCCCTTATTCCAAGTTTGTGAATATCTCTGGATATCCTCAGGCCGGGAGTATCTGCGTCCACAACGAATGTTGATATGCCCTTATGACCCTTTGATGGATCTGTTACGACATCCACCACATAGAACCTTGCAAGCCTTCCGTTTGATATGAATATTTTTGAACCATTTATCACATATTCATTTCCGTCCTTCACTGCACTGGTTTTTATTGCAGCAGCGTCACTTCCTGCCCCCGGTTCTGTGAGAGCAAGCCCTCCCACTTCACCCTTTGCAACTCTGGTGAGGTATCTTTTCTTCAGATCCTCACTTCCAAACATGAGCACTGGTTCAGCGAATAATGTGAGTGCACCGTCGAGGACAAGGGATGTGCTGGGGCATGCCCTGGATATTTCCTCTATGACGTGCATCAGGAATGAAAAACTCATCCCTATGCCACCATACTCTTTGGGTATGTAGCTGGAAAACAGGCCAAGGTCCCTCATTCGATTGATAATCTTTTCCGGCACCTCCTGTTTTTCATCAATTTCCCTTGCCAGCGGCTTGACCTCTTCCGTGGCAAATCTCTTAACATACTTTAAAACTTCAAGTTCATCCTGATTTAGACCATCCATAATCCTTAATGCACACAATATTTATATGTTTCACTGGGGTTCATAAATGACCACAGTGTTTCCTTTGAAAATGGGATTTTTATAAATAAAATCTCTATAATTCTTTCTTATTTTTACCCATCCAGCTTACAACATCCATCTTGAATATGGATGTTTCCGGAACATCATCCTTTCCATATATGTTATGATAAAGGAGATCTGCGGCATGAAGCGATCTTTCCTTTTTATTTCTGTTATACAGATCATAAATGAGAATTACCTCGCAGAGTTCTCCCAGTTTCCTTAAAAGCTCCTTTGAATGGCATTCTGCATATCCTGATTCCATAACCTTACGGAAATATTCCTCTGTCCTTTCCATTGCATCCTTTAACTTTTCTTTTATTTTTTCTGATTTAATTTCATCCACTATCTTCCTCATTTCTGAGAAAAATGTTTTAGCGGCTCCTTTCTTTGCAATGGCCTCGAGCATATCCAGAGACTGAATGTTGCTTGTCCCCTCCCATATGGATGTCACAATGGCATCCCTGTGGAATTTTGCCACCGGAAACTCCTCAAAAAAGCCTATTCCTCCAAAGATTTCCATGGAATACTGTGTGATCCTGTCAGATGCCCATGCAGCCATATTTTTTGCAATATGGGTTATGAACCTTGCATAGTTGTATTTTTCATCATAGGGAGGTTCAGAACTGTAAGCGTCGCTGAAAAGCTTTGCTCCGTACAGGGAAAGAAGGACCGCCCCTTCAAGTTCAGCCTCCATTTCTGTCAGATCCCTTATCATCAGGGGATGTTCAACAAGCCTCTTTCCAAAAGCCGTTCTCTCCTGTGCGTGTA
Source organism: Cuniculiplasma sp. (assembly GCA_023256455.1). GTDB lineage: Archaea > Thermoplasmatota > Thermoplasmata > Thermoplasmatales > Thermoplasmataceae > Cuniculiplasma. The sequence goes on from JAGDXN010000062.1 coordinate 31,432, forward strand.
AATATGCCTCCCACAGTGCTTTTCTTGCAATGCCTGCAGCCGCAAGGGCATCATCGATTCTTGAAACTGTGAGGATTTCCATTGCATAATATATTCCCTTTTCCCTATCCCCTATAAGGTAGGCTTCAGCATGATCCATCTCCACTTCTCCACTTGGAACCGCAATGGTACCAAGCTTGTTTTTCAACCTCCTTATGTTGTAGTTCAACTCCCCCTTAGAATTGATCGCCGGCACAAAGAATACACCAAGGGATCTGACACCACCATCTGCAAATTTGGCTGTTACAATTGCACCATCTGCTATTCCCGCATCGCTTGCAAAATATTTGTCCTTACCAGAAATGAACCATTTTTCCCCTTCCATAACTGCCACTGTTCTGTTTGCACCCAGATCGCTTCCCCCCTGTGTTTCACTGTAATATGTGGCACCATACCATGGATCCTGATCCCTCACATACTTCTGGAAAAACTCCTCCATAACCTTTCCCTTTCCATATTTCTTTAAACCGTAGGCAGTCTGGGCCGTAAGCGTTAATGTGCAGAATATTCCGGAATCAGAGATTATGTACCCACTTACATAATGATATAACCAGGATTTACTTCCCTCTGCACTGTATTTAACAACACCAAATTTCTGAAGCTTTTCCAGTGCTTTCCTGTGCTCAGGAGAGAGCCTCACATAATCTATTCTCTTTCCATTGAGGTCCCATGTTATAAGTTCAGGCTTCCCCTTATGATCGACGTAATCCATTATTTCCACAAGTTCACTGGAAACATATTCCCCAAGATTTGAAAGCTCATTTTCCCTTTGAATTTGTAAATATTCCAGAAATTCCTGCAAAGGCAAATCATCTTCATAATAGTTTATTCCCTTTCCCCTGAAAATCTTCTCAAACTGATCCTTCATAGGCAACTATGTGTATTTCAAATAAATAATGTTGCCATTGAATAACTTTTTTATAAACAAAAATGGATTGAGATCACAAATCCCTTTATTATTCAGGATTTCATTAAGAATATTGTTTGAGGAGGATTGGGGGAAGGATGGAATATGATGGTTTTGTTGACAACATATATAATATGGACTGCATAGAAGGGATGAAGAAATATATCCCTGACAACAGGGTAGACCTCATCGTTACAGATCCTCCCTTCGGCATAAATTTTAAGGCGCAAAGAAAGAATTATCACAGGGTACAATCCTCCGTAATTGAAGGCTATAATGAAATCAATAAGGATGATTATTATGATTTTACAGTAAGGTGGATGGGTGAGGCTTTCAGGGTGTTGAAGGAAACTGGGAGCATGTATGTTTTCTCTGGCTGGAATAATCTCAAGGAAATACTCAACGCCCTTGATAACACAGGATTCATTACAGTAAACCACATAATATGGAAATACCAGTTTGGTGTTGTCACAAAGAGGAAATTTGTTACTTCCCATTACCACTGCCTTTATGTATGCAAGAATCCAAAGAAAAGAGTTTTCTACCCTTACTCCAGATATGAACCTGGAATAAGGGTGAATAACAGAGACATGAGATATGGCGATGTGGAGGATGTATGGGAAATAAAGAGAGAATACTGGCATGGGATTGAAAAAACCCCAACCAAGCTTCCATCTGAACTTGTAAGGAAAATATTGCAATATTCAAGTAAGGAGGGTGATATTATACTCGATCCTTTCCTCGGTTCTGGCCAGGTGGCGGTTGTAAGCAGAGAAATGGGGAGAAAATATACAGGATTTGAAATTTCAGGAAACTATTTTGAATTCATAATGAAGAGGCTGAATAGAATCCCTGAAGAAGAAAGAAAATAACTGAAATATTTTAAACGTGCTCTGAAGATACATGTCGAATATCTAAAAGACTTTTAACCTGATTTAAATTCAGATGGGAGGGCTTGTAGTCCAGTGGTTATGACGTCGCTCTCACACAGCGAAGACCGCCGGTTCGAATCCGGCCAGGCCCATTTTGAATTGAAGTGCAAGAAAAGACTTTGCAGATATCCCAGTCCCTTAGAAAAAAGTTGTTTATTGCATGTTATCAAAATTCAATAAGATTATATTAATGCTTATTTTAGATTAATTTTGAAACCTGAGAAAAAGCCTCTCTCAACTATGCCAGAATCGACATCAATAACTGACAGATCAGGCATTTTCAGATTATTCCAGTCATTCTTAGAAAGAATCCGTCCAGTCAAATGACTGTAAAGAACAGAAATTACCATTCCATGAGAAACAACAATTACAGATTTGCCTGAGGATTCTTTACATATATCTTTTATGCAATTTACTATCCTTTCCCTTACCTCAGGGTATGGTTCAAAGTGCAGATCATCCCTCCCCGAGAGAAACTCTTCAACGTACATACTAAAGGTCATATTGTCAACATATGGGAAATAACGTTTAACCTCCCTCAGGCAATCCCTCTCATTTTTGGCAATCCCGTAGATATTGCCTATTATATCTGCAGTTCTGGATGCTTTTGGGAGAGGACTGGAATAAATGCAGCAGATTTCAGTGAGAGGAATTCCTTTTAATAACCGGACAACTGAATCCCTGGCCCCATCCTCGAGTTCCCAATTATCTGGTCCCAACCCTGAATCTATTCTCGTCTCTGCATGTCTTAAAATATATAATTTAGCCATGGGGAATGCCTTTATGGAGACTTCTCTTATTAGTACTTCGTTAGTAACTTGACTATGGAATATCACGAAAAGATATGGCAACTTATCACTGAGAAACACATTGAATGAGATCTTGCGTCCCAACACACACTGGATATTTACAATACCCCAATCATTGGTTCCTGAACATCCCATATTTATCCGGTTACGACTCAACATTGGAATTTTTTTCTTTCCATAAAATGGATGTTTTGAAAATTATCCTTCCGGATTTTGTTCAAAAAAATGGAATATATATTATGATTTTCTCACCAACCACAAAAGATTGATTCCCTTGTTTCACCTGAAGTTTAGTGATAAAACTCTCGAATTTCTCAATTTTGTTGAGATATCTTCCATAATTTGACTCAATGCCATATGCACTGGAAGATAGTCAAAAATTTTTAAATTCACCACATTCTTGAAAGTCTTGAAATCCCCTCTTTCCACTCTTTTTCAAACTTTTGTGAATCCGCCATTGATTCCTTTCCCTTCTCTGTTATTGAATAAACTATCTTAGATCTGTCTCCTTGCCTGATCTCTACCCTTGTTAGATACCCCTCCTTTTCAAGGGAATTTATTGCAGGGTATATGGAGCCAGCACCTGGATTCCAGAAACCATCAGTTCTGAGCGAAATTTCTCTCATAATTTCGTATCCGTGCATGGGCCTCTCCATCAACATTTTAAGAATTAATGGCCTGAGTATACCCTGCGGAATCATATTCACTTCAAATGGCCCCATCCTGCAATGACATCTATCCCTCATATCAACTCTCGCCCCCTTAAAATTAGATGGGAATATTTCCCATTTCACTCATGGTTTTCCTGACTCATTTCCTTCAGATTATCGATCCTTTCCTGAAGTTGCAAAATTTCCTGTTCAAGCTTTTCCTTATATGATTCGAGATCATGGACACTGTCTGTGCTCATACCTCTACCACCTTCTCCATGCCTGCACCCATGGTCATGTCCTCCATGGTTGTGCCTGCCATTGTTCCCATGATCCATGGACCTTCCATGGCATCCACAGTTCATTTTTCCCATTTTCTGATATTTCTTGTTTTCATTCTTGTTTTCCATTTTATCACCATATGGATAGTATAGATATCGATATAAAGGTATCGATATATCGGAGTCTTAAATGCAATCCATTAAGACATAATTATGAAATGATATAATTTCATGTTTTTTATACTGAAAAACTATGAAATTTTGATTCAGTCAAGATCCATATTTTTCCTGATCTGATCTATGCAGACCAGCCTGCCTTCCCTTTTTACATACCAGAAAGTCCAGCCATTATTGGTCTGCCTGTTTAAAATTTCTGCACTTATTTTATGTATGGAGCCTGATTTTTTACGGTAACTTATGGTGCCATTGGCAAGAACCATTGCATTGTGCTTTTCATCAGATGAATAAAGTAATTCCCCAGGTTTTATAAAGCCTCTCTCCACCAGCACTCCAAAGGGAATCCTCTTTGGTTTCAAATCCATCGGATATTCAAGCAATTTTTCATTGAAAGAATCTGCTGTTTTTTTAAGCCTTTCCTCGACCAGATCCACATATCTTTTTTCTCTCTCAATCCCGATGAAATTTCTTCCCAGCTGCTTTGCCACAGACAATGTGGTACCGGTTCCTGCAAAGGGATCGAGTATTGTATCCCCTGGCAATGTTGTTGCTGTTATTATTCTGAAAAGGAGAGCCTCTGGTTTCTGTGTTGGATGTGCCTTTATTCCGTCCACTTTGAGCCTTTCCTTACCCTGGCATATGGGCATATACCAATCGCTTCTCATCTGGACATCGTCATTATATACTTTCATTGTTTTATAATTGAACCTGTACTTTGATTCCTTGCTTTTTGTTGCCCAGATTAGTGTTTCATGGGCATTATTAAAGCGTGTCCCCCTGAAGTTTGGCATTGGATTGGTTTTGATCCAGATGATATCATTCAATATCCAGTAGCCAAGGTCCTGCATTATCTTCCCTATTCTGAATATGTTGTGGTATGTGCCTATTACCCATATGGAGCCATTATCTTTCAGAATCCTTTTGCACTCTGTGAGCCACTTAATTGAAAAATCATCATACTCTTTGAATGATGAAAACCTATCCCAGGATTCACTTACGCCGTTGACTTTTGTTTCATTTGGCCTGTACAGATCATTTTCCAGCTGAAGATTATAAGGAGGGTCGGCAAAAATTAAATCTATGCTATTATCCGGGATTTTCTTGAGAATATCTATGGAATCCCCCGATATTATTTTGTTGATCATTTCATTCATTTTCAATTTTACCGCCTGTTCATCCAACTGTATCATCTCTTTTCCTTAAATATGCAACAAAATTATAAAATCAATATTCTCAGATAAATCCTCTTTTCATAGTTTAACCTAATATCACTGCCATTCTAATGTGATAACATAAATCCTTTTACAGCCTTTTCTTCAACTGCTGAAAACAAATATTTTTCAGGAGTTTAATGAGTTCAGTTAAGTGTGGCTTATTCATCTTAAAATTACGGGATGAATACCATTTTATGATTGTCTCCACAATTTGAAATATCTCAGATTAAAATTCCTGAACCCCCAGTTTTCTTAATATTTGTGTCAATCTGAATTTTAATATCTCCTTCATATCCGTGCTTGAGTTTATTTCTCATCTAAATTACCAGATTCCTGCACTGAATGTATTTTAAATCCATTGCTGAATTTAGAAACTTTAATTAATGTGAAAAGTTATGGTTACTGTGTGAAAGCTCACAATGAAAAAATAATAAAAAATTGTGAGAAAGATGTCTTCATATTTTCCAGAAGACTGTCACTGAATGAGATTAATTGAGGAGAAAGAATGAGGAAAGAACTTATCAAAGGAATGATTGCTGAATTGCTTGGTCCGAGAAATGGATCTGAAGAGGAAATCAAGGGAAATCCTTACCGAGAATATGTAACGGGTGTAATTATTCCACAGGTCAGTGATGAGGATTCAGAGTATTCCCCAGATTCAGAAATTATAACTGCCAATGAAATTGATGATGGAGAGGATGATACAGATGACAGGGACATGAGAATTTCCATACCATCTCAGCTTGATGCAAGAATGAAGCCAAAATCATTTGGACTTTCCTTTTCTGTAAATGAGAAAGAACCTGAACTTCATATCTGCGTTACCTGGGGGAGATACTCTCCCGTAGATGGGAAAGACGGATACTGGAAAAGAAAGCCATTCCGCTTTCAAAAACGTATAAAGGTGAATCAGGAATCTCAAAAGATAAACCTTCATTCAGAAGATTCTGGAAATGTAAACCTGTACGTCAGGCGATTTGCTAAAGATTCAGGGGCAGAGATACTGATAAGCCTTGTCAATGAAATTAAGGTAAACAAAAAGGATGAGGAAAGCATTGCAATATACACCCTGTTTCAGCCATCCATAAGGATAAAATTTGGATCCGGGTGCGAATTTCTGAACGGGGGTGAGGAATGGAAGGATCCTTCAATGGAGGAGTCAGACAGGGAACTTTCCTTTCTTTACAGGAAAAGGCCAGTGAAAGCAATGGGGCACATGTG
>JAGDXN010000040.1 GCA_023256455.1 Cuniculiplasma sp.
TAACGGAAAACCAATATATGAGATGTGTATCAATTCCTTATAGGTATGATTTATAGGAGAAGAATGAAAAGCCTAATTTATACATTTCTATTCATCAGATTGAATTGAATAATAAAATTTATAAAGACTTAGAATTTCTTTAAATACTTAGGCAGCATAATTGAAGTCGGTTACACCACTATAAAAAATTGAATTCTTCTTTATATCCAAATGCTATCTTTTTAATATAAGATTCCTGTTGAAACACCCATATTACTAGGGATTCGTTATCTTTCAGCTCTTCCTCGATACCCGATTGAAGTTTCATAAGCTGTGACTCAGTTATATGTCCCTCAAAGACGCTATTATGAGTATGATGTAAAAACCTTCCTGCCAATATTTTGAATATTTGAGTTCTTTCTGCATCCACATCATAAGATAGGATTGCATACATTATCATTCACTTCCCATGACATATGGTTCATATTTTTCTATACCGTAAATGTGCTTTATGAATTTGTAAAGTTCTAGTCTGATCATTTCCCTGTGGCTTACGGTTCTTTTCAATCTCTGATGATAATGTACAAAATTCATCCACTTTTCCCATTCATGTAAGAAGGTCTTCTTGCCATTTTCATTAAGCAACATCCCTCCCCCTTCCTCTGAGAAGAAATAAGCATTGGGCTTAATTATCTCCTGTTTTGTTATTTTTATAATAAATCTATCCACGTAAGGGATTTTAAATATTTCGGATATGTCCAGTGGAAGAGAGAATCTTCTATCTGAAGGCGAATGATAGAAGGAGATGGTCGGATTAAGGGATGTATAGTGGCATTCAGTAATGATTTCAGCATATAGTCTAGAATTGCCAAATGAGATCAATGCGTTTCCCATATTCAAAGGTGGTCTCTTGCTCCTCTCAATTAAACAAAATTCCTCTGGAAGAATTGAATCTAGTTCTTCATAATACCTCTTTCTGATTCTCGCCTCTTCCAACATAAGTTTTTCGATACTTGTAACCTTGCCATCAAACTGAGCCCATGACAATTCCCTATCATATTTATGCAAAAATGACTTCATGTTTTCTATAACACCTTTCATTAGAATCAATGATGTTTCTAGTCTTCTATTGACATCCAGATAAAGTTTTACCTGTTCGACTGTTAGATCCCCACTCAGAAGCTTTTCTTTGGGCCAATATGTGCCCAAATAATTTCCGTAAAAACCAAAAAAGTTAATAGGAATTCCATTTTCCGAAGCCAACCTTAATGCCCCAGTGGTAATATCTCCTCCTGAATAGAAATTTATAGAATGAACATCTTCGACAGGTATCCTCCTAATTCCACTTGCAGAATCGAATCTGAAAGTCTTCTCTTCTACTCTTAATGTACCATCATTCAGAATAGTATAATTTTCGCTCAAGACCAACACACCTCAGCATAACTACACCCACGACATATGGGTATCCTTACTGGTTTGGGGCATTCACCTTGAATGATCGACCGGATTCTGCCAATTGAAGTTTCGATTTTTTCATAATCAGGATGCACCTCTTTAACTTTCCTTACCTGAGGATAGTGAATAAATCCTTTGACTTCTCCTCCCAATACTTTCTGCATAACGTACATATAATAAAGCACCTGCATCTCTTGAGCTTTGTTCTCCCCCTTACCCTTTTTGATTTCGTGAACTTCAAATACGCCGTCCTCTTTTATGAAATCGATGGCGCACACGTTTTCTATTATCAACTCTCTCCTCTCTCTCGGAAACGATTTATGATCGATGAATTCACCAATTCTCAAGTGTTCATTGAAAGTATTTCCGGCAACATTCCTGTGGTATAGCCACAATCTCGTTGGGCAGGAATAATAATGGAAGAAATACTCTCCTTTTATTCCTTCGATGTTAGATAAAGATGTTGAGTTCGTTTCGATCCACCCCTGAGGAAATTGACTTATCTACTGGTAACAGTCCCTGATGAATTGTGTAGAGGGCTTCCTTGAGGATCGTATAGCATTCATCTCTTTGTTCGTCACTCAAATCTAAATCCCCAAGAGCCTTTTTTAGGGCACTGTACCACCGATCTCTGAATTTCCTATTCCCATCATTCTTCTGTATTTCATCCCATTCGAATAATACAGAATCTCCACTTAGGAAGCCTGTGTATTTCAATAGAGGTTTTTTAGGGATCTCACGCCAGTTATTGATCACGAAAGTGTCGCCTTCAGTGGTAAACTCAGCATGTCTCAGGATCCAGACGTAATCGTATTCTGTTTGAATGCCCTTTGGTAGCCTCACCTTCACATTGGAGATTGCACCCCTGAAATATCCGTATGCCCTGAAGTAGTCATGCCACCAGCGCAGAAAATGCGTCTTATCCCCATAGTCTCCATCGCATTTTTCGACGACGTGGAGCGCACGGTCCACGTCCAGCAGTTTTCCACCTCCGAGAACAAGCAGTGACTCCATTATATGATCACGAAGTCCTTCCCTGTGCGTATTCTTATAAACGCAGTAGGTGAATACACGTGCGTTATTCCTGACAGCAGTTTCCTGGATGTGTTTAGCCTGCACTATTTCGGATACTTTCTTGAGGAAATCATAGTAATTATTAGTCTTTATGCTCCTGAATTCATTGAGCCATTCCTCTCCTACGTGCAGATATACGGTTGAATCTTGATCCTGCCGGGAAAACCTTCCAAGTCTCTGGCTCAGGTTCTCAAAGTAGTATCCGGGTTCTATATGCCCCAATTCAACGTTTCCTATATTTACCCCTAGCTCAACCGCGGACGTAGCAACGATGATTCTCTCATTGAAATCCACCTGAGAATCATGGAAGCCGTTTACGATCCTCGGGGTTATATCATTCTTGATGAGGAGATCTCCGAAACGTTCGCTCTCGAGTATGCTGTTGAAAATATACAGCATCTTACCGTTGCCTCTGGCCTCTAAAAAGGCTTGCACTTCATCAATGGTGCTGGAAATATCCTTTGTGGTGACTACGAGCTTCATATGACCCCTCAGCTTCCTACCTTTTCCTTTTTCTTTCGAAGGGGTTGCGGTAATTGACTTGATTGAGTCAGGGGCAATATCTTTAGTAACGTCTTCAAGAATTTTCTTGAATTTTTCGGAGGGTGTTGCAGAGGAGAAAACGAATCTCAGCATTGGAAATTTCGCCTTGACCGCTATAGTCGCGATTGAGAGTATTTTGCCAAGCGATTCCGGATCGTAAGTGTGATATTCATCAAACACAATCACAGATAATAGGGATAGGGGGTCCTGAAAATTGGTTGATTTCCTGAGAGCATATTCGTTGTTCCCCCAGACGTAATTGCCTGCTATGTAGAGGGAGAGAATATCCGGGGTCATTATTACCACATCATTGTTTAAAACAGCGCTGTATATCTGAAGCTGCCTACCGCCCTCTGTAACAGGAGTTTCACCAGTGATTGTGGTCACACTCACATTTTTCTTCTCGGAAGGATATGTTTCTTTATATTTTTCTACGTACCGCGGTATATCCCTTTTGAGCTCTCTGATGATCTCCCTCGTGGGTTCAGAGATTAGGATATGGGGTTTGAATCCAGTGGACCTTATGTCTGCCACGAGAATGGGCAGGGTAAAGGAATAAGTTTTACCCGCACCTGTCGGCGCATCCATAAAAATAAATTTATGCTGACCAGAATGATCCTGTATCTCATTGATGAATTCCTGCTGAAATGGCGAGAGCCCCTCCTCTCCTATCCCGATCTCCTCAGATTCAAATTCAAACACAACGTCTTCACTCATAGGGAGCTACCATCTCTCTCCAAGTTGAATCATGTAACCCTTTCACTATGATATACTGAGAAGAGAAAGATTCTATCTTGTCAAGAGACACGTTCTTTATAGATGAAATGGTTTCTAGAGATCCACGAAATACCTTTACAGTGTAAATGTTTCCCCAAACTTCACCTTCGGGGTCTCCCTGGATTTTTGTAATCTTAGCAAGGCAAGACCGCATATTACCAAGCCTTATGGTAAATGAGTTGGGGAGGCTCGCATGGTTTTTGTACGCCACCTTGAATTCAAACTCGTTTCCAGGCGAAAGGCCTTGCTTTCTTATCCAATTACGAAAGGGGGCATTTTTCGTGCTTTTAAAGGCGTCAAACTGGAAATAGCCCTCGCTGTTGAAGGATGTGGCAAAGTCATAGACCGGCAACATCTTCACCTCTGAAACAGGACGGGCAACTGATGATACAAAAGGCAAGTGTGGAAGTTCCTGATGGTAATTTGGCTTATGCGAATCTGCGGACGGATTATCATGGCGTAAACGTTCAAAATTCACAAACCCAATTGATGCGTTTATAGCATACATAAGGGCAATGTCGCCTATCCAGGGTGCCGTCACCACTGCACCAGATGCTCCAGAATCAACCATGCTGCTGTAGTACAATGGATCCAGAAGCTCAAGACGAAATATCTCCATTGCCATCATCTTCCGATTGTTCAGCTCTTGAATTATTACCTTTCCTATTTGTTTTCTTATCAGGCTTCTGATAGGAATACTTGAAGAATGCATCTATGTCATTCGCCAACACATCGTAGACCTTTATGAGGCTTTGCCTGTCAAGAGATTTCAATAGATCTAAAAGTTTCCTAAGGTTCTCTTCCGACACAATCTTCATACCATCAATGCTGCTGGAATAGAAATCTCCAAGCATCTTTTCTTTCAACCAGTCGAAGCTTATCATCGTAGGGTCTTCCGGGGGATGTTTTGAGGACACGGAATAAGAGGTCACGGGGGGCTCAACCCTGCTTCCCACTATGCCAACCACATGGTTTCTGAAATTGGGACCCGTGATAGAGGTTGAGGCGCCGTAGGCAGTTTCCCTGAGGGATACAAGGAGATGCAGTAGTAGTTCTGGAGTCGGATCCTTCAGGGTGATGAAAGCCGGGAAAAAGACACCCGGTGCTACAAATTCAGTTGTAAAGAATGATGACCGCGTAGTTCCTGAATCCCTGTCATACATGGTACCCATTTCATTCAAGGCGTTGTTTGTGAGTTTGTATGTTATATATTCGCTGTCTCTAATGC
>JAGDXN010000017.1:0-1350 GCA_023256455.1 Cuniculiplasma sp.
CAATGAAACTTAATAATAACGGTTTTTAAATAAAGGTTTTCTATCTACCTAAGAATCTGGCGAATTCAATTACACAAGTTAATGGTATTATGTTTTGTTTTAATGTTTAAAAAATCCAAGATAAAATAAATATATGGATAAGATTAACTACTTCTCATCTATGATATAATTTATTAAAAATTTATAATTTTTAATTATTTTATTGAAAAAATGCCCTAAGGGTTTCTAAATGTTTAAAGCCATTATGCTCAAAGAAGCAAACTATGGATTTTTCCGTTGGAAGAAGAATGCCTGCAACCTTCCTATTTGCAACAACATAGCATGCATATCCCTCATTCTTTATGACCTTTGAAACGTTGTTAATTGATTTCCTAAGATCAGCATAGAATGAATAAACTTCTAGTGACCTTTTATGGTTTATCTCATCTACCTGTTTTATGCCATTGTCCAGTTCATCACATTCAAAGTTCATCGGTTCTATTTTCTTTCCGCCCATAGAAGCTTTATCAACATTGTAGCTTAATATTCCTAGCCATTCTGATGAGAGTTTTGAGTACTGGCCATATGCCACTGTGGTATGTGAATCTCCATAAGGGGGAGATGTTATAACAAGGTCAACTGTATTTTCTCCTATCATGTCTTTAGGTATTTCATTTACAGTATTTGCAAAATAAACCTTAGATGTTGGCTTGTATGTCAGTTCCAACATCCTATTGTAAAATGATTCATATCCCTTTAAATTCCTAAACAGTTTTTCCTTCATTATGCTGAATGGATCGGGATTATGCTTTTTTAGATCTTCTTCACTATATCGGTATAATTTAAATTCGCCTTTCCTAGTGTTTGAGCTTTCCCTAATTGTTTCACTTGCAGCTACTTCGAAGAAGTTTTTGATTCTTGGGTCCTTAATTTTGCTTATGTATCTTATCATTAAGCCGATACTTTTTATTACATTAGGCTTAAACCAAAATTCTAAGTTCTCCTTATCTATTATTTTCGGTGTTCCTTTTGGGTTCATTGTGAATTCGACAAATCTATGGATTTCATTGCTCAATTCATTAGGATTGATGGTGTACTCTGTCTTCGCCTCAGAAATTAATTTTGCTAAAGGATTTATATCAGTGCCAATAACATTTAGACCTGCCAATAATCCTTCTACTAATGAAGTGCCTGAGCCACAATAAGGATCAAATAATACTCCTCCTTCCTTCTCGCCCAGTAACTTGATTATATTTCTTGGTATTTGAGGTATCATTCTTGCTGGATAATCATGATAGATGTGGGTGAATTCCCTTGTATTTTCTTTCAAAAATGTCCAGTCCATTTCTTTAGAGTTCTTTATCATAACTT
>JAGDXN010000017.1:1360-4895 GCA_023256455.1 Cuniculiplasma sp.
TTCTATCTCTGTAGGCAAAGCAATCTTGAATATTTGCTTCAAGCACCCTGAATGCTGTCCCATGATCGTGCAACTTCCCTTCATTCTTGCCTCCCTTTGGATGCAATCCTAGTCTTAATTCAACTTTTACAATACCCTTGTTAATAAGGGAAATAAATCTTTCGAATGAGAAACCCATTAAAACCCAAGCTTCTTTATAATTGAATTCTTCATTATCCTTGCCCCCTTTCGTATCAGCTTTCACAAGGAGCACCCTATACATTTTTCTCTCAAAAGATTCCTTTAATGATTTGTTGCTCCATCCTCCATATATATTTCCATTCACGCTTTCAATATCAATTCTATCTGGTAATACTTTGAGTTTTAATGACGGGACTCCTTTAATTACAGTTATTTTGTTGCCATATAAATCAACATGAAGGACTTTCCTATTGGGGTCATTTGTACTTGGATAACCATAGTCTTCCAATAACATCCTTATTGAATCACTTGGTTTTGGGCTCTTGGTAAAAAGTGTAATCATAGACGATGATCCCATTCTTATGGATTTCAGTTCTACATTCTCACCATCAGGTCCTGGTATATTGTTTTCTTCAATACCTAGTAGGTCTTCTAGTGTTTTTCCTATTCCAGTGTCGTGAGATCTGTTTGACTTGACCCACTGGTTGCTGATTTCATTCAATCGATCAACTAGTTCATTAAACCCCTTCATTTCATTGTGTAATGAAGATGCATATATATGAATTTACCAAAAATACTTATTCAATAAGGTTCGTGGTTAATTACAACACTTTGCACTTTTGAGTATTGTAGATTATCTTTTTCATTTACTCTGAGTCTCTCAACTTTGTCAAGGATTGTTAGAATGCTTTTATGTGAATCGGATGGGGTAGGCAATTAGTTTTCTTCTTTTATCCTGTGAGTATTTGAATAGAATTAGCTGACTTAATGCTTTGCTATTGTGTTGGAATAGAAATGAATACTAAATTGATTTATTTTTTATTCTTATATCAATCAACTTAGAAGGCTAAATTCATCTGTTAATAACGTTTGCTTCTTCAGATCAAAATGGATTTTCATAGTAAATTGGAAAAATATTCTTGGTAAAATTTTATCTTTCTGGCAATTACTCTATGATGATAAGTGGAATCATCATTTCATCGGGATGTAAACCTCCATGCCTCCCCTTGAAATATGTGGTGTTTCCTTCATCGAGCGACCCAGGATAAAAGTAGGAATCTGTGTTAATGGGTACACCAATGTAATCGAAGCTGGATTTCTTATGTCCCTCATATGACCCCAGCAATTTCTTGAAGTTCTGCCTGCTGTTGTCAAATATCTGCAATCCCGGCATTTCTGCCTTGAGGGCATCAAGGAGTGTTCCATTCCCGGAAAAGAATATGGATCTTGTGGAACCAAAGGGTGGAATGGAAAATGAAGAACTTACCTGAAGATTTTCTCCCATCTGGTATACCTTTCCAGCCTCAACATGGCCGTGGTCTGCAGTTATGACTACCCTGAATTTGTTACTGTATTCATTGGCTATACTTTCGATAGAGCCAACAATATTTCTCAGTGCCTCGAGGTTTGGCTCTGAGTATGGGCCATATAGGTGAGAAAGTTTGTCTGCAAAGGGAATGTAAAGGTAAACAAAATCAAAATCACCCTCCAGAGCCTTCCTGTAATAATCAAGAGCATCCCACAGGTGGTAATAATGAAAATGTGTTCCTGAACTGCTGTTTGTTATGGTTGTAAGTTCAGAGTTTTTGATAAAATCCGGCGATATGATTGCGCATTTCTTCCCGGATTCACTGGCTCTTTCTATGATATTCTCAACCTGATAGGCTTCCTTCATGCTCATTATGCTCTTAAGAGAATCCCTGCCGCTTGAATATACGGGGCTGTATCTAAAATTATCTATGACTGTACCAAATTTTTTAACAAATGTAGTTCCTCCAAGCACACAATGCTCACCGGGCATCTGGCCAGACATTAAGGTAATCAGGGCCGTAGTGGTAATGGATGGAAATACACTTGTTATGAATGGGTCATCCTCCTTTATTATGCCCGCTCTCTTTCCTGCATTATATCCAAAGCCATCAATAAGTACAACGGACAGCCTTTTACCATCAAGGGGAATATCCTTTATTCCTGGGTGCCTTGTCTGTATTCCAAGGTTCTGCATTATGCTCTGTGACAAATTATAGAGGCTCCCTCCCTCATAATCCGGATAAACTATATTTTCGACTTCCATCCTTAACTAATTCATAATTATGTTTTAAATTATCTTATTTAGAATATTGTGATATAAATGGTATATAGATTCAATAAATACAAAATTTCATGGGAAAGAGAAAGCATCCATTCCTTTCCCTTTGATATTTCATTTCCATAAAGTTCCATTCAGCAAATTTTTTTGGAAAGCCCATATTTATATTAATAAAATTTAGGATAAACTAATTCCAATATATTCAGACCGTCATCTCCAGCATCTTTTTATGAAAAGTTTATCATTTTTTTTCAGTTTTTTATATGATGACTTTTCAGGTTTGCTGAGCATCTCCATACTCTACCATTTCCCAGCTCCTTTTAAGGTTGATTCTCTTTAATGCAACGACAATAAGAGCAAGGGATATTATTCCCATCATTGCGGAAATCTGGAAAGGAATAAACTTTGAGACAGCATAGAAAAGGTAACCCGCAGTCAAGGGACCAATAATATTAGCCATGGATTGGGCAGACTGGGTAATTCCAAGGCTTGCACCTGTGGAACCCCCTTCAGATATTCTGCTCACTAAGGAGACAACGGGAGTCTGGAAAAGTGAATATCCAAGTGCAAAAAGTGTCAGGGCAATTACAGCCACATATTCTGGATTTCTGAATGAAAGCAGGAGGAACGCAAGTGTAAAGGCCCCTATTCCAAGATATACTGTCTTGGGGAGGCTCAGGGCAGATTCAAGTTTAGGCACAAGCCCGAGCTGGAAGATTGCCTGCTCGATCCCAACCATGGAAAGCAAAAGACCCACAACAAGGGCATTCCATTCATAGAAATACTGGCCATAGAATGCCAGTACAGTTTGGAGCATTACAAAACCGATGCCGATGGTGGTTATGGATAAAAAGAGATATGGGGATGACTTGAAAGCAGCAGCAATACTTCTCTTCCTGTATGTTGTCGCATTCTTTTTTTCCTGAAGCCTCTGCACCAGTATGAGATTGAAAAGGGACAGGAATGCTGCGAACAGTATGGGCACCCTGTAACCGAAAACAGAAAGAAAACCTCCTATGGCAGGACCTATAACAAAACCTATTCCAATGGCCGCACCTATCAATCCTATGGCCTTTGTCCTGTTCTTTTGGTCTGTCTTATCTGATACAAAGCTGTACAGTACTGGGAGATTGCCTGAAGTTGCCCCTGTAATGATTCTGCCAAGATAAAGGAGAGCAAGGAATGGGGAAAGGCCGAAAATAACATATCCAAAAATTTCCCCGGTGAGGCCAATGGAAAGTACCCTTTTCCTGCCAAATCTGTCTG
>JAGDXN010000050.1:0-3052 GCA_023256455.1 Cuniculiplasma sp.
GATGAGGTCGCTGGTTCAAACATTATTGCCATAGAGGCAAACCATGATACGGAGATGCTCAGGACAGGACCATATTCAGAGCATCTGAAAAGAAGAATATCAAGCGATTATGGCCATATGTCCAATGAGCAGGCGGCCCTTGCCCTTGAACAGATAAGCGGGGAAAATACAAACATTGTTCTCATACACCTTTCCGATGAAAACAATACACCTGAAATAGCTTATAAGCACGTACGGGATCATCTTGTCAACAGGGACATAAAGTTCAGGAGCATAGAATGCGCAAAGCAGGTTTACGGGTCCCCTGTATTTGAGGTGTAGGAAATGAATGAGATAGGATTCATAGGTCTGGGAAGGATGGGAGAGCCAATTGTCAGGCACCTGATGAGCAAGTTTATGGTTTCTGCTGTTTACAACAGAACCGAAGAGAAAATTCCCTCTGATTTAAAACAGATCGCAAAATCTTCTCCTCAGGACGTTGCAAAATCTTCAGATGTCATATTCATAATTGTAACTGATTCCGAAGCATCAAAGGAAGTGGTTAATAAGATAATTGAAGGAAAGGTGAAAAATAAGCTTATTGTGGATATGTCCACCATATCATTCAGGCAGAGCATAAGGAATCATGAAACTGTGCATAACAGTGGCAACTACTATGTTGACTGCCCGGTTATAGGAAGCGTACCGGCAGCTGTTTCCGGAAAGCTCACAGCGGTTGCAGGGGGAAGAAAGGAGGATTTCAACAGGATAAGGGGGATGCTTGAAACCTTTTCTGCAAAGCAGATATATGCAGGAAAAGACGGCCTTGGCATTGCCCTGAAACTTTCCAATAATCTTGTTATGGGAACAATAATGACTGCCCTTTCTGAGGGCATAATCCTTTCCCAGAGCATTGGCATACCCTATGATATCATTGTGGATGCGTTACAGTCAGGGGGTGCAATGAGCAGACTTCTTGACCTGAAAAAGGATAAGATAGGAAATGAGGATTTCAGCCCGGAATTTTCCCTGGGCCACCAGGTAAAGGATCTGAGATATGCAATTGAACTTTCCCAGCAGATAGATACGCCCCACATTTCAGTTTCAGCTGCAGAATCTGAATTCTCCCTAGCCATGGGTGAGGGTAAAAATAAGGATCTTTCCTACATTTTTGAATATCTGAAAAAACAGGGAAAAAAGGATGAATGACCTTCTCTTTTACATTACAATTTCCATTGCAATACTGACCTTTATCATAGCAACATATAATGATCATAAAAAGAGGAGTGTTAATTTTCTCATATTTGTGCCCTTAATGGTGATTTCCAATATTTTCATAGTAGTTTCAACTGGAAATTATATCTTTCCTCTGTTTGCGGACATCATATGGCTCCTGCTTTTCCTTAACCCAGAAATATGGGTTTTTCCCCTTCCCATAGTATTTGTGCTTGCTGTAGGCATATTTCTCTTTAAAGATTCCATAATTGAGAATATTAACCTCATAATTGTTGGCCTTGTGGGGCTTTCGGGCACAAAGGAAAAACTATTTGGCATAGGTGATCTTAAGGGCATAATTGCCTCCATTCTTTCGTTCTTTCCCCTATCCCTTACACTTGGGACATATTACAGGATACAGATACCCTTAGTAATTTTCTTTGTTCTTAATCTTGGAATTTCTGCATCCGCTGCGCTTATCTGGTCATTCATATATACAAAAAAGGTAACGGGAAAAATGGGATATTATGTTAGATATGAAGGGGATGTTGACAGGATCAGATTCCGTGAGATTGAAAGAAATGGGAAAAAATACGTATCATATAAGATACCATTCATGGGTTTTATTCTCATTGCCTATATTCTTACGGTAACGGCATTCATTGCCGGAATACCCCTTTAGGAGTGTTTTTTATGCCATATGTTCTTGAAAATATTAAAAAAATATACAGCCCCATGGGTAATGGATACCTTTCCGGAGAGGATCAGGGAAAAATTGAAGAAAGGGAAGATGAAACCATTTATGTAAAAGATGGAAAATTTCATGGGGAAGATCATGGGGGAAAGAGGATAGACTGTTCCAATCTCATAGCCATTCCGGGATTTATTGATTCCCATACCCATATGGTCTATGCAGGAGGCAGGGAACAGGAGTTTGTCATGCGGGCCAGGGGAGTCACATACCTTGACCTTCTTAAGTCTGGAAACGGCATAGGAAGAACCATAAAAACTACATCTGAAGCAGATGAAAAAACCATATTAAATGAAACTCTGGAGAGACTTATTTACCACATAATTCATGGTGCCACAACCGTTGAAATGAAAACCGGTTATGGGAAAGGCTTTGAAGATGAAAAAAAGATGGTAAATGTCATGTATTCCCTTGAAAGGATCAGTGGAGCCAGAATAATCAAAACAGCACTTCCAATGCATTCAAGGCCACCTGCGAACTATGGAAGAGATTTCGTGGAGGATTCCATAGAAACAATGAAAAAGCTCAAGGGAATGGTGGATTTTACCGATGTATTTTGTGATGCAGGGGCATTCACTGTGGAAGAAACGGAAAGATATCTCCATGAGGCACAGAAAAATAGGGTGAAGATAAGATTGCATGCCGATGAACTTCAGAATATAGGTGCCACAGCTCTTGCAGAAAGTTTCAAAATATATTCCATGGATCATCTTCTTAAAACCGATGAAAAGGATCTGGTACATTTTAAAAGAGGAAATAGTTCTGCCACAATCCTTCCCATAACTGCATTTTCCCTTGGGGAGGAATATGCAGATGCAAGGAAATTTATTGATTCCGGCATTCCCGTTTCCATTGCATCGGATGTTTCGCCCCTTTCTCCAGTACCAAATATGCAGTTCGCCGGAAATCTTGCCATAAGGAAATGTTCAATGTCCCCTGAAGAGGTTCTGACCGCAATGACCGCAAATCCTGCATCTTCCCTTGATATGAAGGAAACTGCAGGCAGGATCAGGGATGGCATGTCTGCGGATATGCTTCTTTTCAGGGCCAGTTCACTTGAGGATATATTTTATAGATGGGATTCACTCACACCCCATATCATAATGA
>JAGDXN010000050.1:3062-13507 GCA_023256455.1 Cuniculiplasma sp.
AAATGATCAATGTAAAAGAAATTTTTAGCAGTATGCTTAAACAGGAAGGTGATAGGGAAATATGACAAATTATATGGATCCACAGAAAGTTATTGAAAAATTAAAGGCCATGGGAGCAAAGAGGATTCTACTTCAGCTTCCTGATGGATTGAAACCTCACGTATTTGATTATTTTACAGAGCTTTCCAAAAATTTTCAGGTTATCGTAAGTTCAGAAGGATTTTTCGGGGCATGCGACACAGGTACAATGGATGAATACAAAAGTGTGGATGCAGTTGTTCAGATGGGTCATACGGAAATACCCAATGTGAATTACGGCATACCTGTAATTTTTGAGGAATATGTACATCCATCCAATGAGAATTTTAAGGATCTTGACCTGACACCCATCAGGGAGAAGGGATACAAAAAGATCGGAATACTCTATTCCATACAGTACAGAGAAGGAGCGGGAAAACTTGAGGCCTTTCTTAAGGAGAATGGCTTTGAAACAAACATAGGACAGAATGATGGCAGATTGAAATATCCTGGCCAGGTTCTTGGATGCAACTACAGCCCAATCCACAGCAATGATTCATGGGCAGACTGCCACATAATACTGTCCACAGGAACATTCCATTCCATGGGCGCCCAGCTTGTCACTGATAAGGAGGTTTTCCTCATAGATATGAGTGAACCTTTCCATCTTCATTCCATGAAGGCAGAGGCTGAAAAAAGAGTAAGGCTGAGATATGCCAATATGGCAAGGGCCCTTGATGCAAAAAAATTCGTCATTGTGGTGGATACAAAGGTTGGTCAGTTCAGGCTGAAACTTGCTGAGAAAATAAGAAAGGAGATTGAAGATATGGGAAGAGTTGCAATCATTGCCTATGCAAACGAATCAAACCCCATTGATTTTCAAAACATGAGACCTGACTGCATCATATTTACAGGATGTCCAAGAGTTGCAACCGATGATTTCATGAGATATGAGACACCCATACTCACAGCTCAGGAATTCCTTATGATATTCAAAGGCAAGGGAAATGGAAAATACATATTTGATGAGATTGTAAATGTGGATTCAATCAACTGATTCTCCAATGAGATAGGTTCCGCCTGATCCTATGATTCTCACCTTTACCCATGAATATTTATCCATTCTTCCTGGTATTACAACAGGCCTGTAGGACATATCCCTGCCAACACTTGTCATATTTTTTCCCCATTCCGTTATCATTATTTTTTCCTCAATTCCTCTGAGCGATTCATATTTTTCCCTGATGATTCTATGGTGGATTTCAGTATATTCCTGAGACCATCTTTTTATGAGATTTGAAACGGGTGTCTTTTTTCCAAAATCAGGTGTGTATTGCCTTGGGCTGAATCTTGTTATATTCACAATATCAGGCCTTGACCTTTCAAGGAGATATTTTGTTTTCTCAAAGGATTCCTCATCGTCTCCTGGATATCCTGCAATTATGTCTGTGGATATGGTCATATCAGGGAAATTCTTCCTGAACTTTTCCACTATTTCATAATAGGCTGATGATTCATATTCCCTGTTCATTGCCTCAAGGATTCTGTCATCTCCGCTCTGCACAGGGATATGAAGAAATTTGAATACCTTTGGATTTTCACAGGCATCTATAAGATCGTCAAGTATTTCCAAAGTGTTTTTAGGCTCCATCATGCCAACCCTGAGCATGAAATCCTGAGGTATGGAAAGGATTGCCCTTATGAGATCGGGAAGCCTGACACCAAGATCTTTCCCATAGGCCGCCGTATCCAGTGAAGATATCCTTATTTCCCTTATGCCTCTGGATATCTGCATTTCGGCCTGTCCCCTTATTTTATCCACAGGCCTTGAAAGAAGTTTTCCCCTTGCAACCCTTGAAATGCAGTAATTACAGCTGCCTGTGCATCCCTGGTTTATGGGTATGCCGTCGAGTATGGATACATCTCTTATCTCAATATTATCCATCTTTCCCCTGTAAAGATCCCTGAATTCTGATGCATTGATTGTTTCAACATTTTTCTCTTTCAAAGTACCCATAGTTACGGGAGGGAGGCATCCAATGACCTTTGTTTTCCCCATATCTCCCAGAAAACCTATTCTTTCAAGCATATGGTCTTCTGTTTTTTTAATAACTGCGCATGTTCCTATGATTCTTATGTCTGCCTCCTCTGGATTTTCTGTTATAACATCATCTTCATTCATTAATCCATTTACATACATCCCGGTTTCTGATTTTTGAAGGGTGCATCCATAGGATTCAACATAGATCTTTCTTGCCATTATCCCTTACCCTATGGCAGATTATCTTAAAACCTTTGAGCCATTAAAATTTAGGTGAAATAAAAATTATTCACTGTAAACCGTTTTTCCCTCTCCTATCACAAGTTTGGGATGGCCCTCAAATGTGAACGGGTCTCCTTCCCATACGGAAAATGATGCAAGCTTTCCCTCCTCTATGGTTCCAAGATCATTAAGCCCAAGAATCTCCGCAGGTCTTGAGGTGAGATAGGATATGCATTCCTCCCTGGAAGCACCAAATCTCATGAAATGCCTTGTTGTGAGGAAGAGATTCCTCTGAAGAATCACAGGATGGTCACTTATAAGGGCAAACTTTACCCCTGAATCCCTGATCATCTTCACATTCCTCCAGGATTCATGCTTTAATTCTACCTTATAGGGAAGGGAATCCATGGGGCCGAAAACCAGTGGAATGGATCTTTCCTTCATATCATGGAGGATCTCCGGGCTGTGGAAATCCATGCCATGGTTTACAATTGGCTTTATCCCAAAATCGTCCACAAGACTCATTAAAAAGAAGGCATCGTCCTCCTTATGCACGTGACACATTATCCTCTTTTCACCCTTTATGATGCTTATGAGGAATTCCATATCGGGATCAATCTCATCCAAAGTCTTCTTTCCCTTTTCCATAAGATTGAGGTTTTTTCTCGCCCTTGTGAATTTGTCCCTTATTATGGATGCCACGCCCATCCTTGTGCTTGGCCTCAATCCCTTCCATTCAACAGTGCTCCTTGGATTGTACCCAAGGGCCATCTTAACACCTATATCCTTAACATAGGCCTCCTTGATGTTCTTTCCGAAATTTCTGATAAGTGAGCCCATGCCACCCAGTATATTTCCGCTTCCTGGGAGTACAACACTGTATAAAACATTGTTTTCAATGGATTCCATGAAGGCCGTATCATCCATGTATACGCCATCCACAGCCCTTCCCAGTGGGAGAACCGAATCCATCTGTTCATTTGCCTCCCCTTCCCTTCCAGGTTCACCCGATCTTTCAAGGCCTATGTGGCTGTGGGGATCTATAAAGGCAGGGGTCACAATGCCTTCTGCAATAATATCACCTTCAGGCTTCTTATCTCCAAGGTATTTTATGGTGTTTCCTTCAAAACCAATATATGTATCCCTTTTACTGGCCTTTCCATCGTACAAAATTGTAGACTTTACAAACTTCATTGTTTTCTAACGGAAATAAGAAATATAAGATTTTGTGTCTTTAAATCTGTTTTATTCCTTTATTCCACCACTCATTATTTTTACATATTCTTCTTCCGATAGCTTTCCTGTTTTCATAACAAGTTCCTTTATGGACCTGTGTGTTTCCAGGGCTTCTCTGACTATCTTTGCAACATTATCATATCCAAGATAGGGATTGAGGAGAGCTGCCGATCCGAAGCTCTTTGAAAGATGCTCCCTGCATGCCTCTTCGTTGGCCTTTATTCCATCTATGAGGAGCGTTCTGAACATCTTCATTCCATTGGTCATTATATCCAGTGATCTGGAAAGTTCATAATCTATGTTTGGCATCATCACGTTGAGTTCGAACTGGCCTGCCTGTACTGACATGTTCAGGGCAGTTTGTGCCCCAGTGACAGAATGGCATATCATATTCATTGCCTCAGCTATGGATGGATTGATCTTTCCAGGCATTATGGATGAACCCTGCTGAACCGCAGGAATGAATATTTCATGGATGCCTGTTCCCGGGCCTGAATACATCAATCTTGTATCGTTTGCCATCTTGTTTATGTCAAGGGCGTTTGCAGTCACTGCTGACTGCAGCCTTGCGAAATCTGACTGGAATTCCATTATTCCTGGAAGATTTGAGCTTGGCCTGAAGTTAAAACCTGTGAATTTTGCAATCTCTGACACAACCTCCTTCTGATATCCCTCAGGGGTGTTTATTCCCGTACCTGTTGCAGTTCCGCCTATGTTAAGTTCCATGATGAAATCCATGGCATTTTCAAAATCTTTCAGGTTCTTTTTCAGTGTGTATGCATAGGCTGAAAACTCCATTCCGAGAGTTACAGGCGCTGCATCCTGAAGATGTGTCCTTCCAGGCTTCTTTACATTTTTGAACTCCTCGGCCTTTTTTTCCATTGACTTTATGAGCAACTTCAATTCATCCATATACCTCTGGCCCTTATAGGCTGCACTTATTCTCATCATTGTTGGATAGGCATCATTTGTTGACTGGCTCATATTCACATGATCATTTGGGTGTATGAATGAATATTCACCTTTCTTTTTTCCAGAAAGCTCCAGGGCAACATTGGCAATTACCTCATTTGTGTTCATATTAAAGGATGTGCCTGCTCCTGCCTGATAAACATCAATAACAAACTGATCATGGTATTTTCCAGATAGGATTTCATCTGCTGCCTTAACAATGAACTCCTTTCTCTCATCAGAAAGGGCTTTGAGCCTGTTGTTTGCAATTGCAGCAGACCTCTTCACTATGGTCATGGCTTTTATATGATCTGAATCTTCCACTATGCCAGAGATCTGGAAATTGTTCTTTGCCCTTATTGTGTTTACACCATAATACACATTATCCTCAAGTTCAACCTCTCCCAGAACATCCTTTTCTATTCTTGACATGGTTGGGTATCTCTTGACTTTATAAAAATAATTTTAGCTTTATTAAGTGTCAGAACTTAATTTAAATGATTCGATCCATGATTTCACTTAAGATAGGTTTATTTTTTCCAAAAATTTGTATCAAATCAATTACCAACCATAAATGTTTAATAATTTAAATATTTATTAAAATTAAATCACACATGGATAGGAAATGAGAAAGGAATTTAATTAAAAAATAAGGAAATAGAATATTTTAAATTAAAGATTTGAAGTTTGGAGTGAAAATATAAGATTCTACTTCCAGAGATTTCTCCAAAATAACAATTCAGGCAACATAGGATTATTCCCTGGCATACAATATGCCATCATATTCTATTCCCTGCCTTATATGGCCATAATAACATTCGCCATCCTCATTTCCCTTAATATGGCGGGAGAGAAAGATTTGTGGAAAGGACAGGCCTGAAAAGTGTAAAAGGAATGGATTCCAATTACTCCAGCACCTCATTTTAATATCTATTCTCTCCTTCCCGTAACTTCTATTCTCAGGCCTCTCCATCTTATTTTGTATCCAAGATCTGTAAGAACAGATGATGGATCAAAGCCCATAAACTCCAGATAATCAACCATTGCAGAGGAATCTGGATATAGATCTTCAAGATGTTTTATCACATTATCATTCAAGGGCTTTTTTATCCCTTCTTCAGGAATTTCTTGCCTGACTTCAGCAATTTCCCTTTTCTTCCCTTCCCTGCCGATCTCAAATTCAATATATTCCCTCACAGCATACCAGTCAACGCTGTTCTTAAAGCATTTCACCTTTGATGGACATTTTTCCTTTCCCCTTAGAATCACAAACATGAATGCCCTTTCCCCTTTTTTCCTCAGCATGTTGAGCAGTGAGAGGTTTTCCTCCAAATGGAGTAATCTTGAAACTATTATGAGAATATCCCTTTCCCCAATTTTCATTCTGTAGTCTACAAAATATAGTTTTCCATCTATGGAAACACCATGATCATCCTCCATCACAAATTCAGGAATTTCCTCAATCTTCCCCTGGTTTATATCAAGTATTTCCCTCATGGAACTGCTTACATAATATTTGAAAACTGATTTCTCTCCCTTTTTTCCAAGTTCAATTTCTGCCTCGGCCTCCCAGTCATCAACAGTTAAAAGTTTCCTTAAAAACATGGAAAACAGTGGCCCATATCTTTCTGTTTTGCCTGTGGGTGATATGGGCCCGGATACCTTTAGATGGAGAGTTTCACCTTCCATTTCCGCTGAGTACAGAAGACCTATTCTATTCAGGAAACGGAGCAGCCCTGGATCTGGATGATACATTTTAACATCCATGACTGTGCCTTTCATCAGTGCTGTTTCAACCTGCTCCCTGTTGAACTTTTTTATTATTTGCAAATTATCAATCGGTGGTATCTCATTAAGTATCCTTTCTGATTCCATATCACCATAGAGGGAAGATTCAATCTGATCCACAGTCATATTCAACTCATTGCCTATCCTTTCCAGAATGGCATTTCTTGATTCCTCTGAAAGGGATGGGGTTTGAGGATCTGTGAATATTTTCATCCTCAACTGTTCGGGCGGTATGGGTGAATAGGAAGAGAATGTGCATAACCTGGAAATGACCGTGAATATTCCCCTGACAACCTTTGGATTCTCTGACCTTATTTCAAGGTCCTTAATTTTTTCCTCTATTTCACTGTATTTCATATGCATACTTTCCCTGAATATTTCCATCACTGACATCGCATAATCGCTGCTTCTTTCATCCAGAAGAACGCTTCTTGCTATGCCCGATTTACTCTTCCTGATCATCATCAACTGAGACGGGAACACCCTTTCTCCTCCTTTTTGATGTGCCATATTCAGATGTACCTCTGGCCACAATCTCATACATTATTGCCTTCTTTCCATCTGCAGGCCTCAGGATCCTGCCAAGCCTCTGCCTGAACTGCCTCGTGCTTCCTGAACCGCTAAGTACAATGCCAATGGATGCATCTGGAACATCTATGCCCTCATCAAGAACCCTTGAGGTTGCCAGTGCCCTCACCTCTCCTCTTCGAAACATATCAAGGTACATCTTCCTTTCAGGGCCCGGGGTAAGATAGGTTATGCATGGAATGAGAAATTCCCTTGATATCATGTAGGCAGATTCCGTATCGTCTGAAAAAATCAGGGTCTTTTCCCCCTTATGTTTGTTCATTACATATCTGACAATATCCTTCTTTACCCTTGCATTGAATGCAATCTTTCTTGCCCTTCTCCAGGCAAGGAGTGCCTCCCTTCCCTCTGGATTCCATGAAGACATTATGAACTTCTGGAAATCCCATGGACCCCTCATGGTTATCCTGTGCCTCCTTAAATACGAAACAAACTTTTCATGGTTGATCTCATATTCCCTTTCCTCCTCCTCTTCAAGCTCTGCCGGTATCCTTACAATTTCATAGTTGGAAATATATTCCCTTAACTCTTCATATCCCATTTCGAAGATCTTCCCACCCATATATTTTTCAAGATCTTCATGGAGCATGTCTGTTCGCTCAAATGTTGCGGTCAGACCCAGCCTGTACGGGGATGCAAACATCCTGCCTATATCCATATATTTCTTTGCGCCCATATGGTGAACTTCGTCCACAAGAAGGAATCTGAACCTGTTTCCCAGTGTTTCTGCCATCAGGTATGCTGAATCAAAGGTGCATACAGTCACATCCCTGATATCCTTCAATCCACCTCCAATCTGCCCGATTTCAATGCCAAAGGTGCTTTCAAGCCTTGATCTCCACTGCTGAATCAGTTCAATGGTGGGTGCAATGATAATCGTGGAAGTTTTCAACCTTCCCATTGCATCCATTCCAATATGGGTTTTTCCTGCTGCCGTGGGAAGGACAACAACACCGCCAAAATCGTTTTCCACCCATTTTGCAATGGCCATTTTCTGATATGACCTTAAATTTTCAGAATGTTGAAGCTGGATTTCCTTATTTTCAAAAACATTGTCTTCAGCATTTTTGTAAATTTTTAAGATTTCACCGTATTTATAAGCAGGGGCCCTGAATGACCCTATTCTCTCATCATATGTGATCCACTCAGGAGGATTTTCAACATGATCAATGAGAATTGACCCTCTGCTGTAACTTATCCTCATATGGCAACACAATACCATCAGGAAAAAAAATATTTGTGAAACCCTTCATGAAATGATCCTGTCGGGAGATATTCTCCAGCCAAAAAAAATGATGGTTGATATCAATCCAAGAAGGCATGTGATGGAGAGAAATATCAATCCTGTCCCTGGCTGGAAATATCTTAGATAGCCGTAAATAAGTACACCGGTGAGGCCCCCAATTCTTCCGAACATTTCACTGAAACCCTGCCCTGTTGCCCTGATTCTTGTTTTGAATGATTCTGCAGGTGAAATCACGGTGGTTTTGTCAGGCCCAAGGGCACCGAAGAAAAATGCACCGCCCAGAAGAAATACGGAAATATAGAGGGGTATTTGAAAACCATAAATCAACAGCACACCCATTATGCCAAGAAAGAGGCCCCGTAAGGCAAAACCGAGGGACTGCAGGAATCTTCTTCCAACCCTGCCTATTATCATAATGGTCATAAGAGACGCAGGTATGGTAAATATCTTTACCTCAACGCTTCCCAGATCTGAACTGAACAGGGAATTGCCCCCAATGGTGAATAAAAGCAGTGGAAGAAAAAGAGTGAGGCTCTGATCACTTATCTGGTACAGGAACCATGGTATGGAAAACCTGACCCCATCCCTTCTGTTTTTTCCCGAATAGAATTCCCTTACTATGTATATTATTTTTCTGTGGTGGTTCAACTTCCATTCGTCTGTATCTGTGATCCTTAATCTCAGCAATATGGGTATGATAGAAAGTACTGCGCCTGAGAGAAATACATACCTCCATGCAAGGCTGTGATAAAAAGGGGAAAGGATTGCACCTGATGCATAGGCCATTAGAATGCCAAAGTTTGCAAAAAACATAACTATGGTGAGACTCCTTGAACCTCTCCCCGATAGAAGTTCAACCTCGGAAAGATATGCAAACACCACAACATAATCGATCCCCACGCCAATGCCAACCATGAACCTGAAGATAAAAATTTCAATGAAATCGGTTGATAGGGCTGAGCCTATTCCAGCAAGAACGAATGTTATCAGATCCACAGTGAGTATGCCAATCCTCCCAAATCTGTCAGAGAAGATTCCACTGAGGATGGCTCCAAAAATTGCACCCATAAGAATGGCTGATGTCAATAGAGTAACTTCAGCACCCTGAAGATGAAATAGGGATTCAATAGAAGCAAGGCCAACGGAAATTGTGGCAATATTATAGCTTGCTGCAAAGATGCTCAGGGATGCAATTATGACAGGAAATATATTTCTTCCATAATATCTCCCATCCACCTAAATCCGCACCTCCTTTTCCACCATATTATCAGGAGGTTTTTTCAAGCCACTCATATTTTCACAGAAGGATTTTAAATGGAGCATGTAAGGATATCCTTACATTAAACCCCATATTAAAAATCTTTCCATTTTTGTAAGGTTTCCCTTACATTTTAATTCAAATTAGATTCTCTCCAAAATACATGCATTGGCCATTCCTCCACCCTCACAAATTGCAATTAAGCCCCTTTGTTTTCCCATTTTTTCCAGAGAGTTTATCATTGTTGCAATCAATCGTCCTCCTGTGGCCCCAAGAGGATGGCCAATGGCAATGGCACCTCCATGGATGTTTACCCTGTCAAGATCTGCCCCTGTTTCTCTCATCCATGCAAGAACAACCGATGCAAAGGCCTCGTTAACTTCAAAGAGATCTATATCATCCATGGTAAGACCTTCCCTCTTAAGGATCTTTTCAGTTGCCTTTATGGGTCCGGTTAGCATTGAAACTGGATCAACGCCCACCACGGAAAAGGATTTGAATACAGCTCTTGCCTTTTTATTATGATTATTCAGGAAATCCTCAGAGCATATGAGAGCAGCACTTGCTCCATCTGATATCTGGGACGAGTTACCAGCAGTTATATTGTGTATTCCAGGAAATGCATCTCTCAGTGAGAGAAGTTTTTCCATTTCCGTATCGTGTCTGATTCCCTGATCCTGATCAACTATGGTTATCCCATCCTGATTCTTAATGGAAACCGGCACTATTTCATTTCTTAAAAATTCCCTGGAGCCATGGGCAAGCCTGTGGCTTCTCAGGCTGTAGGAATCCATCTCCTCCCTTCCAATCTCCCATTTTTCAGCAATTATCTGCGCTCCCCTTGCCTGACTGAACCATTCCTCTCCAAGGGAATATCTTTCCCTTAAATTCTCAGTTATGGGATTGGATTCTTTTTTGATCGTTGTGAACATGGGAACCCTGCTCATGGATTCAACACCGCATGCCACTGCGAGATCATACATTCCTGTCATCACACCCTGTGCTGCAAACTGTGCTGCCTGAAGGCTTGAACCGCATTGCCTGTCTATGCTTGTTCCAGGTATGGATTCGGGGAAACCTGCCGATAGAATGGCATT
>JAGDXN010000050.1:13517-19857 GCA_023256455.1 Cuniculiplasma sp.
CAATATACGGAACAATTACGTTCAACGGTACGGTTACAGTTTTAAATGGTGGGACTTTGCTATCAAGCAATCCAAACGCATCATCCTCAGCACCAGCAACGAACAATTATTATTTTACTCAAGATATTTATTTGAACGGTACATATTCAATTGCTCAATATAACACAGACAGTTGGAACTTTTCAACAACAATATCAACAATTAATGGGTCGGCTTCACCAACAATATCAGGTTTAGGGGCATTATCAATAAATTCAGGCATAATTCCAGATCTTTTCATCATGTCCTTCAAAAGATTACCAAGAAGATCAACAGGATGAACTGTTGAAAGAAAGCCGTTTCTTTTCCCAAAGGGTGTCCTGGCTGCATCCAGAATATAGGCATCTTTTAAGATTTTCTCACTCATCGTCAGTACAATTCAACACATGTACATTAACAATTTTATATTTTTATGTACAGTATTATCAAAATATTTTAAAAAATTTAAATTGTTATCTGTTTCATGTTAGAGTATGGAATGCTCTCAAATACCCCATTATTTCCGAAGAGAATAAGATGGTGCACCATCACAATTATATCGCCCGGTCCAAAGATTACCCCTGTCTTATATGAATTTATCACACATCCTGTGCTGTTAATCACATACAGGGTTCCAGTAATATTCACTGTCAGCACCATTCCATTGATTATTGCAGGATTGGAATCGTCGGTTCCTGTTACAGTTGACCATTCAATATTTCCTGTTTCAGCGTTTATGGCATAGAGTTTCCCCAAAGATGTGGGTTCGCTGAACACAGTATTACCTGAAGCAGTAAGTGGAGGAATTTCAATGGGAGGTGAATTTGGCTGTATTCCCGTACCTTCATATGTCAGCCAGTTGAGATTTCCATTGCTGGCATTGAGTGAGAATATGTAATCGTTGAATACATTATCCCCTGTATCTACGGTATATCCGTCAAATACCTGCCCGTTCAGTATTACAGGGGAACCATCAGTGAGTCCACCGGTGGCATTGGTATAATAGGTCCACAGGATATTGCCACGTGTAATATTTACTGCATAGAATGCATATGGGCATGCTCCACCGAAATATATGTTTCCATCATATATGGCAGGTGAAGACATGCTCACAAATGAACCGGTGGAAAGATTCCATACCTGTTTACCGTTGCTTGCATTTATGGCATATACAATGCCACTTCCGGTTGGCTCTATTATGAGGCCATCGTGATACACCGGTGTGGGCATATCTTCCCCGCATGTATTGAATTCCCACACAGATGAACCATTAAGCATATTTACTGCTGCAATATAGTTGATTCCTGTTCCCCTGATATTTGGATTTACAAACTCGTTATTTCCAAGGCCAACAATCACAAGATCATTTACAATGAGAGGTTCTGTCATGACCTCATTGGGATAGGA
This sequence comes from Cuniculiplasma sp., assembly GCA_023256455.1. Classification (GTDB taxonomy): domain Archaea; phylum Thermoplasmatota; class Thermoplasmata; order Thermoplasmatales; family Thermoplasmataceae; genus Cuniculiplasma. The sequence continues at coordinate 14,943 of JAGDXN010000050.1, forward strand.
ATCGTTCCACACTATTTTCCCGTTTGTTGAATTTACGGCATAAAGTGCGCCAGTGCATTCCATCATGTTTGTGATGGGCACAAAGAACATTCCATCAGAATAGGATGGATCAACTATTATGGAACCGTTCAGCTTTATGGAAAAATTTCCTGGTGTTGAATTGATCACAAACTGGTGTAGATTGTTCCCCTCATACTGGTAGAAATTGGAACTTATATTGTTGTTATGCAGAAAGGCTTTTTCAGAAAAATTTCCGCTGTTGTTTATCTTTAACTTTAACTGATTTATTTCCTCCGATTTCATATTGGCATCGTAATATTCCAGTGTGGAGAATATGACAAGGGCAGATATGACAAGAACAATGGCAATGTTCAAAAATTTCTTTTTATTTGGGGATTGCTCGACCTTTGGATCCATTGTGCTATTTATTATGGGTGTAAATAATGAGTTTATGGTACATATATGAGGTACATTGAAATAAATGATTCCTATTTGATTTAACAAATATTCTTAGAAAAAGATAGCAAATATTAACATAATCATAAGAATGAACCCTATTGTGATATCCTTCTGCATAACATCGTACAATTCAGGGGACACCGTGGACCAGTTTATGAAAAGTTTCCTGAATTTTAGACTTCCCTATGAAATGATCATTGTGGACAACTTTTCCACAGACTCTACATATGAGAATTTTAAGAAGTATGAGAATGATAAAATTCACATCTTTCAGGAAAAATGCACCAGAGGCAGAGGAAGACAGATCGGAATTGAAAAATCAAAGGGAGAATATATTTGCATTGTGGATGTTGATGTATTTTATATGGATCTTGAAAACACCATAGAAAACATTCTCAAAAATTACAGCAATGATTTTGTCCTTTGTTCAGGAAAGGATAAGGGCTCTCTCATGAGTTTCTTTCCATCAGACTTTATCAGAGAAATAGGGGGTTACCCTGATCTAAACTATGGAGAAGATGTTTATGTATGGAATATAGCCATGGCCCTTGGAAGATTTGTGAAAATACCCGAGGATGAAAGGTTTGCAAAAAATATAACAAGAGATGTTTCAAAGAAAGATATTTCCACTGAAAGAAGGTATGAGAGAAATTTAATCAGATTGGTCATAAGGAGAATTTTGATCACAAGAGATATCCTTTTCGTGTTTAACCTGAATTTAGATGGTTTGATGAAATTCTATAGAACCGGTGAAAATGGAAAGAAGAAGATGGAAACTCTTTTTTTCTACATTGCAGGAAAAATGATCCAGTTTAGCATAAGAATTCCAAAGGCAGAAGAAAAAGCAAGAATGATTGCAGAATCTTACCATAAATCCCGGAAAATTCCATAGTTGATTGAAAAATACCATGCTGTATTGTGAATACTACTCTAAATAGTATCCCTGGAAATAAATTACATAAAGATCACTTTTCCTTTTAAAAAAATTTATAGCTTGATAGAATAGTGGTTTGTGATTACTCATGGATCAGAATGAAGTAATTATAAGAGTCGGTGGGGCTGCCGGAGATGGAGTGCAGTCAGCCGGGCTTATAATAGGAAAGGTTTTTTCAAGAAATGGACTGCATGTTCAAACCTACAATTATTACCAGAGTATTATTAGAGGTGGACAGTCGTGGTATCAGATAAGGGCTTCCCATAACAGGATAAGAAGCCAGGGTGATGGCCTTGATATACTCATAGCCTTAAACAAGGATGCTCTTGAGAGGCATACAAACCCAAATATTAATGAGGGTGGTGCATCACCCCTTGACGGCATAGCAGTTTATGATACTGCCCTGGGCGATTTCAAGAAATATGATAATGTAAAATACTGTGGCTTACCCCTTGGGGAGATTGCACAGAAATACAGCAAAAACACTCTTTTGAAAAATACTGTTGCCATAGGCGCAGTATTCGGATACCTTTCCATAGATTTTGAAACCCTTGCCGGTGTCATAAGAGATCAGTTTGTTGGAAAGGGAGATATTGCAGAAATGAATGTTAAGGCTGCAAAGGAAGGTTATGAAACATTCGTTTCGAAATATGGAAAATCCAATAAAACGCTGAAACCCGAAAATAAGAGGTTTTACCTGATTTCCGGCGGTGAAACTGCAGGAATGGGTGCGGTCAGGGCAGGTCTGAAGGCATACTTTGGTTACCCCATGACCCCTGCATCATCCATAATCCATTATCTTGCATCACACAGCAAGAACTTTGATGTTTTTGTAAAGATAACTGAGGATGAGATTTCAGCCATAAACATGGCAATAGGAGCAAACTACGCTGGTATAAGGGCAATGACCGGATCATCGGGAGGAGGATTTGCCCTGATGACGGAGGCCGTGGGAATGGCTGCAGAAATGGAGGTCCCCCTTGTGATATATGAGGCACAGAGGGCCGGGCCGTCCACAGGATTGCCAACGAAGACAGAACAGGGCGATCTTTTCCAGGTTATTGGTGCATCTCAGGGTGATTTCCCCAAGGCCGTATTCTCACCGAGAAATGTGGAAGAGGTGTACTACATGGCTGGAGAGGCACTTAACCTTGCAGAAAAGTACCAGATGCCTGTTTTCCTCATGGTTGATCTCTATCTTGCAGAGCATTATGAGACTGTGGAAAAGTTTGATCTTACGCCCAATATTGTGAGGCCAAAATTCGCAACAGGGGATGAGAAGGATTACAAGAGATATGAATTCACAGAGACGGGCATATCCTTAAGGGCTCTTCCAGGGACACCCAATCTGATGCACAATGAAGATTCAGATGAGCATGACGAGAAGGGAGATGTGGTGAGCGATGCTGTAACCGATCCGGAAATAAGAAGAAAGATAATGGAAAAGAGAATGAGAAAGATGGAAACTTATATGAAGGAACTGCCGCCAACACCAACCTATCTCCTCAAGGATGCGGAATATGTGGTGATCCAGTGGGGTTCCACACAAGGTGCGGTTGAGGAGGCCATCGATATTCTCAGAGCCAAGGGCATAAAGATCGGTGCCATCGAGGTCAACAGGCCCTATCCTGTAAACCCTGACATAAAGGAACTGGTAAAGGGCAAGAAAAAGGTTGTCTTTGTGGAAAACAACTACACTGGACAGCTCAGAAGGCTCATATCCTCTGAAATAGGTGTAACTGGAGAACTTGTGACAAAATATGATGGGGAATCCTTCTACCCCGGAGCCCTTGCGGCCCAAATAGAGGAAAGGATAAGGAAGTGATAAAAATGGTTACAATGAACGATTTTAAGGGAACGGTCAAGGCTGACTGGTGCCCGGGATGCGGAAACTATGCCCAGCTGACTGCCATACCCATGGCTCTTGCCCAGCTTGGGATTAAGCCGGAACAGACTGTCATAGTTTCAGGAATAGGTTGCTCAAGCAACATGCCAGAATATGTGAGGGCTTACGGCTTCCATGGAATCCATGGGAGATCATTGCCTGTTGCATCGGCCATAAAATGGGCAAACCCTGAGCTCACCGTAATTGCCTATGGAGGAGATGGTGACGGATACAATGAGGGTACACAGCACTTCTACCACAGCTCCAGAAGGAATCCGGATATAACATACATAGTTTCGGACAACCAGATATTTGGACTTACAACAGGACAGGCTTCACCCACGTCCATGCTTGGAATGAAGACAAAGACAACACCCGATGGAAACATTGAGCCGCCCATAAATCCACTTTCAATGGCACTTTCAGCTGGAGCAACCTTTGTCGCCAGGGAATTCTCCGGGGATGTGAAGCATATGGTTGAGACCATTAAGAAAGCCATATCCCATAAGGGATTCTCCATTGTGGATGTATTCAGCCCATGTGTGACATATAATAAGGATAACACCTTTGACTTCTTCAGGAAGAGGGTATACCACCTTGAGGACGAAAAACATGACACGTCCGATCTCATGGCTGCATTCAAAAAGGCTGCGGAATGGGGAGACAGAATACCCATAGGTATTCTTTATGAGAGCAACGATCCCACATATGAATCAAGGGATGAAGTTCTGAATACTCCACTGATCAAAAAACCCATAAAACAGCTGAAGGAACAGGATCTGGAAGAGTTTCTCTGATTCCATCCTGTTTTTGAAGAATATTTCATATAAGTAAAAATTTATTTACTTTTTTAAATCACTTCCCCTATGAGGATCTCATTCCTGCACATTCTTTTTCAGTCCTTTTCATCCATAGGGCCCTTTTTAGATTTCATTGCCCTTTTCCCCGTGATGGCCCTGTTTGGTGGAACAGAATTGCCTGAAATAACAGTGGTGGCATTCCTCATATCCTTCACCACACTCATACCGGTGCTGTTTTTTTCAGGGCTGACTCACACAAATGAGGGATATGCCTCCTATGCCCATATGGGCCTTGGAAGGAAAGCTGGCATGGCCACGGGCTTCATTTACATTTTATATTCAGTTCTCGTGCTTCCAAACATAATCATGTTTCTATCTTCCTTCCTCTTTCCCTTTACGGGCATTGCAAAGAATTATGAGATATTTTTTTACATCCTTTTCCCTGTAATTTATCTGATTCTTATATTTATACCACTTTCAAGGGGACTTGCCTGGTCTCTAAAACCCATTGTTATTCTTGGGATGATTGAAATAGGCAGCATAATTGCAATTTCCCTTTTCATGCTGACCACAGGAAAGGGATCCTTAAAACCACAATTCTCCATTTTAAGTGGAAACTTCTGGGATGGGGTAATCATAGGCATACTCATGTTTTCAGGTGGAGGCAGTGGCATATTTTTGAAGAGAGATGCAGAGGAAACCATTGGGGAGATCAAGATTCCTCTCATATATTCCTACGCCCTTACAGGATTTGCCCTCATACTGGGTTCATTCGCCGTGACCCGTTTCCTCGGAAATAATATGGTTGATTTTGGTTCAGACCCTCTCATACTCTTT
>JAGDXN010000050.1:19867-24520 GCA_023256455.1 Cuniculiplasma sp.
CTTTCAATATCTGGGCCAGTATGGGGGGTCCGCCATTATAATCTTCTTCATTGCACTCCTCATAATAAGCGGTTTCAATCTCACACTCTCCTATGGAAATGCCCTCATTCAGATGATGGAAGATTTTTCCAGGAGAATGATAAATTTTCATGCTGAAAGAAAAAATATCCTCTATTTCATGATCCTTATTTCCCTTATCCTTCTCATAGCCGGCCATTTTAGCTATGGATATTATGGTACATTCCTGTTTCTTGCAAGCCTCATAGGCATTCTATATATTACTGTACATATTATTACAGGCATATCCTTCACAAGAACAGACCTTTCCTGGAAAATAAAGGCTGCAGGCGTCCTTTCCTCCATGATTCTTATAATTTCCCTGATTTCATCCATTTATGGCTATTTTTCAGATAATACTGGGATTATAATTGCATACATGATAATCCTGATTATGATTCCATCGTTCACATTATTTCTGGAAAACAGGAGGCATGAAATTTGAAAATATGAACTGGAATCAATCCCTCATCTTCATTGTTCCCCCTGATGGATTTCCTGGAAGCTTCTGTCTGTAAAGAATGGAGAAAAGCCCAATGGGCGTTCTTCCTGTCCTGTCCGGCTCCTTAAGTTTCAGGAAAAGGAAGGATGTCAGGAATCTGCCAGAAAATACAATAATATAGGATGCAATCAATGCCTGTCTGAGGGGAAGGAGGCTTTCTGCAAAGCTCAGAACATATCCACCTGTGAGTGCACCCAGAAGGTATACCAGGCCGTTAAACCCATTGATTATGGATATATATTCTGCTCTCCTGTTCCCAGGAATTATATCAAGCAAATAGGAGTTCATAACTATATTTTGCAGTGCCCCCAGAAAGCCCGAATATATTTCGATTGCAATAAAGAGGATAAAGGAATTGGAGAATGCATATAAAAGTGGTATGAGGCTGAGCATTATCCTGTTCAGAAAGATCAGGGGTGGCCTCTCCTTTCTGTCATTGTATTTCCCAAGATATGTCTGAACAATAATGGAAATACTTAATGAAACGATGGTAAGTATGGCAACATCCCTGAGGGTGAAATTCATCACTGTTACAATGGTTATGGGAAACATTGGCCAGGCCATGGACCAGAAAAACCCCTGAATGTTTGTTGCCTTAAAATAGGGATAAAAATTATTATCTTCCCTTATGTGCCTGAGTGTTTTTACCATTGAATATTTAAACTGTGGCCTGTGCCTTTCCTCCTTAAGGAATATCATTAATATGGCAGAGAGAAGATAGGTTATGGACGCAAGGAAGAATGGTATTTCTATATCCCTTGAGGAATTGCTATTGAACAGGAATGTCATGGCAATCAGAGAAATTATGGTTCCAACAGAGGATACATTGTTTATGAATGCCAGAAACTTTCCCCTGACACTTCTATCTGAAAGATCTGCAATCAGAGAGAACCAGTTCACAGTTATCATGGAACCAAAGAGGGCAATCAGAGCATATACGGCGATGAGACCAACTGGTGTAGCTGTAAAGGGCATTAGGAACCACAAAAATGCAAGAATAACACTTCCCATTGCAAGGAAACCCTTTCTTCTCCCCGCCTTATCGCTGAGCTTTCCCCACAGAATCTGGCCGCCATTGGATATGGATGTTGCAGAAGACTGAAGCCATCCCATTTCCACTGCCCCTGCTCCTATAATAACTGCATATATCCCAACGAATGTGGAAGCCGCTGTGGCTCCAAGGGATGAAAGGAACGAGCGGGTACCTATGATCGATCTATTTCTGTCTGCCAAAATTTCTCCGCTAAATTAAAGGCAGGCACATAAGGATTTTGTGTACATTGTTTGGAATTTGAACAGTTTCAACCTTCAGAGATAATAGAATTTATATTCATATTTCCATTACCCTTATACTTCATAAAGACATAAGGTTCAATTTAACAACAGGTGATATATTGGCGAATGGTGAAAATGCAGGTTCAAAATTAAGTGGCGACAGAGAGAAATTCAGATGGTCAAACAGCAAGTATAAGAGAAGAATGCTTGATCTGAAGAAGAAGAGCGACCCACTGGAGGGTGCACCACAGGCAAGAGGGATAGTTATTGAAAAGATTGGAATTGAGGCAAAACAGCCCAATTCGGCCATAAGAAAATGTGTCAAGATTCAGCTTATCAAAAACGGAAGGCAGATTACAGCCTTTGCCCCCGGTGACGGTGCCATTAACTATATTGATGAACATGACGAAGTCATGGTGGAAGGAATAGGGGGAAGAAAGGGAAGAAGTAAGGGAGATATACCTGGAGTCAGGTATAAGGTTGTTGCAGTAAACGGAATATCACTTATTGAGCTTGTAAGAGGAAGAAAGGAGAAGACGGTGAGATAATGGAACTGAAAATATTTGGTAAATATGATGTGAATGGAGTTGAGGTCCACGATGAGGGCCTTGCCAAATACATTAATCTCAATTCATACATGAATCTTCACACAGGAGGAAGATTCTCAAACTATTCTGCAGGGAAGAAAAACATAAACACAATTGAGAGGCTGATAAACAAGCTTATGAGGTCCGAGAAGTGGACAGGGAAGAAGTATGGAGCATATAGGATTCTCAGGGAAGCCTTCATGATAATAGAGGAGAAGACAAAGCAGAATCCTGTACAGATACTTGTCAACGCCATAGAGAACGCAGCCCCGAGGGAAGAGGTTACAAGGCTGAAGTACGGTGGTGTGGCAGTACCAAAGGCAGTGGATGTTTCTCCGTCCAGAAGGGTTGATGAGGCTCTGAGAAATATTGCCATAGGAGCAACAGATGCATCCTATAAGAGCAAAAAACCCATAGAATCATGCCTTGCAGATGAGATTATGCAGGCAGCAAGAAATGACCAGAATTCCCATGCAGTGGCAAAGAAAGAAGAGATAGAGAGAATAGCTGCATCAGCAAGGTAAACATACCTTACTTTTTTTACCATTCTCGCCTTTTTTATTTAAAAGTTTTTAAAAATATAGAATTATAGGTAAAATTGCAGGGCAACTGCAAGAATTGTTATTATCATCAAAAGAGCAAGGGTGATGTAAGAAAAGAAATGAGACCATTTTCTCAATCTGCGCATCTCCTCAAACCTGCCTTCCCTTGCCATCTGCATTATCCTCTTTCCATGGTATATGTTGTTTCCGTAAAGGATGATGATCATTATGCCCACAAGAATGATCTTTGCAAGAAGGGTCTGACCATAATCTGTATCAAAAAGATTGCTCACGTCATAATTAAGGTACCAGGTTGCGTTATATATACCTGTGATTACCAGAATGGCAAGGGTAATGTCAGTGAAAAGGGCAAACTGTTTTCCTATTAAACCGACTATTCTTGTCCTTAACTTCTCGTCATCAGTGATCTTGAATGATGCAGGTACCACTACAAGCCATATGAAAAAGGATCCGCCCACAAAAAATATGGCGGAAAAAATATGGATCCACAGTATTATGAAATCTATGAGTATCATTTTCTAACCTTCGATCTGCCACCCTTTCTCCTCCTTGCTGCAACCAGAAGAAGGGCAAGGATGACAACCAGCAGAACAAGTATGGCTGCATCGAATATAATGTTTGAAGGAGTCACCACATTCTGTATTTTTTGGATCTCTGTGGGAACAACATGGAACTGGAAGTTGTTGAAACCGTTATATCTCTGGGCGCTGTCATTATACATGTATGAATATGCCAGCTGTGCATTGTAATAACCTGTTGGTGCGCTGGAAGATATATCCACAATGAATGTTATGATAAATGAACTGCCAGGTGCAAGGCTGCCTATGGTAAGATTGTTTGCTGTGAGTGCCCCAAGAGGATTGGAGGATGAAACGTGAATGCTCATTATGGACGGGGAAAGAAGGTGTATCTGTATATCATATGCAGTCCTGTTTCCGGTGTTTGTAAAGTTGAAAACCATCAGTGCCTTTGACTGCCCTGGATTGTAGGATGATATGGTATCACTTACATGTATGATTGCCCCCTCGTGGATCCTGATGGAAAGCATATAGGTGTAGTTCCCAACCTTAATTTCAGGCATGATCTTGCCGGATGTGTATGGAGCATTGAAGTAGAAGGTTCCGTTGAACTGTGAACCCGGCATTATGAGGGGATCGGTGAAATTTCCGGCCACCGTTTTAAAAGGCCCGGTCAGATTTACATTGGCGTTGTAAATTGGAGACGTGCCGTTGTTGACGAATACGGCATCTAATTTAATGAATTTATCTCCCCTGTATATTATGGGTGGATTGGTATGGTACGCCACCATCATAAGGGAATTATACCCATTGATCTTAACATTTCCCGTAATGTTATGATATGTACCTGAATATGTAACATTGACTGAGAAATCATAGGATCCAAAGGCCGCCTTTGAACTTATGTTTACAGGAACCGTCAGATTGATGAGACTGAAGGGTGCAACTCCAGGCACAGATAGATTATAAGAGGAGCCGTAAAAGGGCATGGATGGCTTAAAGGAAAAGGTCACGTTTGTTGCAGATCCCGTTCCCGCATTCTCCATAACAATGTGCATGATTGCATCCTTAAGGCCTGGCTCAGGCTCAACGATCTTTGAACCAATGGTGAAATAGGTTGCAGATACCCTTTCATTCACATAACCTGGAAT
>JAGDXN010000050.1:24530-28010 GCA_023256455.1 Cuniculiplasma sp.
CTTGCCTGAACTTACCACAGTTCCGGTTGTCCCATTGATGAGGATATAGTTCAGGGATTCTGTGTAAATCCCAGATTTATATTTGGCAGATATGTTCACCAATTGATATGCCGTATATTTCATTCCAGATTGGTAAACATAATCGGTATAATCCACAACCTTCCCGTTCAATCCATGAACATAGCTGTAATTGAGCGGCCCTGTTCCATTATAATTTAGTCCTATGGACAGGTTGAGTATGAGCCCATTATCTGCAGAATCGGTTGCAACAAACTGGGCAAAGAGCGGTATATTATCCATTCCAGTGCTCACCGTAACTGTACTGGTCTGGTTTATCCAGTATGTTTGCACTTCAGCAAGGGGTGCAGATGAAGTGGCTGCATTTGAACTGGCTGTGCCCAAACTGGCAAAGGCGCCAAGGACAAGCAACAAAATCACAAAACTAATCAGGAATTTCTTCATTTTTATTCACCTTTATATTTTTCATAAAGTAGGTTATTACAAGATTTATCAGAATGAACACTATGCCAATGACATATATGACATCAAAGGCCTCCCCTGAGGGAAATTTGTAATAGTATGGTATTTCAGGGAGATATCCTATTCTGAAGGGTATATATGCCACAGCAACATTTTCGAAATATATTGTTTCAAATACACCGGCAACTGCGGGGGCAATTGCCGTACCAACATTTCTGAAAACAACATTCATTCCCGTGGCCTCCCCGGCCTTCTCCGGTGGCACAGAAAGCAGGAGAATATTAATTATTCCAACAAAGACCATTCCCAGGCCTGCCCCGAGGATGGATGCACCCAGTATGATGTAGATCAATGCAGATCTGAGAAAAACGAGGAATATGTATGCAAACAGAAGGACCAAGCTTCACACCGCAATGCTGACCTTTGGGCCCCTTACCAGTGTTATCCTTGCTCCCACAGGTGCCATTAACATGCTTAGAATGGCAGCAGGAAGGAGAAACAGGCCGGAATCAAATATGGAAAGTCCAAAACCTGCAGGGGCTGGTGCCTGTAGAAGTGTGGGTATGGTGAAAAACAGGAAGTACAGAGATGCAAGTGCAAACAGTCCGGAGAAGTTTGCAAGAAGCACGTTTCTTATTTTCAGTGTATCCAGATTTATGAATGGCTGGTCAGAAAGGCTCCTCTCTGAAATCAGGAAATAAATGAGGGAGAAGAGCGAACTCACAAAGAGGAGGATTATGGTGGGTGACATCCATCCCCAATCCTGGCCCTCAGATATGGCAAGTATGAATGCAAATACTGTATATGATAGAAAGGCCACACCCATGAAATCGATCTTTTCCCTTGCAGGGGACCTGCTATCCCTGAGGATGATGAAAGATAATATGGAAAGGGCTGCAGCTGCAGGTATGGCAGAGTGGAATGACCATTCCCAGTCCAGTGTATTTATGATGTAAGATCCAAGGACAAGGCCCAGAGCTGCTCCTGCAGAGAAGGTTGCACTGAGGATTCCCTGGGCAAGGGCAAGCCTCTCCTTTGGAACCTGGTCATTGAGAAGGGCAAAGGCCACCGGGAACATGCCGAAACCGAGACCCTGAAGTGCCCTTACAGCAATCAATTCACCAAGGTTGGTTGCAAATCCGCCCAGTGATACCGCTATGGTGTACACCACAGAAAGAGCCACAAAGATCTTTTTCCTTCCAACGATATCAGCAAGCCTTCCAAAAATGGCCGCAGATATGGTTCCGCTAATTACGTATGCTGTTATGATCCAGGATATCTGGGTGTATGTGGTGTGAAAATCTGTTACAAGGATGTTAATGGCCGGAGTAACCATTGTTTCCACATATGTTATAAGAGTACCCATCAGGGCCATTATGATTATGGTGGAAGTGGCATGCCTTTTCAGTTCTTCACTGCTGTAACCTTGACCTTCTGGATTCAAGTATTTCACCCATATCTCTTTCAATCATGGCCTTCAGATCCTTCAGTGCCCCATCCTCGCCCTTTTTCTTAAGGGCAAAGGCTATCTTTACCTCCTTAATGATCAGATAGGCCATCTCTTCAATTGCCTGGTTCAGTATGACAGTGTCATCTATGCTTGTGAGAACCTCAGGGAAAAGGATATCCCGACCCATGGAAACCTTCAGCATCTTTTCCCTTATGGTTTCCCTGAAAAGTCTGAGATTTGAGACGTATCTTTCACCCTTTGGAGTGAGCCTGTAAACCTTGGCCCTTCCCCGTGTGTCGAATGTGATCAATCCCTGCTTCTCAAGGGATTTAAGAAGTGGTCTTATGGTTCCACCGGAAACCATTGAGCCGTCCCATTTCAATTTTCTTGAAAGCTCATATCCGCTCATTGGTTTCAGGGAAAGAATGAATAGGGCGCTGTCCAGATATTCTCCTGCTGTCATATATCGAATTCGACATCAGTAATTGATATATAAAGTATTTTAATGTATCAATTTTTACACGTTTGGTATTTAAAGAAAGTGAAATAGCATCATTCTATTAAGATAATTAGTTTGAATCCAGATTGATATTACAATGTTCTGTAAATAATAAGGATCAACATGAACTCCTTTACTTTCATATCTGTCCATGATTATCCATAACACTTTTTGGATATAATTGTCTGACAATTATGAATATTTATGATTAAATATACTGAATGCATGAGTATTATTATGAATATGCCAGATGTTGATGTTATAAAATATATGGAATGGCCAGGCAAGGTAATCAATGAAAGACCAACATACTGGCAGATTGCCAAACAGATTTCCAGGAGCCCAAATTTTGTCAGGAAGATGGTGGAGGAGATGATTGAGAACAATTCCCTGAGAGGAATGTCTGTTTTCATAAATCCAACCATGATAGGATTGAGGGCATATTTTCTTGTGGTTACCTGCGATGATTCCGATCCCATTTTGACGGAAGAGTTCAGAAATGAGATTGGAGGTGTATATGCCATGCATGTATCAGGACTTCACAGGGAGATTGTCAACATTGAGATGTATAAGGAAAATGATGATGATCTGAGGAGAGCAATGCAGAAAATTGAAAAACTTCTGCCCCATTGCAACATAATGTATTCAACATTCCAGAAGTATGATAATGTGGTCGTTGATGAAAAAACCCTTGAAATTATAGGCTATCTCATAAGCCATCCCATGGACAGTGTGAATAAAATATCTCTGGAAACAGGGATTCCCAGAAGTGTGGTTAAGAGAAAGATTGAGAAGATCAAGGAACAGGATCTGATAAACATCAGGCCAAATTTCAACGCATATAAATATAGAAAACTGAACCTTGCCATAATTGGAATGGCTGTGGATGATAGCCTGGTAAAGGTGGTCAGAATGAAAGCCATTGAAATTCTTGGTGATTACATAGTCCAGGAGAGGAAGGATATTAACGGTATGCTTCTTTTTTTGACCAATTTCAGCCATCTTGATGACGCAAAACCATCTATTGAAAAACTAAAGAAACTTGATGGTG
>JAGDXN010000050.1:28020-32368 GCA_023256455.1 Cuniculiplasma sp.
ACAGTGTACAGTTTGTTTTCCCCTTTGAAAGCAACTTCTATGTTCCCGAAATTGTTAAGGAAAGAATTTCAAAAATAACAGGGAAACCTTTCCAGTAAGCATTTTACTGATAACCTCTTTCAATCCAGCTGTAAAGATGATTCTTCCAGTAATCCTTCCTCCATGAAAGGAATAACAGGAACAGGACTGAGGCAACAAAAATCGGGATGGTTGAAACTGGAAGAAGAATTACGACAAACAGAGTAATGAGCATCCCAAAGGATATGGGAAAGAGGGCAAACTGGGATGCATTGTACACCGAAGGAAGAATGTCTTCCTGAAGTATTTGATAGGGCGATCTTATGAATGAAAGTGAGAAGTTTATTCCGGTGAAAACAGGAGGAAACATCAGAATTACTGCTGCCAGAGGGATGAATGATCTGTCAATATATATGCCCACAATAAGGGATGACAGGGCAAAGGGCACTGATATAAAAAGGGTTTGAAGCATTTTTGCAATCATTACCATTCTCAAATAGGATTCAACAGGCATGGATGTAAAGGATAGCCAGGCCCTCTCCTTTGACAGTGTTCCTGTGCTGAATGCAAGGGAAAGGAACCATACAATGTACGCTGAGAGTATGAATGTAAAGAAAGATGTGTCAATCTTTTTCCCATAAAGAAACATGAAAACTGTGAATACAGCCGCAAGTATGGAAACGATGAGAAACATTGTATATATGCCAACCCTGTTTATTCTAACCCGGATATTTCCCATGGATGCGACCCTGCTGGTAAAATCTATCTGCCTGAAGTTAAGTTTCAATATGGCAGAATCTCTGGAAAGGCCTGTAAAGGTGAAGCTTTTTTTGAAAGATGTCCTGTTTCTCATTGAAAAGGATGATATTCTGAAGGGCAGGGATTCTGCCCTTATGTTTAAGGATGAAACTGCGGTTGCCATGATTGTTACGGATATGAGAATGATTGATGAACTTAAGTTTCCATCCACAAGAAAGGAAAGGGCCCCATAGGGGAATGATGTGAAGGAAAGGCCAACCCACCCTATCTCAGCTGCAGAGAAAAAACCCTTAACATAATTGTTCCTCCCGGCCATGTTCAAACTCATGGATATGGGCAGTATGGCCATGCAGATAATGGCCACAATGCCCACCATAAGCTCAAAGCTGTTTCCCCTGAAAAGAATTATGGCACCGGAGGCTGCTGCAATGAAAAGAATTGAGGATGCCAGGGCCTGAGCGATAAAAAAGGCTGGAATCAATACTCTATTTCTTACAGCGGATGTAAGAAGAAAATCCCTGTCTGCAGCAGTGAGAGATAATCCTCCGACCATGGTTGCAGATACAAGAAATATCAAAAATATGAACGCAAGATAATATATACTGAATTCATTATAACCTGAACCAATTGCTATTGTATATATGGAATAGATGAAAATCATTAATATTATGAAAAGGAAAGATTTTGAAAATCTCGATTTTATTAACAGCTTCAATACCTTAAGAAACATTCTTCATCAACTCAGATACAACACTTTCAATGGACCTTCCATTTCCTTCCATACCCTCAAGTTCCTGAATTGTTCCTTCCCATGCCTTCTTTCCCGATGATAATATTACGATCCTTTCCGTGAGCCTCTTGGCAATGGAAAGTATATGGGTTGAAATGAGAAAGGTTGATTTCATGGATTCGAAATACTGGAATATGGTTTCCTGAGTAGGGATATCAAGATAGTTGAGCGGTTCATCCATGATTGCAAATTTAGGATGATGGATGATCGATAAGGCCAGACAAAGCTTCTGCCTGTTGCCTCTTGAAAGTGAAAGAGGTTTCTGCCTTTCCATCCCCTTAAGAGATAACATATCAAGAAGATCCTCAATCCTTGATTGAAGATCTTCCGTTTCCCTTATGGCACCAATATATTCCAGATTCTCCCTTACGGATAGATTAAGATAGGGACTGGGATCCTCAGGAAGATAACCTATCATCCTTTTTGCATCAAAGGAACTTGGAGGATATCCGAATATTCTTACCTTCCCTGTGTCCGGTTTCATTAAACCCGATATGATCTTGAGTGTTGTGGATTTCCCGGCACCATTTTCTCCCAGGAGCGCCACTCTTTCCCCATCCCTTATTTGAATTGAAAAATCCTTAACTGCTGTAATCTTTCCATAACTTTTTGAAACATTTTCCATAAGAAGAGAAAGTGAACTGGAACTGTCTATTTCAGATGATTCCATGGAAAGATAATGAAAGACATCGTTAAATATATTAATTAAATACATTTTGAAAAAAATTAATGCCTGAAATTCCTGAGAAATAATTTAAAATAAGAAATAAATTTTATCCAAATCTAAAAAATAACTCAAAGGGAATGATGAATATCAGTGAATCTTTTCCTTGATGGTTGAAATGTTGAGGAGAGTCTGGAAAACCTCCTCTCTCATTATATCCTGGTCCAGATCTTCACCGTTCCTCATCATATTTCTGATGAATGATCCACTGAACCTTTTTCTGAAAATTTCATCATGTGGACAGAGTTTTTCAGTGGTAATTTCCCTGCACCTTTTGCAATAAAAGGATTCTTCCATGTAAACTCCTTCGATATATTTTTCTCCAAGAGATCTGACAAATCTTATGGCTTCATCCTTTCCATAATAGGATCCTGTGCCTGCATGATCTCTCCCGATTATAAAATGGGTAAAACCCATATTTTTCCTCATGATCATATGATGGAATGCCTCTTTTGGCCCTGCATAGAGCATTGAGTAGTTCACAGGGATAAAAAATGATCTTTGTGGATTGAGGTAACTTTTCATATATGCTTCATAGGCCATAATTATAAGACTATCATCAAGATCATCATCCTTTTTCGGACCAAGGGATGGGGTTATGGCTATCCCATCGAACATCAGCATTGCAACCTTATGAAGGAACTCATGTCCCCTGTGAGGGGCATTTCTTGTCTGGAATGCGCAGATTGTTTCAAAACCCATCTTTTTCCATAAATTTCTTACAGATTCTGTATCCATGGATCCATTATTCCCCATGAAGTTTTCCCTGTTAAAGGATAAAATTTTACAGGAAATGAAATGGTTTCCCCTTACCATGGATCTTTTCACACCGGGATGATTCATATCAGATGTTCCAAACAGATTTTTTAAGTAAAAATCCATGTCAAGACTGAACTTTTCCCTCACTTCGGCATGGGCAATGCACCTGTTTTCAAAATAAAGGGAAAGGATATGGCCATTCTTCATCCTATCCCATGATTTATTGGAGATGGGAAAGAGAAGAGGCACGGTCCATGCCGTTCCATCTTCAAGATGGTTATTTTGAAGAATCTCCATGGTTTCATTATAATCGTGGAAGGAATCGCATGGACTGAAATATCCTGTGGCCATATTCCACAGGTTAATTGCATCCTCACGGGAAATATCAATCCTTTCTGTGGAAGAGGAAAATTCAGAATCATGGTTATCTATGGATATTCTCCTGTTTCCATGATAGGGAGGCAACACTATTTCATCACCTCTTCCCTGTGAATTCCACACTCCTTCACCCCATCCTCCCACCACCATCTTCCATCTCTTTCCCCTTCCGAAGGGGCTGTGCATGGAAGGCACCCTATGCTCTTATATCCCTTTTTATAAAGAATGTTTTCAGGAATACCATTCTTTAAGGTGTATTCCATAACATCTGAATATTTCCAGTCAAGAAGGGGATTGCACTTCACATTTCTTCCTGAATATTCAATATGATTGGCATTCATTCTTACGGATGTTTGTTCCCTCCTGATTCCTGTGATCCAGCCCTTCCTTTCAGATAGAATTTTTTTGAGAGGATCTGCCTTTCTTATTTTGCAGCACATTTCCCTCATTTCCCTGCTCTTATAGAAAAGGTTTGGGCCAAAATTATCCACCATATCTTCAACCTTATTTCTGTCAGGAAAAAGGAACTTTATGGGAACATTCCATTCATCCCTGATTCTTTCCATGAATTCAAAGGTCTCCTGATAAAGACGACCAGTATCAATGGTCACAACATCCCTTTTCATACCCATTGAAAGCATGATGTGGAGAATGATCATATCTTCCCTGCTGAAGCTGCTCAATACAAAAAGATCCCCTGAACATATGCTGTCCATTTCAAGCAGTATATTTTCTGTATTTTTAACCAGAGATTGGATTGACATGATTTTGCATATTTATACGATATATTTACATATAGATTTGATAAATATAGGAAATTTTTACGTATTTTACACATATTTATGATTCACTTAAGGATAACATATTATGGAAGAGGATTTTATTTACCACGAAATTTCAGGCATAAATGATAATGCAGT